>JBKJMZ010000184.1:0-7457 GCA_046596255.1 Ferruginibacter sp. | reverse complement strand
CCAACATAATTCAAACTGAATTTTCCTGCAGTACTTAAACCTGTTTGAATTGTACCTCCGGTATTATTTATATTACCTAATAAATTTAAAGATGCACTACCATCCGTTGCAGGGGTTGTACTCGTACCCTGTAATATACCTGCACTAATGTTGATATTGCCACCAACTGTTAAAGTTCCCCTAACCGGGAGACCGCCATTTGTTACAACAACTTTTGAATTGGCACTTAAAATATTTAAGTTACCCAGAATAACATGACTCCTGGTTACAGAAGTGCCAGTTGCAAACATAATTTCCTGCTGAGCCGCACTCTGTAAATTGATGGTCATATTACCCTGTACATACAGGCCCAGATTAGCAGGTGCTATAGTAGCAGAATTTTCAAAAGTTCCGCCAGTGGTTGGGGCCGGCTGCCAAAACAGGTTCCCGAAGGCTGGATATGCACCAGGAGTTGTACCGGCCTGAGTTCCATTAAAATAATAATTACTGGTAGCAGCTAAAACCTGTTGAACTCCCACACCGGGTACTGGTGTACTGGTACCTCCCTGATAAAAAGATGCTGTACCCAGTAAATTAAAACTGCTTGTTGCCGTAACTGAAAATGCAAGTGCATTTACTTTTGCTCCTGATAAAACTGTAAGGTTTGCTGTAGTTCTGGGCATATCTAACCAAACAGAATCGGGGCTATGTATAACTACATGAGCTGCGGTTGCATCAGGTACTAGTGTTGCAGGAATCCAGTAACTACTATCCGATGAACTTTGCCAGGTTGCTAAATTAACCCAACTGCCCGATGCTACTGAACGGAAATAATCAGTTGCAGTAGTGATAAACGGTACAACTTCGCCAGAAGAAAGTATTTTTGCCGAAAAATTAATTACTCCATTAAAAAAAATAATCTGTGATAATTGTGCAGGAGTTAATCCAGTTGCATCTGAGCCCACAAAAATTTTACCTTCAGTACCAGTTGTTCCATTATATCCTCCTGTCCATCCTGTTATAGTTAATGTTTTACCAGCCGTCCATGAAACAGCGTTACTATTTGCAAAACTAAGTGAGTGAACTACTGTACCTAAAATAATATTTGAATTTTCTGTAAGGTTAAGTGTACCTGTTGATTGAGTGAATCCGCTTGTAGCACCAGTTCTTAAAGTTCCGCCATTAAAGGTGACTTGACCTGTAGCAGGTATTGTGTTTATTGCCCCGCATGTTAATGTGCCCGCTGTAATTGTCGTACCTCCAGTATAAGTATTTGCACCTACCAAAGTAAGCACTCCAGAACCAACACCCCCTTTTGTTAACTTTTTTGCTCCTAAGGTGGAATCTTTTATTACAACATTAATTGTAATACCTCCGGTACCATCAATATTAATAATATTTTCAGTGGTATTACCCAAGGAAATGCCAAAAACCCCTGTAGGATTAGCATTATTTGAAATTGAAAGTAATGTTGAACTATTATTTCGTAGAATTACATTAGGCACCGAATTGACTGTGGCACCATTTAATACTATTGCTCCTGCAACAGTAGTTGAACTATTTTGAATAGTCCGTACAACAGTGTTTGCATTTTCTATTTCAATTGCTCCCATTGTTTTATTAGCAACTGAAATTGCATTCATATCAATGTCAAGTAAAGTAGCAGTACCATCAGCACCAAACCGGGCAATTTGACCGGATCCTGGAAGCACCCCTCCACACCAATTAGAAGGTGTAAGCCAAGCGGTATTACCACCTGGAACACAAGCAGCAGCACCACTCCAAACAACCTGTCCCCAAACTCCTAAACTTCCAAAAATCAATAAAAATAGTACGTAACCTTTCTTCATAGTTTGAATTTAATTATGCTTTTAAATAAAAATAGCGGCTGGTATTAAATGCAACCGATGGGTATGTTGTTTTTATTAAGGCCTTGTTTTTAAACAATTTACGCCAAAACACAGTTCGGTTTTTAGGAGGATATTAAGGTTTATAGCCACAAGATACTTTTTTATTTAAATCTGCTGCTGCATGTCCGATTAATTTTATATAATTATTTCCACATTGGGCAAAACCCGTCAGGTTTGCAGCAGGGAAATGAGCAAGGCAAACCTGGCGGCGTTTGTGTGTGGGGGAATAGACCGCACAAGCCAGCGCTGCAAACTTTATAAGGTTTTTCCATCCCACATAGCCCTTCTCAAACCTTATAAGTTAGCCCCTCACACCCCCAAACATTCCACGTCACAAACCATGCGCTGCAAAACCCGTCAGGTTTGCAGCGGGGAAATGAGCAAAGCAAATCTGGCGGCGTTTGTGTGTGGGGGAATAGACCGCACAAGCCAGCACTGCAAACTTTATAAGGTTTTCCATGCCATATAGCCCTTCTCAAACCTTATAAGTTAGCCCCTCACACCCCCAAACCTTATGCACAGCATCCGGAGCATGAGGTGGCACGCCGGGGAAAAACACAAGTTTGGCTGAGGATTACCAATAATATTTTACAGACATAATTTTTATGTTTGTTCCCTAATAATATAAAGCATGGATTATTACCCACCCCTGCTGGCAGATCATATTTGCCACATCACCGCCCGTGCCGTAGGAAAGGAGAAATTGTTTTTAAACGAGGATAATTACCGGTTCTTTTTAAAACGGTATGATAAGTACATAACCCCGGTTGCAGATACTTTTGCTTATTGTTTGTTGCCTAACCATTTTCATTTGTTAGTACAGGTAAAACCTTTCGACGAATTAAAGGAACAATACAAAAAAGTAAAACCCCGCAGCACCGAAGTTGAGAACTGGCAGCCGGTTTTTGTAATGCAGCAGTTCTCAAACCTCTTCAACAGCTATGCCAAGGCCTTTAATAAAAAAAATCATCGCAAGGGCGCTTTATTTATAGATTACATGCGGCGGGTAACAGTAACATCTGATGGTCAATTTACCGCCACTGTTTTTTACATTCATAACAATGTGGTTCATCATAGATATCATAAAGATCTGGGGAACTGGCCCTGGTCTTCTTATAATGCCATCCTCTCTGATGCCCCCACAAAGCTTGAGCGGCAAAAAGTATTAGACTGGTTTGGCGGCCCCGAAAAATTTATTGAATATCATTCGCAGCCAATTTGTATAAAAAATGCAATGATCGTGGAATATGAGTGAGGCCAAGCCTATTCTCAGGATGGCAGACCGTGATTAACAGCAGGTATAGTTTGGGCATGCTTGATCAGTAATATGCTTTGGTACTGAAGACATTGCTGCGGAGAAAAATTAAAAATGGTTTTTGATAAAATTGGATTTTGCAATAAGGACAAAGGGAATATATGGTGATTTTTCGCTTTTCAATTTTTGATAAGTGAACATATACTAATTAATCAATAAATTTTAATAAATGCGTAAGAAAAAATAATGAATTTAAAATAATGATAATTATATGACAAAGATGTTAGGCGGGAGTCAGGAGTCATGAGTTAGGAGTTAGGAGCATGCACAGGTGAGATGCAAGTTCCTGACTCCGAACTCCGGACTCCGAACTAAATAATCACTTCTTCCTGAAAAACAACCTCACCGGTACTCCACTGAAATTGAATTTTTCACGCAACTGGTTCTCTAAATAATTTTTGTAAGGCGTTTTAACATCATCGGGATAATTACAGAAAAATGCAAAGCTGGGTGTAAATGTAGGCAGCTGGGTAATGTATTTTATTTTTAGCTGGTTGCCCCGTACTACAGGTGGCTTATAAGCTTCGATGGCTTTCCCCATCACTTCATTAAGTTGCGATGTAGTTATCTTTCTTTTTCGGTTCTCAAAAACTTCCAGCGCCATTTCAATACTTTTAAATATCCGTTGTTTTTCGGTTACCGAAATAAAAATGATGGGCACATCGCTAAAAGGCGCAAATTTTTTCTTTAACTCCTTTTCGTAGTCTTTGGTGGTATTGGTTTTCTTTTCATCAACAAGATCCCATTTATTAACCAGCACTACAATACCTTTTCCTTTTTTTACGGCCAGCGCAAAAATAGAAAGATCCTGTGCGGTAATGCCTTTGCCTGCATCCAGCATCAGCATACAGATATCTGATTCATCCACGGCTTTAATGGCCCGTATCACCGAATAAAATTCCAGGTCTTCATGCACTTTTGCTTTGCGCCTGATACCTGCGGTATCAATCAGCATAAATTCTTTGTTGAAAAGATTGTAGTGCGTATGAATGGTATCTCTTGTGGTACCTGCAATATCACTTACAATGGTACGCTCCTGCCCTATCAATGCATTTAATAAAGATGATTTACCTACGTTGGGCTGACCGATTATAGCAATTTTTGGAAGGTCAGTTACGGTTGCTGCCTCTTCAGAATCTTTATCACTGATCTTTTCTGTTATCGCATCCAGTATTTCACCAGTGCCGCTTCCGCTGATGGAAGAAACAAAGAATATCTGGTCGAAACCAAGCGCATAAAATTCACTGGCTTCCATCAGCCTTTCATGATTATCTACTTTATTCACCACTAAAAAAACGGGCTTGGTGCTGCGGCGCAACAGGTCAACCATGCTGTTATCCAGCTCAGTGATGCCTGTTGATGCATCAACCATAAAAATAATGGCATTGGCTTCTTCAATGGCTATTACCACCTGCTTGCGTATCTCTTTTTCAAACACATCATTGCTGCCGGCTACAAATCCTCCGGTATCAATTACGTTGAATGATTTGCCTGCCCATTCGGCTACACCATACTGCCGGTCACGTGTTACCCCGCTGATATCATCAACGATGGCTTTACGCTGCTCAAGCAAACGGTTAAAGAATGTGCTTTTGCCCACATTGGGCCTTCCTGTTATTGCTACTGTGAAACTCATGGTCGGTGGGCAGTTTGCAGTTGCCAGTTGGCAATTGCACTCTGCGGATTTTAATTTTATTTGTTATTATTACTCTCTTCAAAATCAAGTTGGCAGTTTGCAGTTGCCAGTTGGCAGTTGCCCACAGCTTTCTGCCCACTGCCCACAGCTTTCTGCCAACTGCCCACCGCCCACTGCCCACTACTACTTACTAAACTTATCCGGGTTCTGTATCATATAACCTAACATTCTTCCTACTTCGGCAGACCTTTCAGTTAAATTTTTGAATTTATCTTCATTGATGTATTTACAATCAAATGAAAACTGGATCCATATTTCTGTTTCTGTATTTTCAGCATCTGAGTCTGATAGCTTACTCACAAAATGAGCAGGATATTTCCGTCTTCGATATGCCTCTCCAAAATTTGCACAAACTGACCTGGAACTCCTTCTTACCTGGTCAGTTAAACTATATTTTTCTTCAGACGGAAATGATTTGCTGACTTCAAATATTTCCATCGCCAGTGCATAGGCTTTTTTAAAAGCTTCCAGATCTTTATAACTTCCCATTATTAATCAGTTGGCAGTTTACAATTGGCAGTTGGCAATTTGCAATCTGTTGGTAATTATATTATGATGTTTTTGTAACTTTATATGCTATATCATCCACTGCCCACTACCCACTACCCACCGCCCACTGCCCACTGCCCACTGCCCACTGCCAACTGCCAACTGCCAACTGCCCACTGCCCACTGCCCACTGCCCACTGCCAACTGCCAACTGCCAACTAATACCCATATTCCTTCAACTGAAACTCATTATCCCGCCACTTCGGCCGCACTTTTACAAACAATTCTAAAAATACTTTTCTTCCTAAAAATGTTTCAATATCTTTTCTTGCATCGGTACCCAGTTTTTTTATCATGCTGCCTCCACCACCAAGTATTATTCCTTTTTGTGTTTCCCGCTGCACAATGATCTCTGCGCCTATTTTAGTTAACGATGCTTTTTCCTTGAACTCCTGCACCAGTACAGTTGCATGATAAGGTATCTCTTCGCCGTACAGTAAGAATATTTTTTCCCTGATGATCTCACCTACAAAGAATTTGGTAGGCATATCGCTTAAATCATCACCTTCATAAAAAGGTTGTCCTTCGGGCAAATAAGTTAAAATGATTTTTAAAAGTTCATCAATACCGGTCTTTTTTAAGGCAGATAAAGAAACCACCTGTTTACAATACGGTTGAGCAGCAAAAAATGCAGCTGTGGTTTTTAACTGTTCACCATTAACGGTATCGGCCTTATTTAAAATAACTATTGCCGGAGCTTTTAGTCGTAACGCACTAAAAATAGCGTGACTTTCTTCCGTGTTTTCTCTTACATCGGTTATCAGCAATGCCACATCTGCATCTTCCAGGCTACCGGATACTGCCTGCATCATTTTTTCGTGCAGTTTGTACTTGGGCTCAATGATACCCGGTGTATCTGAAAAGATGATCTGATAATCTTTTTCTGTTAAGATGGCTTTGATACGATGCCTCGTGGTTTGTACCTTGTGCGATACAATGGCCATCTTCTCTCCCATCAATGCATTGAGTAAAGTGCTTTTGCCTGCGTTGGGCTTACCAAATATGTTTACAAAACCTGATTTCATGTAATTAGCTTTTAGCTGTCAGCAATTAGCTGTTGGCGGGCTTTTGTATGAGCATGATTACCATAACTGCCGCAGAAAAGGAGGAGATAATCAAATTCATTAGCGAAAACCTGCTAAGAATAAAAAAACCTCAAACCTGGTGATCTGAGGATTTTGTTGCGAAGAGAAGGATCGAACTTCTGACCTTCGGGTTATGAGCCCGACGAGCTACCGCTGCTCTACTTCGCGGTGCAAAAATAGGGCTTTACGGCTTTGCTGCCAAATGATATTCGATTTTATTGAAAAAGAAATTTTACTCCTGCCTGGAAATGGATGCAGCCCCGCTTGCTTTCATATTATTAATTCCAGCGTTTCCTTTATACTTTATTTTACTTGCTCCCGAAGCTGTTGCATTTATTTCTTTCTCTACATGCACATCAACATCAGAAGCTCCCGAAGCACTGACATTGCATATTGAAGTTTCCAGATTAAAAGCATCCACATCGCTGGCGCCGCTTGATTTAATACTCATCACTGCTGATTTACCATTTAATACAGCTTTACTGGCGCCGCTCAGATCCAGCTCCAGTTTATCAGTATAAAATTCCCCTTTAATGGTGCTGGCACCAGAAACATTTACCGTAAGATTTTTTACATTGATTTGGCCAATAGCCATTACATCTGAAGCCCCGGATATAGAAATCGAGGAAAGATTCTTAAAGGAAAGATACACTTTCAACTGGCGGTCCTTACTTCTCCAATTACTGTTTCCGCTAAAATGAATCTTTAAAATATCGTTCTCTATTCCTGTTTTTATTTCATCCTTATATTTTTCTTCTGCAGCGCTTACTGCCAGGCTTTCTGTATCAGACTGGGTAATAACCACTTTAATTGCATTTGAAATAGTTATACTTCTAAAGGATGCCGGTAACTTTCTTACAGATGCATTGGCATCTACAATCATTTGCTCCTGCCCTTTTAAAAATAACATGGCAAGGCAACAC
>JBKJMZ010000119.1:0-18311 GCA_046596255.1 Ferruginibacter sp. | reverse complement strand
AGAATTGCAGAAAATGATTGCTTAAGGGTCGGGACGCTCCAAGCGGCCTGAACGCTAAAGTATAAAATCACTCACCATCCAAACAAGTTTAAATTCTCAGTATTTGAAGAGGAAATCTACTGGTTCATTTGGTGTAAATGGTTCAGGCCGCTCCTTCGCTACGCTCAGGTTAGCGTCCCGACCCATTTACACCGGGCACTTCTCATGATAATTGATTAATTCTATCGGTGTTTTTTCAAACTCGTAGCCAGCATACTTAATTACAATTTCATCAAGTACCGCATCAATTTCTTCAACAGAATTAAGCGTAACTAATCTTAAACGGTAATCTTTAATGCCCGGCAGGCCCTTTAAATAATTGGTGTAATGCCTGCGCATTTCAAAGATGCCCACCTTGGGGCCCTTCCACTCAAAGGATTTATGTAAATGTTTTTTGCATACAGCCACCCTGTCTTCAATGGATGGGGGTGATAGATGCTCACCGGTTTTTAAAAAATGTTTTATCTCGTTAAATATCCATGGGTATCCTATTGCGGCACGGCCGATCATGATACCATCTACGCCATATTTATTTTTGTATTCCAATGCTTTTTCCGGACTGTCAATATCGCCATTACCAAAAATGGGTATAGTAATTCTTGGGTTGTTCTTTACTTTGCCGATCAGTTCCCAATCTGCATTACCCTTGTACATCTGGGATCTTGTTCTACCATGAATGGCCAAAGCTTTAATACCTACATCCTGTAACCTTTCAGCAACTTCTTCTATATTTTTAGTGTTATCATCCCAACCTAAACGGGTTTTTACTGTAACCGGCAGGGAAGTTGATCTTACTACTGCGCTCGTTAGCCGTACCATAAGGTCTAGGTCTTTTAAAACTCCCGCACCGGCTCCTTTAAGTGCAACTTTTTTTACCGGGCATCCAAAATTAATATCCAGCAGGTCGGGGTTGGTAACATCCACTATCTTAGCTGCAAGTGCAAGGCTTTCCTCATCACCTCCAAATATCTGTATACCAACCGGCTTTTCGTAATCAAAAATGTCTAATTTCTGGCGGCTTTTAATAGCATCCCTTATCAATCCTTCACTGCTGATGAACTCAGTATACATCAGGTCGGCGCCATGGTCCTTACAAACGGCACGAAAAGGAGGATCACTTACATCCTCCATAGGAGCAAGTAAGAGCGGGAATTCAGGTAATTGTATGGGGCCTATGTTTGGCATTTTATTTTTTAAAACTGGTACACAGTGTATATTGCGGGTGCAATTTACAACTAATCATTTAAGCAATGGGATACAGGAGTGTTAAAGGGTTTACAGGATGGGGCCAACTGGGTATTTTACTGGTTTTTTTAGGTGCAGGATTTATACTGGCAGCAGGGATCCAGTTGGTTATTGGTCTACAGTTGATACCCTCCGGATTATCGGCTGATCAAATGGCCGATGCTATGCTTAAAGCACTGATGCTACCCGAAAATGTTAGTTATGCAAGGATATCGCAGGTAACAGGTACATTTTTTCTTTTATTTATGCCCGCTGTGCTGTTCCTTATTGTTTGCCATGGCAAAAACCCCTTCTGGCTGGGATTCAATAAACATATTAATGCCGCACAGATCGTGTTGGGATTCTTTCTTATTTTTTTAGCCAATATTATTGCCAATCCGCTGGCAGATCTTAGCAGGGAACTGGTAAGGTATTTACCGGAACTGAATGCCATGGGCATGCGTATGGAAGCAGAATATAATGCCCAGGTAACAGCATTAAGCAATTTAAAAAGCTGGGGTGAATTTTTGATGGCCATCATTATCATGGCGTTTTTTCCGGCATTGTTCGAAGAACTTTTCTTTAGAGGAGCTGTGCAGAATTTACTCGAGCGTTGGTGGCAGAAGCCATTACTTGCTGTGATCGTTACCTCGCTTTTATTTAGTTTTATACATATGTCGGTGTTCCTTTTTTTAAGCAGGGCAGTGCTTGGGTTTGTTTTGGGACTGATGTACCAACGCAGCAAGAACATCTGGGTTAATATCATCGCCCATTTTTTAAATAACACGGTTGCGGTCATCCAGCTGTTCTGGATATCGAGGCACCAGCAAAAAATTGAGGTAGATAAACTAGATCCCAAAGTTCCCTGGTGGGGTGGACTAATAGCTCTTGCATTAACCATCGGTATATTTTTATTATTTGAAAAAATATCAAAAAATAACCGAAAGCAAATTGCATTTGAAGAGCAGAACCTGCTGGAGCATGCAGGTATCTTACACGACTTTCCTGAAAATAAAAATCAATAGTCTTGGCATTAAATGTTCAAACCTTTAAAACAAGAGCTTTAACTGCACTCATCTTTGTAGTGCTGATGCTTGTTGGACTGCTTTGGAATTTCTGGAGTTTCGTGATCTTGTTTACACTTATACATTTTGGTTGCTGGTTTGAGTTTGTGAAACTGACGAAGAAGATATATGGAAATAAGTATTTGGCTTATTCTTTATTGGGCTTGATCTATATAACAATGCCGGTATTGATGATGATTGATTTTTATTCTGATGCAATTTATTTTCTAAATAATTCACCGGATTGCCTTTCTGGATTAAGAAAACCTTATACATACAGTTCAACTTTACCGCTGATTTCTATTACTCCGGCTTGTATCATTTTCTCTATTTGGATCAATGATACAATGGCATATATTGTTGGATCATTCATAGGGAGAACTCCTTTCTCAAAAATATCACCCAAAAAAACATGGGAGGGAACTATTGGAGGAATTATCATCACAATCATAGTAGCAGCGGTAGTTTCAAAAATAATTATGTGCCAATTTTATTGGCCTTGGGTATTCATTGCAGGAATCTCTGCGATCTTTGGCACATTAGGCGATCTTCTCGAAAGCAAATTAAAACGCATGGCCAATGTAAAAGACAGCGGCAGTTTTATGCCGGGCCATGGTGGATTTTTAGACAGGTTCGATTCTTTGTTAATTGCAGTGCCCGCTGTTTGGATATATGTGTATTTTTTCATCCGCTGATCTCCAACCTCTAACTACAAACCACAAACTACAAACCTTAAACCCCTAAACCCTAAACCCAAAACTCAAAACCTTTATCTTTGCAACTCAATATTACATAATGACCATACATAGGGAAGGATATAAAAGTATTGCGATTGCTGCCTTGATCTTCGGGGCCATTAACTTTTCAGTTTATTATTTTTTAAGTGCCTCCATGTTGTGGCTTTGCAATATCATTTTTGTAATTACCCTGGGGCTGTTATTATTCCTGGTATCTTTTTTCAGAATACCTAACAGAAAACTAACCATTACTAATGGGGTGATCGTGGCCCCTGCTGATGGAAAGGTGGTTGTTATTGAAGAGACTACCGATGTAGAATACTTTAAAGACAAGCGCCTGCAGGTTTCTATTTTTATGAGCCCTGCAAATGTGCATGTTAACCGAAATCCTATTGACGGGGATGTGATTTACAACCAATACCACAAGGGCAAATACCTGGTAGCCTGGCATCCCAAATCATCTACCGATAATGAGCGGCATTCTGTTGTGCTCAAAAACGGGAACCTGGAAATATTGGTCAAGCAGATAGCCGGGGCACTTGCCAAGCGAATTGTAAACTATTTACAAGTGGGCCAAAAGGTTAAACAGGGCGATGAAATGGGCTTTATCAAGTTTGGCAGCCGGGTAGACATGCTTTTACCCATCGGAACCAGGGTTAATGTAGAGCTGAACCAGGTTGTAAAGGGTGGTGTTACCATCATAGCAACCCTCTAACTTTAACAGGGCCGGAGTTGGCATTATGCAATTTCTTGGCTACTTTCACGTTTACAAATCAAAAATGTATAAATCATGAAAAAAGTATTTTTATTAGCTACAGCATTTATGTTTGTTAGCGGGGTTGCATTAGCGGACAAAGGCAAGAAGAAAAAATGTGCTAAAGGAAAAACCTGCTGCACAAAGTCAGAAGGTAAAGCAAGTTGTTCAAAATCATCGAAAGATGCAAGTGCAACCAAAGCCTGCTGCAAGGACAAAGCAAAAGCAACTACAGTTAGCATGTAAATTTAGAAACGTATTTTATGCAAACCTTTCCTTCCGGAAAGGTTTTTTTATGACCCTTATCAAAAGATCTCTTCAAGCTGTTGTAAGTGTGTAATGGTATAAGTTGGTTTTATTACACACTCCGCATTGATGTGATTTACAAAAACGGTATCCATTCCTGCATTCATGGCTCCCTGTATATCCGCATCCAGGTTATCGCCTATCATAATACTGTCTGCTACTGTTGAGCTTGCCTTATCCATCGCAAATTCAAAGATCTCTTTTTTGGGTTTTAAGCTGTTGCTTCCTTCCGACGTGATAACATGCGTAAAAAAACCGGTCAAGCCGCTGTTGGTTAACTTGCTCCATTGGGTCTTTTCAAATCCATTGGTAATTAAGTGCAGGCTATATTTCTTCTCTATCAAATATTTCAAAATTTCCAGGGTATGTGGAAAAAGCAATTTTTTAGTAGGCAGTATATCCAGAAATTTACCACTCATATCTTTTGCCAATGGTTCATCAGCGATCTTAAAATCAAGCATGGTACGCCACATGCGTTTCCATTTCAGGTCTTCGGAACTGATTAGTCCTTTATGGTAGCGGTCCCACAACAGCTCATTATGAAAAAGATATTTAGGGTAAAAATCTTCAAAATCAATTTTTATCCTGTTGTTAAGATCGAAGATGCTGTAAAGTTCAGCCAATGTTTCCTTGGCGTTTGCATCAAAATCCCAGAGGGTATGGTCGAGGTCGAAAAAAAGGTGTTTGTATTGGGGCATTGTTAATAGATTAAAAAATATAGATAAGCTAAGAGGACAAAGGAGAAAAAGAGGAAATATAAGTCTCTTTTTCCCCCTTTTCTCTACTGAGCTTGCCTTGCTCTGCCGTAGCGGCTACGCAAAGGCGAGTCGAAGTATAGCTCTTAGTAAATATTTAATGAAGACATGTTAACTTTAGCTTTCGTTGCAAGTTAGTGAATTAAAAAAATTAAGATGAACATTGTAATTACAGGCGCATCAAAAGGATTGGGTAAAGCCATTGCGGCAGCATTTGCCAAAGATGGGCAGGCACATCAGTTATTCCTTTGTGCAAGAACTAAAACTGAACTGGAGAAAACGGGCAATCAATTAAAGGAACTTTACCCGGCTATTCATATGCATACCAAAACCTGCGATGTTGCCGATAAAAAAGAACTGGCTGAATTTGCTGCCTGGATATATAGTATTACTGATAAAGTGGATATTCTTGTAAACAATGCCGGTGTTTATTTACCCGGTAATGCACATGGCGAAAACGACGGGGCCCTGGATAGCCTGATGGAAATTAACCTGTACAGTGCTTATCATCTTACAAGATTATTGTTGCCACAGATGATAACAACAAAAAGTGGCCACATCTTCAACATGTGTTCCATTGCTTCGCTTAATGCTTATCCCAATGGCGGGGCATACGGCATCAGCAAATTTGCATTGTATGGCTTCAGTAAAAATCTTAGGGAAGAAATGAAACCTTATGGTATTAAAGTAACGCATGTTTTGCCTGGTGCAGCCTATACGGATAGCTGGAGCGGAAGCGGTATTGATCCTAAGCGCATCATGGAAGCCGAAGATATTGCTACCATGGTATATGCTGCTGCACACCTTTCGCCGCAGGCCTGTGTTGAGGAAATTATAATGCGGCCGCAACTGGGAGATTTGTAAAACCTCACCCCCAACCCCCTCTCCTTTGGAGAGGGGGAGTTTAACATTATATTTAAACCATTTATACCTGCCGGATTATTTAACAAGATTCAATCCGTTACTTTTGCGCTGAAACTATGCGTTTAGGCTCACATAAAATATCACTGCTTCTTCTTTTAATTGCCGGCTTTTCAACGAATGCCCAGGTAAAAGTTTCAGCCAGCATTTCCCCGGCCGAAATTGGTAAGGATGAATACGCACAGTATAAACTAATTGTAGAAAATGCGGTCGTGGTACAACAGATAGTTCCTCCCGCACTTAAAAATTTCATTATTGTAAGCGGCCCTAACCAGGAGAGTGGAATGACCATAGTGAACGGTGTAGTGAAAAAATTCATCGGCTTAAATTTTGTGATCAAACCTAAGAACACCGGTGTACTTACAATACCGGCAGGGTATGCAAAAGTTGATGATAGGGATTATAGAAGCAATACTGTTAAATTAAAAGTGAATGCACGATCCTCGGGCAATTCCGGTGCTGCTGCATTAAGTTCTCCATTCGGAAGTATTGATCCCTTTGCAGCACCTGAGCGCAGGCCTAACTATAGCGACTACGTTTTAAGCAAAGGAGAAAATCCCGTTGATAAAATTAAAAGGAATATGCTGGTAAGGGTGGAGACTGATAAGAAAACATCCTATGTTGGAGAACCCATTGTAGCTACCTATAAATTATACACCCGGTTAAAGAGTGAAAGTAACATGACGAAGAACCCTACTTTTAATGGGTTCTCGGTGCTTGACCAGCAGCTTCCCAATGATATAAGCTCTACTGTAGAAAAGTATGAAGGCAAAGAATATAATGTATATGTGATCCGAAAAGTGCAATTGTATCCTTTATTGGCCGGCAACCTGGAACTGGGTATTGCAGAAATTGAGAATAATATAAACTTTATCAAGGCTGAATTTATAAACCAAAACAACCCGCTGGAAGAGATTTTTAAAGAACTCACCAATGCAACCCTTCCGCCTGAAGCTGTAGTAACACAAAAAGTAATTTTACAAAGTAAGCCCATAACCGTATTGGTAAAACCCTTGCCTGAAGCGGGAAAGCCCGCCAACTTCAAAGGAGCGGTTGGTAGTTTTTCTATCGAATCCCGTATTGAAAAAAACAGTTTCAGTACAGATGATGCCGGTAATATGGCCATCATTATTGCGGGAGAAGGAAATATGCAGATGATAACCGCCCCGGTTATTGATTGGCCGGCAAGTATGGAAGCCTTCGATTCCAAGACCACGGATGATCTTTTTAGAGGCACTGTACCGGTCAGCGGCCGCAAATTTATTGAATACCCTTTTATAGTTGCAAAGCCGGGCAATTACACTTTGCCCATTGTATCGTTCAGTTTTTTTGATACCCGTGATGGAAAATATAAGACAGTTACAAGTAAACCGCTACAGATAAGTGTAACAAAAGGGACCGGTAAACCCAAATCAATAGCAGCAACAAACAATTCGTCAAAAGAGAACTACTTAACCAGTTTTTTCAATAACCGCCTGCGTGTTGTAAGTCTCGTTGCCGTGCTCATCATCATCGGTTTAATAACCTGGCTTAAAAGAGATACAAGGCAGGAGAAGGCGGACAATGTGCAAAAAAATAATTTGCCTGTTCCCGAAGTTATTCATTTGGATGAAAACTCTGTGGAAGAGATCATTGAAGGCCAGCAGAACCCATTGGCAGAGGCTGAAGCGTCTCTGCAAAAGGAAGACAGCAGTTTTTTTTACACGCAATTGAACGCCGGACTGAAAAATTATTTATCAAAGAAATTTGCGATCCCTGCAGCGGAGCTTAACAGAAAATCTATTGGTGAACAACTGGATGCCCGGGGAATTAATAATGAAACAGTGGTACAGTTGCAAACTCTTCTAGATGAAATAGAATGGCAGTTATACACTCCTTTTGCATCGAATGAGAAAATGAAAGCCCTTTATGAAAGGTCGCACGACATTATCCAGCTCATGAATACTTACCGCGGTTAAGCATAGGTAAACTTATAGCCCACACCTCTTACCGAATGAAAATATTCAGGGTCACGGCTATCATCTTCAAAATACTTACGGAAATTTAAAATGAAGTTATCAATGGTACGGGTGGTGGGGTAAACATTGTAGCCCCATACCACCTGCAATATTTTTTCACGGGTAACTACTTCGTTCTTATTTTCTATCAGCAGCTTCAGCAGCATGATCTCTTTCTTTGTTAATGTGATACGTTCACCGCTTTTGGTAAAAGCTTCTGATGCTTTAAAGTCTATTTTATTCTTTCCAAAGCTGTAAATATCCGGTATAGGCTGCTTACTGCTGAGGCGCTCACTTTTTTTGATGAGGTTACTCACCCTGATCAGTAATTCTTCCAGGTTAAATGGTTTGGTGAGGTAATCATCGGCGCCTTTTTTTAAACCAAGTACCCTGTCGGCACTGCTGTTCTTTGCACTCAGTATCAATATCGGAATATCAGGATTGCTTAACCTGATGGTTTCGCAAACCGTAATGCCATCCACTTCGGGCAGCATTACATCAAGTATAATGAGGTCAAAATATTCTTTCTGTACAGCATTCAATGCTTCGGCTCCATCGTATGCACCGGTAATTTCATAGCCTTCCAGTTCCAGGTTCAGCTTCAGGGCTTCCTGTAAGTTCTCTTCATCTTCTACCAGTAATATCGAAAATTTTTTATCGGCCATTTCGTGAGTTATTATTTTTCAGGTGATGCATGCAAAGTAACTGTAAAAATAGCACCGGATGGAATATTGTCTGTCACAGTAATGTTTGCATTGTGTTGTTTGGCTATTTTTTGGGTAAGATAAAGCCCAAGGCCGGTGCCTTTTGCTGATCGGGTAGCTGCATTACCTACTCTGTAAAATTTGTCGAATATCTTCTTTCGCTCCCCTTCGGTAATTCCCTTGCCCAGGTCTATTACCTGCAAAAAGATCTTATTCTTTTTCTCTGATAACAGAATAGTGACCGGAAGATCTCTGGCGCCATATTTTATCGCATTGTCAATAAGGTTATTTACCAGCATTTGCAATAATAGCCTGTCGCCGTTTATAAAAATACCAGGCTTAATTTCATAATCAATTTTTTGTTGTGGGTAACGGTTAATAAAATCCTGCACACATTTGGCAACCAATTCACTGAAATCTGTATCCTCCTCGGTAACCCGGTAACCACCTGCTTCAATCTGCGAGGATAAAAGCATATTGTTGCAAAGTGCATTCAACCGGTTAGTTTCTTCCAGTGTGGTTTGTATAAGCCTTTGCTGTTGCTGTTCATCCAGTTTTCTTTTCTGCATGGTTTCCAGGTTTAGCCGGGCCACGGAGATTGGCGTCTTTAATTCATGTGTAATTGCGATCATGAAGTTCTGCTGCTGCTCACTTATCCTTAACTCACGCCTTACTGCCCTAAATACAAAAACTGCACCCACAACGATCAGTAAAAAAAAGGTGAGGCCTTCACCGAGGTATTGTGCTGTCTTTCTTCTTTGCAGATCTTTTATTTCAGCAAGCTTAGCCTGGTAAGCAGGATCTGTTTGAACCAATTGTTGGATTTCGTAAGTTGCCATCTGTTTATTCTGCCTGTTTAAAGCAATGAACCACCATATTAATGCCGCAAGAATATAGGCCAGTAAGAACCAGTAAAGAATAAAAACAGAACGGAGCTTTTTTGATTTGGATGGCATAAGTAAAGTTGAGCAAAGTTAGGCGAAAATTAGGGTGGCAAGCTTTACTAATCAAGTGTAATCAAACCGCAGAAGTGAACCATCGAACAAATAGGTATAAAATCAATGAAATAACAGAAGTGAAATACAAAATATTACATAATTTTTTTAGGAACAACGTTTTCTTATCTACATCTTCAAAATAGTGTAAAAAATATTCTAACATTGCAGATCCTCTCCCAAAAAAAGACCAAAAGTTCTCTTTTCGATTATTTCTGTAGTCAAGATAACCATGGCAAATAATCTTGCAAAGGAAAGCAATGACCCCTAGAACGATTAAGGTATTTTTCACGTCAAAATTATTTTCAATTCCGCTTATCCAAACCCCAGCTCAGCTTGTTTCTCAATGTTTGCAGAAAATTATTTTCATTAAGGCGGATAAGGTTGAACATGAATTCCTCTTTACGCACTGCCAGCTGAATTTCTTTGGTAACAATTTCACGGCGGCTGTCTAAAGTGCAAAGGAAGCCATCAGTCCTTCCTTCAACTTCAAAAGAAATGATATTATTATCGGGCACTACAATGGGGCGTATGTTTAAATTATGCGGCGATACAGGTGTAATTACAAAGCTGCCGCTCTCTGGAAAAACAACAGGGCCGTTGCAGCTTAAGGAATATCCGGTGGATCCGGTAGGTGTTGAAACGATCAGTCCATCGGCCCAATAAGTATTCAAAAATTCACCATTTAAATAAGTGTGAATTTTAATCATGGGCGATGAATCTTTTTTATGCAGCGTAAATTCATTTAAGGCATAGGGTGTGTTTCCAAAAAGTGGGATGTTGGAATCCAGGTGTATCAGCGTTCTTTTATCCAGTACATAAGTTCTGTTTACCAATGCCTGTACAGCCGAATGTAGATCTTCCTTACCAATATTGGCTAAAAAACCAAGCCGGCCATAATTGATACCGGCAACTGGTATGCCGCGGTTTTTAACTAAAGCGACCGTATCCAGCAAAGTTCCGTCTCCGCCAAGACTAATGATAAAATCAATTTTATTATCCAGGTCTGCCGAAGAATTAAAGGTTGAATATTTTGCCTTGCAGTCAATGGCCGAATAGAACTGGTTGAAGAAATCCTGGTAAAAAACAAGTTCTACACCGCTTACTGCCAGTTCATCCAGCAATTGTATGATATCCTGGTGCTGGTTATTCTCTATTCCCCTGCTGTAGATCGCTATTTTCATGCCCCTAATCCGCCGCGGCGGAGAATTTTATATGTTTATTAATTTAAAACCCTGATTGATTATGTAAAAATAAACCGTTTTCCTTTAATTGGTTAAAGCTGTACTCAAACCGAAGGTTTATATCATACAAGGTAAGAATATCTATGCCAAAACCACCAGTATATAATAAACGGTTATTCAGGTATGTGTAGCTGTTCTTTTTGTTGTATGCATACCCAAGGTCGGCATATGATTTTGCAAATATGGCAAATGGTATTTTAGTAAGCAGTCTTGGAAAGAAAGGGAATGGAATGTTGAATGCCACAAGCTTTTTCTTGATCGTAGTTTTTATAATCCCTGTTGCTACGCCATCGATCACATAATATTCTAGCCCCCGTAAATAAGTCTCACCATAGCCCAGGGCACGCTGATTTATAAAAGCCTGTTTAAAGGGCAAAACCAGTTTGCCATATACCTGTACACTGCTGTACCAGTCTTTACCCATGTCAAAATATTTATTATACCCGGCATCCAGGGCCAGCATATTGATACCGCCTGTAAATCCTAATCCCCTTTTCTGAATACTAAAAAAATTGGTGCGTCCTTTCAAAGGATAGGAGATGTTATTTACATTAACATACTGGTTTACGTATTTGATGTCAACAATATCTTTTGAACTCTCGGGGTCATTAAAATAGGCAGGGTTGTATTTTACATTGATTATGGAATCGTCTATTTTTTGATGTGCGTATGTAACTAAAAAAATTTGCTTCTTAAATAATCCTTTCCTGGTAGAGAAACCCGCGTTAACAGAAATAATATTACGGACAAAATCAGGTTTTTTATAAAACCTGATCTTATTGGAGGAATCGGTTAAGTAAGGAATTTCCCTGTTTTGGGAATAGCCTGCACCCACGGTAAAGCCATCATTTAAAGAAGAGCTGCTGTAGGGATTGCTGTAAGAGAAAGAGATGTTACGGGTATAGCCATTTATCAGGTAGATACGTAGCTGGTCCCTTCGGCCGCTTAGATTGTAATGCACGAGTTTTAATCCATAGTTAACCCGCTCTAAACTTGCATTATGTGTTTTATACCAGTCATTAAAATTTCTGTCAATTAACTGAAACTGCGGTACAGGATAAAAATACCAGCGCTCAGTAACCTGTACGTTGATGTTCACATTATCGGAGGTAAGTGCTACTACTTCAAAATTAACTTCATTAAAAAGTGTTGTGTTATACACCTGGAACCTGGCCTGCTCCAGTTCTTTGTACAGGTCTGCAACGTTAATTGAATCTCCTTTTTTGAATTGGATCTCCCGGAATACAATATATACCTTGGTTTTTTTTGTGCCCGTTACTTCCAGGTTCTTAATACATACTTTACCATGTGTATTGAATGCAAGTAAGGAAGTGTCTTTTGATTTTATATATACCTGGGCCTGCTGTGCATAGCCATGGCTACTGGTAATGAGTATAATAAAGCAGCAGATTAATTTTTTAATATCATTCATTACTAAAACACTTTGCTTTATATACCTGCACAAAAAGCGGGGGAATTGCAAATGATCTTTAAATATCCAGGTAATTCATCAGGTGGCGGTAGTTGCTGTGTATCTCATTTTCGAATTTCTCATTCCCAAAATAGTAGATCACATCAAATTCATACCTTTCAAAAGTTGCCACGATGGTTGAGATCTCTTTTTTATTGATATGAAGTGTAACAGTAAGCATGCCGGTTTCAACATGTACAGTGGTATTTAAATGCAGGATAGTGGCATCATTACTTTCTACTATGCGGCTTATTTCCGAAATGGAGAACTGGCTTCGTTCCATTTCCAATACAATGATTCCACCCATTTCGTTGGTGCCGGCAAAATTACCAATGGTCTTTAAAAGCTCGTTGGTGGTTATCACACCCAACAATTCATTTTCATCATTTACAACGGCAACCACATTGCTTTCCGACTGATTGCTGCAGGTTACTGCATTCAGGAAATGCTCATTATCATGAACAACACATTGGATAAAATGTTCCTGTAATAATTCAATGGGCATTTTTGGCTGCACCTGGTCAAGCAGGTCATCTTCACTGATAAGCCCCAGAAATTTTTCTTCTTCAACAACCGGGAGATGGGTAAGTTTAAAATCGCTGATCAGCCGCAATGCTTTGCTTACTGAGTCTTTTAACTGAAGCCGGGGGATGTTATTATTAATAAGTTCGATGGTTAACATATGACTGGGTTTAGGTTAGTAACAGCTATTGGAATAAACGTAAACTTAATAATTAAAAGTATAGCCCTTGATCAAATTAACACTCCGTTTTATATTAAAATTTTTTATTTAAGAACTATGCTGCAAAGTATGGACAATGATTTTTACTGAATTGTTGCAGCCGGTGTTTTTAATTTTGTTAAAAAAGCATCAAGGAGCCTGTTGAATTCTTCAGGAACTTCCATCATAGGAGCATGGCCGCATTTATCAACAAAATGCAATTCGCTGGTAGGCATCAGGCGGTGAAATTCTTTGGCAACGAAGGGCGGGGTGATGGTATCATTGTTTCCCCAGATGAGGCAGGCTGGCTGTTTTATCTGGTTCAGCTCTTCACCCAGGTTATTGCGAATGGCACTCTTGGCAAGCGCTATTATCTTAATAACCTTCATCCGGTTATTGGTTATTTCAAAAACTTCGTTCACCAGTTCCTCAGTTGCCATTTTGGGGTCGTAAAAAGTAAGTTCTGTTTTTTTGCGGATGTATTCTTTATCGCCCCGCTTTGGATAGGTATCGCCCATGCCATTTTCAAACAGGCCTGAGCTACCGGTCAGTATGATCGACTTGATACGCTCCGGGTTTTTTAGTACATGTACCAGGGCCACATGTCCGCCCAGGGAGTTTCCCAATAAATTTATATCGCGGTAATTACGGTGTTCAATAAAGCGGTATACAAATTTTTGCAGTCCACCTACTGAAGTATGTAAAAGGTCTAGTTCCAGCAAAGGTAGAAGTGGAACTACAACCCTGTTTGTTTTACGAAAATGCTCTATAAGGAATTGAAAATTGCTCAGGGCACCAAATAAGCCATGCAATAATACCAGCGGTTCTCCCTCGCCTTCTTCAATGAATTTGAATTTCCCGTCTTGTTTAATTTCGTAACTCATCTATAATTGCAAATAGTTTAAGGATAAACCGCTAACTCATCTTAAAGTTATGAAATGAGTCCCGCCTCAGGCGGGACGAATTCCAGTGGCCAAAATCAATGATTATAATCACATGAAACCGGTATGATTAGGGCTAAAATTACGTTAAATAAGATAATGGCTGAAATTAAAGCGGGATTTTGTTTGAAGCGCCATTAAAAAAATCACCTAAACCGGTAAACATATCTTTAAAAATGGGGATCACCTTTCCTATATTATCCATTACTTTAGGAGCCCATGGCTGTATAAAACTATACGTTACAGAAGATGCAATGGTATCTGGCTTGATCATTTGCAGCGTGATGGCGTAAAAAAGGAATATGCTTAATATGATCGTATAAAGAGCCACGTAAAATACAATACCGCCGATCCGGTTAAGCCAGCCCAGCAACACTACCTGCAAAAGTTTTTCAATTAACCGGGCACCCAATCTTACCAGGAGGGCCACTGCAAAGAAGACAAGTGCAAATGCAATAAAGGGCAGCCACTTTGCTCCAACGCTCACGCTGTCCTTTAAATACAGGGCAACTACCGCCGAAAGCTTCAGGGCAGCAGCAAGACCAATGATAAATGCTATGATGGAAAACAAGGCAAGGATCAATCCCTTTGAATATCCCTTGATAAGGGCGAAGATCATCATTACCGCAAAAATGAAATCTATCAGCATTATGGAGGATTAGTAATTGGTAATTGGTAATTAGTAATTGGGAATTGGGAATTGGGAATTGGGAATTGGGAATTGGGAGGCAGCACAAAGCAAAAACAGTCTATTACATCAGCACAACCCAATTCCTAAATCCAAATTCCAAATTCCTTTTAACCTGCAAGTAATTCTTTAACCATATTGCTGACCGTTTTCCCATCCGCCTTACCTGCTAATTGTTTACTTGCAACACCCATTACCTTGCCCATGTCGGCAGGAGAGGCTGCGCCGGTATCAGCAATTATTTTTTTAACGATCTCTTTTATTTCCGCTTCATCCAATTGTTTGGGTAAAAACTTTTCTATCACCGCCATCTCCTCTTTTTCTTTTACAGCCAGGTCTTCGCGGCCCTGCTTTTCAAAAATATCCAGGGAGTCCCTGCGCTGCTTCATCATTTTTTGCAAAAACTTCTGTTCGGTTACTTCATTTATCTCCCCGGCTGCGCCAGGTTCGGTCTTTGCTTTTATGATCTCTGCCTTAATAGCTCTTAAGGCACGCAACACGCCTTCATTTTTCGCTTTCATGGCTTCTTTCATTTCGGTCATGATCTGTTGTTCTAAACTCATGGTGGTTATCTTTAGTTTTTAAGTTTTCAAAATCATAAATAGAATTGGTAATTTGGATTTAGGAATTAGGTTGAGATGCTATTTCTAAAAAGTTCTACTAATTACAAATTCCCAATTCCTAATTCCAGCGTATGCCTATTTCTGTTCCTTCAATTGCCATGCCCTGAACTTATCAAAGAATTCCTTGGCAAATTTTTTCATATCGTCACTCATTTCGGCTTGTTGGGTAGCTCTTTTAAAAGTATCGGCCATGCCCATCAGCATCTGGTAATAAAAATCGGCCATTTCATCTACCATCATATCCTTTGTCCACAGGTCAATACGTAAAGCGGTCTTATCGGTTCCATCCCAAAAAGCAACGCTCATAGCCTTTGCTTTTTGAACCATATTGGCGGTGCTGTCGCTTGCTAACCAGTTGATCTGCACCGGTATTTTGTTGGGATCCAGGAGTATGTCTATTTTTATTGTTGATTGATTCATGATAATTTTGGTAATGATGAAATAAATGATTTAACGCCGAGCTACAAAATTAACTGAAATTAGTTATTGAAAGCCTTTAGAATAGATCGCATGAGTTGGTCTGCTGCATCAGCAGGCTGGTATTGCTTTA
This sequence comes from Ferruginibacter sp., assembly GCA_046596255.1. Taxonomy (GTDB): domain Bacteria; phylum Bacteroidota; class Bacteroidia; order Chitinophagales; family Chitinophagaceae; genus Ferruginibacter. The sequence goes on along the minus strand of JBKJMZ010000119.1, from coordinate 2,577 downwards.
CCAGCAGGCTGCCGGCTACTATAAGTTCTTTGGCCTTGTCCTCATCTTTGTAAATCAGCATCATATTCTCAGCTATATCTTTAAAATCCGCAGCATCAGCATATAAGGCCGCATTGCTATAAAGAGAAACCAATGACTCAATATTAGAAGTAACAACAGGTACTCCACATTGCATTGCCTGCAGCGGCGACTGGGAAAAACCCGAATAAATAACAGGATGAACCATTGCATATCCAGCGGCAGTAATTTCAGCAAGTTCGGTGTGCGACAGATCCTCCAGTAACCTTACTTCATCTCTTAACAGGTAATTCTTAAACTCTTTTTTAAAAGCATCATTTGCTTTACCGGCTATCAGCAGGAGCATATTACTTTTCTGTCTTTTTTTAAAAAAGGTAAATGCTTTTAAAAGATTGATCAGGTTACTGTTCTCATTAATAACGCCACTGAATAAAAAATAAGCTTTGCTATCTGCATATTTTTCTTTGATCCTTTCTTTCGCTTCCCAGTCAAGCGGTTTGAAAAGGGGGTCAAGGCCCGGCTTAATAATATCAATGGCTGATCTGTTTATTTTATAATTTTCAGCAAGTGTTGATCTTGCATGATCAGAAACCGTTACAATACTTTTTGCTTTTGCCAGGAAAGCCGGCTCATGTTTTTTATAAAACCTGGAGAGCCATGTCTTTTTACCTACGGCATCATTTAGAAATCCCAGGTCACTCACAAGCAGGCATTGTGGTATTTTTGAACGCATAGAACAGGTACCATCAAGGCTTACGAAAATATCTGCCTTATGTTTTTTCAATAATGCCGGCAGCTTATAATTAAGCCAGTATTGCATGCGTAGCGAACTGCTGGTTTCGGGCCCGGCAATGATAGGTTCAACATTAGCGGTAAAACTTAAATTGGCGGGGAGAGGCCTGTCGAAAAGTAAAAGAAATGTATGTGCAGAATATTTTTGAGCAAGCTGGTTAAGCGTTGCGCTTATAATACTTTCATCATTTTTTATAAACCTGCAGTTAATCGCAATGATCATGGAAGGGGAGTGAGTTACACTAATTTAACACCTTAAGCTTTACCATTTCGATACGGGTATCGCTCACATTTAAAATGTCGATCTCGTAATTGCCTATGATGATATGTTCTTTTAATTTAGGGATATGCTCGTGGTTCTTGATGATATAACCTGATAATGTTTCTGTTTCTTCATCATCGGGAAAATGGAGCTTATATTTTTCAGAAATATAGTCCAGCTCCAGCCTGCCGCTGAAAATAAATTCATTGCCTGCCAACTGCCTGTCAACAAATTCTTCCGTATCGTATTCGTCTTCTATTTCGCCAAAGATCTCTTCCAGCAAGTCTTCCATAGTTACAATGCCGGCTGTTCCGCCAAATTCATCTACTACCCATGCAATCGTTCTTCTCTCTTTGCTGAATTTACTCATCAGGTCGGTAGCGCTCATGCTTTCGGGCACGGTAGGGATGGGTAATAATATTTCCCTTACAGATGCCGGGTGCTTGAACAGGTCGAGCTGATGGATATAACCGCTGATGTTGTCAATATTCTCCTCATAAACTACCAGCTTACTCAAATGCGTGTCTATGAATTTTGCTTTTACATCAGCAATACTTGCATTTATATTCACAGCTTCGATCTCCCTGCGTGGTATCAGGCATTCTCTTAATTTGGTCTCGCTGAGCGACAAGGCATTTTCAAATAATTCTTTATTGAGTGCACTGCTGTCCTCCTGCACATGATTTTTACTTTGCTGCATGAAATGCTCCAGGTCTACCTTGCTGAACTTTTCTTTCTTGGTATTGATCTTTACATTCAGGATGTATTTCAATATCCATTCTGCAAAATTAACCAGGTAGGCGCCGATGGAAGAAAATAACCAGTAAAAGAATTGAACTATGCTGCTAATGATGCCCGAGCTGAGTATGCTGCTGTTCCTGGCTCTGAAAAAAGCTTTGGCAATAAACTCAACAAACAATACAATGATGGTAGAGAGAACAGTTTCCACAAAAAGCTTGATGTATTTTACGGAGCCTGTGAGAGAAGCCGGAAGTTGTCTCTCTATCCATTGCCAGATAGGATAAAGCATATCAACAACCAATAAGCCATAGATCACAAAAACAAGGTTGATGCCTACTAGTGTAGTAACAATGAAACGTGCAGGCCGGTCGGCATAAAAGCCCCATACTTTTCCGCTCCGGGTGCCCTGTTTTCGGTTGAGTTCAATGGAAAGCTTGTTGGCTGAAATAAAAGCTATTTCAATGCCGGCAAAAAACCCAATAAGGAGTAATGAAGCAATAATGGCAATAAAAGCTATCCAATCCATACTATAAAAATAAGAAAGAGTTTTTAAAAAAGGTTATTGATTCAGAAACTCAGCTACAATGCCTTCGGTAAGGTTGCAAGCCAGTTTAAGATCATCATTAACGATCAGTTTATTGAACTGGTCTTTAAAAGAAAGTTCATAAGCAGCCTTATTAATTCTTGCTTCAAGTGATTCGGGAGTTTCGGTGCCGCGGCTTTGAAGGCGTTTTTTTAATTCATCAACTGAAGGTGGTTCAATA
>JBKJMZ010000046.1:0-11097 GCA_046596255.1 Ferruginibacter sp. | reverse complement strand
GCTACAGGGTCACGAGATGGATTACCCAGGTCATTCAACTCGGCTGTACGGGCAGTTAAACCAGAGAAAGTTCCCCAGAAATCAGATAAAGAGAAGAATTTACCACCATAAGAATAGTCAACATTAATATTAACTGTAAAGTTTTTAAAAATGTTAAAGGTATTCTGAACACCACCGGTGTATTTGGGTAATACACTTCCAAAATTAACATCAGCCTGACGCTCAAATAAACCGTTGGCAGCCAGTATAGGTGTTCCGCTTGCATCTCTTTTAATAGCTCCACCAAACATTTCGCCCCATTGCTTACCAACCTGGTTAACAGAATATGCAGCAAATGAACCGGAGAAAGCACCGGATGCTAATACTAACCTGTCAATACCAGGGAAGATTGATACTACTTTATTCTCAGTTAAATAACCCCATGTTGCAGAGATATCCCAATCAAAGTTCTTTGACTGTACAGGCTTAATAAAGGCCTGAACATCCCAACCCTTCTTGGCCAATTCTCCTGCATTTCTTGAAATAAGTGAATAACCAGTTGTACCTGTTACAGTAACATCAACCGGAAAATCCTTGTTTGTTCTATCCCAATAAGTAACGTTGAATCCAACCCTGTTTTTTAAGAAACGCATTTCCAATCCAATTTCTTTTTCTATGTTGGTAGCACCCTGTAATCCCGGATCAACTAAGTTGTTTGGAACTGAAGTTAGGATGTTTCCGTTGTACTGTTGTGTACCAATACTGTATAGAGAATTTAACTGGCCAGGTCTTAAAGTATTCAGCAATTGACCAATGGATCCTCTAACCTTACCATAACTGATAAAAGGTACCGCATTTTTTATGAGATCACTAAATACAAAAGATAAACCAGCTGATTTAGAATCAATGTAGTTTTTAGCTGGCTCAGAGGAAGTATAATCCCTGCGGTAAGATCCTTCAACAAAGAGGAAATTACGGAAACCAATATCAGCACGCACAAATACACCACGACGTTTAAAATCCTGCCTTGTGTTACCATAATTAATTGGATTCTTAGAGTTAGCTAATGCATATAAACCCGGTGCACTTAAACCACCCATGGTGTTTGCGTTAATACCCCTGAATGTTGTATTCAAGATATCGAAACCAGTGTTTGCATTAAACTGGAAACTCTTATACTTTTTATTGTAAGAGATCAAACCCTCATAGTTCTGACGATCACTGAAGGTATTATTTGTACCATAAGCAGCGAAAGCATTTCCTTGAAATGGATTAAAGGACATCTGGTTAGCACTTTTTTCCAATTCAGATTTGTAAGTAATTTCCTGGTTGGTAGTTAACTGTTGCTTACGGTATGTACCCTTTACTTTAAAATCGTTATTGATCTTATAAGTTAATGATACATCACCATATAACCTGTCTCTTCTGATCCTGTTATCTATATTATCGAAATATTGATAAGGGTTAAACCAATAGTTACCACCCCATGATTTAGCAGGGTTACTTGCTGTATAAGCAGTTGGATTATTTTTATTCCAGCTTGCAAAAACACCTTCAGGACTTGTTAATGTTCTTAATTCCCTCATTTTACCCATATCAAGGTCTCTGTGAAACCATTGGCCGAATGTTCCGGTTGTCTGGTTAGAATAACCATCGTCACTCTCCGTATTTTTATTTTCTGCTATGTAATTAAAATTAAAGCCCAAAACGAAACGTGCGCTTAGATCAGCGGTCATATTTGCATTTAAGGTATGACGCTTTAGGTATTCAGTTGGTGTAATACCTTTAATATCAAGATTTGTATAAGAAATCCTCATATTTAATGCATCAGTAGCTTTTGAGAAGGCGATGTTGTTTGTTTTGGTAACTCCTGTTTCCCAGAAATCACGAATGTTAGTTGGTTGAGGAGTAAGCTTTGTTGTTTGATAAGAATACTCACTACCCGGATACCATGCATACCATGGAATATGTTCCTGCCCTACCATACGTGGGCCCCAGCTTGCATCATCTGAATAATCGTGGTAGTATTTACCATCTAAAGCCTTCCAGGCTTCTGGCTGGCCAGCTGCATAAGAATATTTAATAAGATCACCGGAAGCACCACCAGCATAAGAATTTTGATAGTCAGGTACAATGTAAACATTGTCGAACTGAACACCAGAATTGATCTCAAGACCAATACCCTTAGCGCCTTTTTTTGCTCTCTTTAATGTAATAACAATAGCACCGTTTGATCCATCAGGACCAAATAAAGCTGCAGCAGCCGGTCCCTGTAATATTGAATAATCTTCAACATCATCAGGATTGATATCAGCGCCACTAGGCATGATGGTACCGTCTACAACATATAGGGCACCACCACCAACACCAAAACCGTTCTCACCACGTAAACGTACAACTGTTTCAGCACCTAATTTAGCAACTGACTGGCTACGAACCTGTGCACCTGCTACTTTACCTGCTAATGCATTGCTCACGTTTGTCTGGCGAATGGTATTCACCTGGTCGCCGGTTAAGTTTTGAACATTTGAAGCTGTACTTCTAGCGGTACGTTTAATACCGAAAGCACTTGTTACCACTACTTCCTTAATGTCAATTCCACCTGTTTCTACAACAGTATTCAAAACACTTTGAGTACCTACCGGTACTTCAATTGTTTTAAAACTTGCTGCGGAAATAACTAAGACATCAGTTGGAGTTACCCGGATGGAATAAGCTCCGTTGGCATCAGCCGAAACACCGGTATTTGTGTTTTTAACTTTTACAGACGCAAAAGAAACAGGGTTACCGTCAATATCAGTAACCTTACCGGTCACCACCCGGCCTTGCGCAAATGCAAACACTCCACAGAGCATCAACATTGTAAACAGTGATAAAAATCTTCTCATGAGCATTTAATTAAGTTTTATGATTTGTAAAAATAAGGATAATTTCTTAACGTCAAAATAATGTTAAATTTATTTTCCTAAGTCTTTGTATCTTATATAGGACAATCAGCGTTTTTAAATCGCTGCTTTATCAGGAAAATTTGTTAAAATTTGTATATGGCCTGCACCTTCACCTCAGTTTTAGCATTATCTTTTATTTCATCAATCCCGCTACCAATAAGGTGTTTATCCCGGTAAATGGTTTGTGACCACCTGATCCAAACTGCCAGATCTTTTTTAATATCATAGTTTAAATTTAAATAATACCTGAACCCTTTATCATAAAAAACAGGTATAGAAAAGTTATATAAAACATCGTTTTCATAGGCATAAATACGACTGTTGTAGCCATTTGTCTCAAAATACTGGAGCCTTAAGCTTCCCGAAAGCGGGTTAAGCATGGGCTTATAGACCAGGTCAAAAAAACTTAAAAAACCTTGCTCTGCAGCAGGCCCTTTTTTATCAAACCATACCAATTCAATCCTGTTGCGGATGGTTATTGCCTCATTAGCCTTATAACTAACCTGGGTTCGCCAGTTTTTCCTGGGTTGCTGTATTACCGGGGATAAGGCAAGCTGGCTCAGGTTTAGGTTAATAGCTTTTGATTCAGCATGATACCGGGTATATAGCTCAAGCTTTTTATTGGGTTTAAAGTTAATTTGCAGCAGGTAATCCGCTCCTGTTGAAGATGCATCTACCCTGTAACGCAGCCAGGGAAACTTATACAGGTCAGCATAGGCATCAATGCGCCAGTGATCAGCGGGCCTTAAAGAAACGCCAAGATAAATACCGGTTTCATTTGTTGGATACGCACTTTCTGTAAATGCAGAAGTATAAAGCGATTGATATGACTTTGAAATATTCCGGTACAACAAGCTTATATCTACTTTAGCCGAAGCGCTTACCATTAGCCCATTTACAAATGCCTTATCAAATTTTGAGGTGAAAGCTGCTTCGCCAAAAATGTGTGCATTCCTGAACGTATAACTATAATCAAAACTAAAATTACCAAAGCGATCACCCGTTAATGCATATTTATTATAGGCTTCGCCTGATTTGATAAGGGGCAATTTAAATTGATATTGAACAGCGTTGATGCCAAAGCGCAAGTGCTTTAATTTATAAGAAAGATTACCTCCAAAAGCCAACTGACGCTGAACGCCTTTGTCAGCTACTTCATTTTTGGTGCGGTGGTAACCCGATGTTTGCAATGAAGAAATAAAATCATCCTGCAATTGAGAACTGTCGGTTACTAAATTAGCATCTATCTTTTTATAAGAGCCAAACACGGTTAGCTGCCAATTGTTCTTTTCCAATGTTATCCCGATTCCCCTATGAAAATTAATTTCACCTGCAGAATTATAGGGCCGTAAAACGGCTGCTTCTCTTTTTATATGGATGACATCGGCACTTTTTTTAAAAGCCAGGCTTTGCCATTGTATTAAGCCCTGGCCAAGGTTTACCGTAAAATCACCCATGGCAAATGATCTGATGATACCGAGGTTTCGAACAAATACATGCGCCGAATAAAAATCAAAACCCTGCCTTTGTTTGCCTTTAAAAAACTGCTCACCTGCATCCTTCTCCCCAACGATCCCGTACTGCAATAAATTCTTGTACGCATACCTGTACCTGAACAAATATTTCTGTGGAGAACCCAGGTAAAGATTTGTAGCTCCAGCTGAATCAGGTAAATATCCTTTTGATCTCTCCAGTAACTGCGAAGCCCGGAAGAGGATACTATGATCCCCGTTTCGTAACCTTGATCTTAAATTGCCGGTTACTGAAACTGATGAACTAACGCATATGTATGGCCTAATTTTTTGCAGTGTTGCTACATCCCACCCCGGCACTGCCTGTAATTCATAAATATCGATGAGTTTACCAACCAGGCTACGGTATGAAATAAAGTTCTGAATCTGTATTGGGGTAAGCACACGCATTTGATTTAATGTCTCTGCATCAGTCTCATTAAGGTTTACCGGGTTGTTGATATACACAACCATTTGCTGCAGGTAAGAATCATCCTCAGTTTCCAGGTCTTCATTATTTGCTGTGATGTTCTCTAATTGCTGCTCTCCATTGGGGGTTTCTGAGCCCTGCGCCATGCTATGCAAAACAGTAAAAAAAATAAATACAAAAGAGAGGGCCTTTCTCATTTGTCCTTTGCTTTAAAATTCATAATGAGTAAAATCCCTGGTGATAAACCAAGCTGTGGGTGGTAGCCTGATGCAATATCCAATCTTAGATTTTTCCACGCAAGTCCGGCACCTGCATAAGCAGTTGTTGATTCACTTACAATACCGGCTCTTATAAAAAACTGCCTGGCAAACTGGTATTGCATCCCCGCTACTACATAAGCAGGCTTGTCTTCCTCTTTTATTATTTCGGCACTAATGAAAAACCTTTCTGAAACATCATAGCCTAAACCAGTTTTATAAGAAGAAGCTAATTTTTCTTCGTCAGCACTGAGCGAAGTCGAAGTGTTACCCAATTTTCCTCCAACAGGATTATAAATATGAATACCGGCATTTAATTTATCTGTTAAGTGGATGAGCGTGCCCAACTCAAAATTGAAAGCAGACGCGTTGCTATAGCCTGGGATCCTGTAACTGTAATAATTGAACTGAACCCCTACATCAACATGCTTTCCCAGTTTCCTGGCATACGCAAGCCCGATCTTATTTTCATTAAAATTTTTAAACCCTGCGTAATTCAATTGAATTCCAAAATTACCCAGTCGGGTTGGTAAAGATGCGCCAAGGGTATACGTGCTTGTTTCACGCAGCATGAACCTGCGTTCCCCATATACAGCCACACCTGCATATTGCACCTGCATTAATGCAGCCTGGTTGCCTGTAAAAGATAACGGATCATGTTGCAGCTTGCTGTATGCAGATAAACTGATATAAGGCTGTGCAATGCTGTAGCGCAAAGATTGGGCAGGCGAAAAATGACAGGCCATGCTTATCAATAATAATGATAGGGCAGTTTTCATTTTACAGTAGCTGAGTACAGCCAACAAGATAATAAACCGGTTCTCCAAAAACCCGGTGTTTTCAACAGGTTATTTTGAGGAAATAGTTGTTTACTTTTGCGCCATGCAGATTTTAGATGGAAAAATTGTTTCCCAGGCCGTTAAAGACAATATTAAAGAAAAGACAAAGCTTTTTATACAGCAGCACAACAGTACTCCTCATTTGGCAGCAATTCTGGTTGGCAGCAATGGTGCCAGCGAAACCTATGTAGCCAGCAAAGTGAAGAATTGTGCAGAAGTGGGCTTTAAAAGCAGCCTGTTACGTTTTGAAGAAACCATCTCTGAGGCCGAATTAATTGCAGCCATTGAAAAGCTCAACAATGATAAGGATGTAGATGGCATATTGGTACAACTTCCACTGCCAAATCAGATCGATGAAGAAAAGATCATCAATATCATTCATCCTGGTAAAGATGTTGATGGTTTTCATCCCATGAGCATTGGTAAGATGGTGCAGGGTTTACCCACATTTATTCCTGCTACACCTTATGGTATTTTATTAATGCTTGAACATTATAAAATCGAAACAAGCGGGAAACATGCCGTGGTGATCGGCCGCAGCAATATTGTTGGCAGGCCCATCAGTATCCTGCTCAGCAGGAATACTTACCCCGGAAACTGCACAGTAACTGTTTGCCATAGCCGCACAAATCATCTTAAGGAAATTTGCTTACAGGCTGATATCATTGTAGCTGCATTAGGCATTCCTGAATTTTTAAAAGCCGATATGGTGAAAGAAAATGCCGTGGTTGTTGATGTAGGAATTACCAGGGTGGCAGATGCAACTAAAAGATCAGGATTTGCGATAAAAGGCGATGTTGACTTTGCAAACGTAGCTCCCAAATGCAGTTATATTACACCTGTACCCGGTGGAGTAGGATTAATGACCATTGCAGCTTTGCTCATGAATACTTTCACCGCTGCGGAATTAAAAATTAAAAATTAAAAATTGTCAATCATCAATTCCCAACGCTCCACTATTGGCACTTTACCTGTAATGGAACATTTTTACACCATCCAGGGCGAAGGCTATCACCAGGGCAGAGCCGCTTATTTTATCAGGCTGGGAGGTTGTGATGTGGGCTGTATATGGTGCGATGTAAAAGATAGCTGGGATGCAGAAAAACACCCACTATTAAATATTGATGATTTAATATTGAATATTGAAAAGACCCCTGCAAAGCTAATAGTTATTACCGGTGGTGAACCGCTGATGCATAATTTAGATGGCCTGACTGCTGCACTTCAATTAAAAGGTTTTGAGACCAATATTGAAACCTCAGGCGCCCACCCATTAAGCGGCAACTGGAACTGGATCTGTTTATCTCCAAAAAAATTCAAAGCCCCCTTGCCTGGCATTTTGCCTTATGCCAATGAATTGAAAGTGGTAGTGTACAACAGATCAGATTTTGAATGGGCCGAACAATATGCTGCACAGGTTTCGCCCCAATGCAAATTATACCTTCAACCGGAGTGGGATAAAGCTGCTTTGGTTACTCCATTGATCATTGCATATATCAAACAAAATCCACAATGGGAATTATCGCTGCAGGTACATAAATACATCAATGTGCCATAAAAGAATGTTATAATTGAGGCACTGTATAAATTACACTTCCAATCGTTCTACCTTTATACAACGAATTTATGCAAATGCTACAAAAAAAATATCCTTTATATAAAACAGTTCTGTCCTTCATCATTTTAAATTTTTCATTTTTAATTTCCTCAGCCCAGGGGTACGATCCCGATAAAGTAAATAAAAAGGCCGGCGAAATATATGGACAGGCTTATGAAGCAGCCACAGCAGGTAATTACCCTGTTGCTTTAAAATACCTGCAGGATGCACTGGCACTGGAACCCAAATTCGTGGATGTTTATTTATCCCGTGCCGGAATCTACGCCGAATTAAAGAATTATGCAGCTTCAGTTGCCGATTTTGAAACAGGATTAAAAATGGATCCGGTGTATTCAAAAACTTACCTGCTTCCCTATTCAATTTCTCTTGCAGGGGTTGGGAAATTTAATCAGGCATTAAAGGCCGTCAATGAATTTTTAGGTAACCCAACATTGAATACACAAAGTATCAAAGCCGGTAATTACCGCAAAGCAGCTTATAGTTTTGGGGTAGAATACGAGAAAACACATCCTGCAAAAGGATATGTATTTGCTCCACAAAATTTAGGCGACAGCATTAATACAAACCAGCTGGAATATTTTCCTTCTTTCACCATCGACGGCAGTAAGATGATCTTTACCCGACGCATAGCCAGTGACGAAGATTTTTATGAAAGTAATTTTGTAAACGGCAAATGGAGCAAGGCTGTACCTCTTGGAAATAACGTGAACACCGATCATAATGAAGGTGCACAAAATATTTCGCAGGACGGGCAATTGCTCATATTCACCGGTTGCAATTACCCCGAAGGCGAAGGCAGTTGCGATCTTTATTTTTCAGTAAGAACAAACAATGGCTGGAGCGAAGCTCAGAATCTTGGAGCCATTATAAATACCGATTTTTGGGAATCTTCTCCTTCCTTATCACCAGATAAAAGAGACCTGTACTTTGCCAGCAGCCGTGCAGGCGGTTTTGGTGGCCGCGATATCTGGGTCACCCATCGCTTACAAACGGGTAAGTGGAGCCGCCCGGAGAATTTAGGCGAAGCCGTGAATACTCCGGGCGATGAAAGCTGCCCTTTTATGCATGCTGATAATGAAACATTGTATTTTAACAGCAATGGACATCCCGGTTATGGCATGACCGATCTTTTCTTAAGCAAAAAAGTAAATGACAGCAGTTGGACAGTTGCAGAAAATTTAGGATTCCCCATTAATACAATTGATGACCAGGGGTCTTTGATCGTTGCAGCAGATGCCCGCACAGCGTACTATGCCAGCGATGGAACAGATACAAAGGGGGGACTGGATATTTATTCCTTTCTATTAAGGGAAGACATCAGGCCACTAAGGACCTTATGGGTAAAAGGAAAAGTCTTTGATAAAAAAACAAGTGCAGGCCTGCCCTCTGCGGTTGAATTAACCGACCTGAAAACCGGCAGCCTCATCAGCAAAATACAAACAGATGAAGATGGGAATTACCTGGTTACATTACCTGTGGGAAAAGATTATGCTTTTAATGTGAATCGCCGTGGCTATTTGTTTTATTCTGATAACTTCTCCCTATCAAAAAATAATTCCGACTCTGTGTTTATGGTGAACATTCCCCTGCAGCCCATTGAAAAAGGAGCTACAGTGATCTTAAAGAATATATTTTTTGAAACGGGTAAATATGAATTGCAGACCCAATCCAGGTCGGAACTGGATAAATTGGTGATGCTGCTTAATGAGAATCCGAATTTAAAGATCCAGATAGACGGTCATACGGATAATGTTGGCCAGGAAAAGGATAACCTGGTGCTGTCTACCAACCGGGCGAAAGCTGTTGTAGGATACCTTGTAAGCAGGTTGATCAATGCACAACGGCTCACCTTCAAAGGATTTGGTTCAACTAAACCCGTTGCAGCCAACTCCACAGAAAGCGGTAAAGCCTTAAACCGCAGGACTGAACTTTCCATTACCGCTAATTAAATATTTTTTTATACTTTGTTGTGTATTAAACCGGCCCTACCCCATGCACAACGATCTGCTCTACCAAATCGCATTAACGCTTGTACCCAATATTGGCGATATACATGCCAAAGCATTGATAAATATTTATGGAGATGCCCAATCTGTTTTTAAAGCAAAGAAAAAAGAACTTGACAGGATCGAGGGCATCGGTACCGTTAGGGCTAAGTGCATAAAAGATTTTAACGAATTCAGCAGCTCAGAAGCAGAGATCAAATTCATAGAGAAGTATAAGATCACGCCCCTCTTTATTACTGATGAACAATATCCCAAAAGATTATTGAATTGTTACGACAGCCCGCTGCTGTTGTACTACAGGGGTAATGCATATCTTAATACTTCAAAAATAATTTCCATCGTAGGCACCCGCAATAATTCTGATTATGGCAAAGCTGTCTGCGAAAAATTCATTGAAGACCTTCATGCAGAAAATGTTTTAATAGTGAGTGGACTTGCTTTTGGCATAGATACCATTGCTCATAGAACAGCATTGAAAAATAATTTAAATACTGTGGCGGTACTGGCGCATGGGCTCGACAGGATCTATCCGCAACAAAATAAACCGCTTGCCAAACAGATGACGGAACAGGGTGGCCTGCTGACAGAGTTTATCAGCAATACCAATCCCGATAAACAAAATTTTCCAAAACGCAACCGCATTGTGGCAGGCATGTGCGATGCTGTTATTGTAATTGAAAGCGGCAAAAAAGGGGGCTCACTCATCACTGCCGAGCTGGGTAATGGATACAATAAAGATGTGTTTGCCATTCCTGGCCGCACCAATGATGCTAAAAGCGAAGGTTGCAATTACCTGATAAAAAACAATAAAGCCGCACTTATAAATTCTGCTGATGACCTCTTAGAAATGATGAATTGGAGGCCTGCATCCAGATCTTCTGTAAAAAAACAAAGAGAATTATTTATCGAGTTATCTCCGGATGAAAAGATTGTTGTCGATATTCTTCAGCAACAGGATAATATAAAGATTGATGAACTTTATTTTAAAAGCGGCCTCAGCAGTAGTGCTGTAGCATCGGCCTTACTGATGCTTGAAATGCAGAATATTGTTTTAAGCCTGCCGGGTAAGGTTTATAAACTACTTTGAGTTATTTATTGAACAATCCACTCAAATCAGTCAGGCCTGAACAACAGGATAAAGAAAATAACTCTACCTTCAATTTTAAATATTAGCATGATGAGAAACCATATTTCTATCTTAATTGTAATGATGATCTTTTATTTTCCTGCGCTGGCGCAAAACAAACAACAAAAAATCGTATTCGATTTTATAAAATCTGACACTGCAGATTTTAGAATTATGGTTGCCCAAATTAATAATATCATGAAAGAAGCACCTTATACAGCTATTGAAGTAGTATGTTACGGGCCCGGGCTGTTCCTTTTGGTTAATGATAAAACCAATGTACCGAAAGAAATGGAAGAGATACAAAAAGTATTTAACGTAAGTTTTGTTGCCTGTGCCAATACAATGCGCAGGATGAATATTGATAAATCGAGGCTATTGCC
>JBKJMZ010000127.1:0-3645 GCA_046596255.1 Ferruginibacter sp. | reverse complement strand
TGTACCACCGGTGTTGGACAGGTAGTAATCCAGGTTTAAGATATTACCATTAGGCGCCCTTAAGGCTATGGCAACATCTCCATCCCAGGTATGGTTCATGTTAAATCTTACCGACATATTCGATATGTTACAGCCTGCAGGAATACCTGATACTGTAAGATTACTGGTTGCACCAGCAAGGTTGTTATCAGGTACTATAACACTGATAGGACCAGAGCAGATCTGAAGTGCCGCAGAAGTAGATGAAGAACTGGTTAACCGAACCGCAGGATCTCCTAAACACATAGTAACTGATGAAGGTGTTACAGTAGGTGCTGGAGGCGTATAATTTACAATCGCTGTAACTGTACTGAAACAGCCTGTAGCTGTGAACGTACCTGTTACTGTATACACTGTTAATGCATTTGGCCTTGCATAGACGGTTGTAGCATTGGTGCCGGCCGTATACGGTATGGTTGCAGCGCAATCCAGGAATAATGCTGTAATAGGAGACCACGTATAGGTATTGGCATTACCACTTGCCGTGATAGGGTTACATATACCTGCAGCAGATCCGCAACTCACAGCAGGAGTAACTGTTATCACCGGGTTAGGGTTAACTGTTAACACTGCACAGTTGGAAACGTTGGTTGGTGGAATGAAAGGAGTACATGTTCCACTTAATACTGCACGGTAAGCATAGCCGTTCATGGCCAGGGTTACCGGGCTAACAGTAAGTGTAGCCGTAGTTACGTTGGAGTATGCACCACCATTGGTTAAGTTGGTCCATGGACCGGCACAACCAGCGGTACTTTCCTGCCATTGATAAGTAAGTCCTGTACCTGTTCCTCCAACTGTAAAGGTTGCAGTATTACCAACACATCTTACAGTATTGGCAGGCTGAGTTGTTACCGTTGGACGCTTGTTAACTGTAATTAAAATTGAAGCTGTTCTTGTACAGTTTCCAGGAGTAGTTACAGTAACAGTATAAGTTGTAGTGTTCATCGGAGAAGCAGCAACAGGGTTTGTAGTTGTAGAACTTAAACCTGCTGCAGGACTCCATAAGAAAGTATAGCCTGGAGGTAATGGACCTCCATCAGCAATAGATGAACCAACGATAGAAAAAACATGATTACGGTTACCGGCACCACCACCCACATTACACTGCGTGCCTCCATAGCCCCAACTTGTACAAGGTGTACCAAAGCCGCCACCCGGATTTTGCCAGGCTCGTTCACTACCAATATTGGTAGCACCTAAATTACCCCAGAACCATTGGCCACTGGTAGCAAAACTCATATTAACCTGGAAAGACATCCAGTAAGTACCTCCCCCTAAATTAACCGAAGATGGTAAAGTAACTGTGTAGTTACCTCCTGCTCTCACAAAAGTAGTTATGTTAGTGAAAGAGGCTATTGCAGCACCAGGTAAATTAGAACCTGAATTTGCATAGAAGAATACATTTACAGATGTAGGATTACCTGCACCAATTCCATTAGCAGTTATTTGAGTAACTGTCCACAAAGAACCAGCAGGTACTGTGAAGTCATCAGCAGCCTGAGAATTAAATGCAGTATTAACAGGCTCAAAAACCTGTGACGGAGAACCATTGGATGCTGTACCTGTTTGATTATAAAGTGGGCCTATAGGGCCTGATGTACCCACCCTCACTGTTAACAGCGTAGGATCTCCTTCACATATTGTAGTGCCCGGATCTGCAATAATAACAATATTCGGGTTTGGACTCACCGTAATGGTAAAGGTTGTTGGAGGGCCTGCACATAGTAATAAAAAAGGTGTAACTGTTATGGTTGCTGTTATTGGTGTAACACCTGGATTAGTAGCTATAAATGATGCTATATTACCACTACCACTGGCAGCAAGACCGATTGACGTATTATTGTTTGTCCAGCTAAAGGTAGTACCTGGTGTAGGACTTGCAAAGTTTACGGGTGCAGTTGGAGAGCCTGTACATACTGTTTGATTGGGCACAGTATTTACACTTGTACAACCTGAGGGTAAAGCATAAGTAACCTGGTTATCTGTACTTGTAGAAGCCACATTCAGGTCTCCGTTTGAGTTAGTACATACACCCGCGGGAATGTTCACAATTACAGTACCTCCTACTGGCATCCCTGAAACTGCTACATTATATGTAGACCCACTTCCTGTAACTGTAGCGGTTGTGGCCCCAGCAGTTCCCGAAATGGTAACATCTCCGGTAGCAAAACCGGTAACCGCCTGATCAAATACAGCAGTAAAATTAATTGGTGCTGTGGAAGTAGGGTCGGGCTGTGCTGCAGCCTGGTTAATAGTAACACTAGGTGCAAGAGGAGTATATATCCCCAATGTTGCTACCTGGCCTGCATAGTTTCCAACCAGAACACTTGAGCCATTTAATGTATCAATAGTTCTTAATTGGGCTTGGCCTGCACTTGAGTTATAGGCTGACCAATAATATTGACCATCGCTAAAATCAAAATGTGCATCCTGGCCAAAGTTGGCATTAAAGCCAATAGGTCCTACCAATGTTGGAACACCTGTGGTTTTATTCCACTTGTACAGGTTATCGTTTACAATATCAACACTAAATAAAGTACCAGTTGTACGTGCAGCATTGATCATGATCGCTCCTGGAACAATAGCCGTTGGCGATCCAATTGGTGTACAAACACCTGTAGTTATGTTTACGGTAAAAATTTGTGAAACTGATATGGTGGAAGAAACACCATACATATTTCCTGTTACCATATCCCAAGTCAAGCCTGTAAAATTATTCTGTGGAACACCCGTACAGTTTGCAATGAAGGTTCTCACACCTGTCAAAGTATCTACTGTGTACAAAGCAAAAGGAGATCCCTGGTCAATTACATATAACCTGTTGTTACTGTAATTCCATGCTGCAGCTCCGGGAAAAACAAAAGGCACTGTAGATCCAACCGGTGTAAGGGTGGTGTTGGCCAGCGACTGTTTGTTGAGCTGAAAGTTAATGTTCCCATTATAGCAAAAAGCCCGGCTGAGCGGGTTTGCTACATTTGATGTGTTGTTACCGTTTTTTGAAGCCTCAGTACCCGACGGAGCAGGCCCGAACGACGATCCGTTTTGAGCAACGACCGTGTTCAGGAAAAAGGCAAAAACAAAAAACAGAAAAAAACAGGTAAAATTTTTTTTCATGTAATTAAGTTTAAGTTTAAGTTTAAAATAAAACATTAGTTCAACTCTGATGTGTTCAAAGTGATCTTTAAAAGGATATCAGTTAAATGGATTTTAGAATTACAAAAGATAATTTCAAAATTCTCTAAGCAGTTCTTAAGCACACAATTAGCAATAGCTTTTCAAATATAAGTAAACTATTTGTTAATTTTCAAGTAATGGTTATTTTTTATACACAGTATTGTGAACAATCATATCTCCTGTTACCTTGCTCCAAAAAAAAGTCCATCCGCCAATTGGCGGATGGACTTAAATCTATTTAAAGAGAAATTACTGAATAACCACTCTGCACATGGTGAGTCGGCTACCATTAAGGTCACCGATCTCAACCCAGTACAATCCTTTGCTATAAGCTCTCATATCAACATCCATCCTGTCGTATGGCCTTCCGATTGTGTACATTTTAGTGAACACCCTGTCGCCTTTGGCATCATAGATAGTTAATGTTCTTGG
>JBKJMZ010000056.1:0-3278 GCA_046596255.1 Ferruginibacter sp. | reverse complement strand
AAACATGTAAATGAGCAATATCCAATGCTCAATGCTCAATTTTCAATAGAAGAAGAACCCCTGGGTACAGGCGGTGCCGTAAAACTGGCCTGTAACATGGCAACAGAAAAAAATGTTTTGATCCTCAATGGCGATACCTTATTTAAGATAGAAATTGATAAATTAACAGCCTTTCATGATACACATAGTGCCGATTGTACACTGGCTTTAAAACCCATGCAGGATTTTGACCGCTACGGTGTAGTAAATTTGAATAATGATAACAGCATTGCCAGTTTTAAAGAAAAACAATATTATAAATCAGGGTTGATAAACGGCGGTGTATATGCTTTGAATGTGGCCGGTTTTTTGCAACAGGAACTTCCACAAAAGTTTTCTTTTGAAAAAGATTACCTGGAACAATATTTTGAAAAAAGAAAGATGTACGGCGTTGTGCAGGATGTGTATTTTATTGACATCGGTATACCCGAAGATTTTGAAAGAGCGCAGCGGGAATTGGGGTTTGGGTATTAGGAATTAGGAATTGGGATTTGGGAATTAGGAATTGGGTATACTAAAATGCTTTTTTAAAACTAAATAAATTCGTGTAATAAATTAAAATGATCGACTTAAGTAAAATAGACAAAGCCTGGACACTCTTCCTCGACCGCGACGGGGTGATAAACCATGAAAAGCACAAGGATTATATCCACACCTGGAATGAGTTTGTGTTTTATGAAGGCGCTAAAGAAGCCATGGCTGTTTTTGCCGAAAAATTCAAGCGGATTATTGTTGTTACCAATCAAAAAGGAATAGGTAAAGGGGTTACCAAACCGGAGAACCTGGAGCTCATACATTCAAATATGATTGCTGAAATAGAAAAGGCAGGCGGAAGAATCGATGCAGTTTATTTTTGCCCGGATATTGAAGATGCCAGTCCAAACCGTAAACCTAACCATGGCATGGGGATGCAGGCTGCTGCCAAATTCCCGGATATAGATCTTGCCAAAGCCATCATGGTGGGCAATACGTTGAGTGATATGAAGTTTGGCCGTAACCTGGGCGTGAAAACCATTTTCCTTCCAACCACACGTCCTGAAGTTGATCTTGATGATAAACATATTGATGCTGTGTATGATTCTCTTATAGAATTTGCAAACAAACTTGACAAAGTTGAACTAGAGTCTAATCTTTAGTTAAATTTCCATCTCGATCATAATTTTGATTTATCCTGTTTAAGGAATAACTAATTTTAGCACATGAAGAAATTGGTTGGCTTATTTATAATGGCTTTAATTTGCACCTGCACATTTGCCCAGGGCATTAATAGAGCCGACCTTAAAGTGTTGAAACAAAAAGAAGACTCCCTAAGAATACTTTCTTTTAAAATAATACAGGGGATTAATGCAGAGAACCGTTTTACGGCCGACAGTAATTTTACACGTACATTGGTAAGGGCATTAAAAATTCCGCATTCTTTCCACTTCCCTTTTGATTCATTGCAAACAGTTTCTGTTTTGTATTCACCCGATAGTGTATTCCGCATATTTACCTGGCAGCTCGTTATCAACGAGAATATCATTCGCCAGCATGGCGCTATTCAAATGAAGACCTATGATGGTTCATTGAAATTGTACCCGCTTATTGATAAAAGCGATGTAACAACAAATGTGGCGGATACCATCGGTAATCATTTGGGCTGGATAGGCGCCATCTATTACAAAATTATACTTAAGAAAAGCAGCAACCAGAATTTTTATACATTACTGGGATTTGATGAAAATAATATCCGCAGCAGCCGCAAAATAATTGAAGTACTTAATTTTTTAAATGATGAGCCTACTTTTGGAGGCCGCTATTTCAGTTTTGAAGAAGATAGTGTTTTTAAAACATCGCAAAGCCGCTTTATACTGGAATATAAAAAGGAAGCGGGCCCACGCCTCAACTATGATAAAGAGTTAGACATGATCATCGTGGAACACCTGGTATCAGAAAGCAATGAGCCTAAAAAGAAATGGACATTGGTTGGTGATGGCGATTATGAAGGCTTTAAATGGAAAGGCGGCAAATGGGTGCATGTAGAAAAAGTTTTCAACGTAGTTACACCCGATGGCGATGCACCTGTGCCTAACCCCATCAGGGATCCATCAGGGAATATTGATGAGAATAAGTTGAAAAGAATTGAGGAAGAGGCGAAACCCCCGGTGAGGCCAAAAGGAAAGGGCGAAAATTAGTTTTTTTTATTCCCCAGGAATAAATATGATGTCAGCCTGAGCTCGTCGAAGGCGGGTTAGCATAATAAGTATGAATGAAAATTTATTTTGTTTAGATTCTCAAATGCAGCGATAATAGCTATTACACTGGTGTTACTAATGACATCGAAAAACGTTTAAGAAAGCATAATAGTGATTATGCTACCGCATCATATACATTTAAAAGAAGGCCGGGAGTTTAATGATATAAAACAGGCAATTGAATTAGAAAAACAAATTAAAGGTTGGAGCAGAAGAAAAAAAGAAGCACTGATTAATGAAGGTTGGGAAAAATTAAAATTCTATTCAAAAAACTATATTGATTTGAAAAACAACAGGATTATTTAATTTATGCGCCTTCGCCAAGCTACTAATGACAAGTATTTTAACGCTCAGACTTTAAAACTATTAGGGGTGTCAGCCTGCCTGTCCCGACCTGTGCCGATTTTGTCGGCATTATTTCGGGAAGCCTGTCGAAGGGGGGTTTAGAATAATTCGGGTTCGACAGGCTCACCCTGACATTCTTATTAAACTCAGTCTGCTGTCATTTTTAAAGAGCATAAAATAGTTTTTTATGAGTGCCTCAAGACTGACAGTCCAAAACTTATAGCATTAACCCTCAATCAAAAAAGTTCCCAGATCAACAACCTCACCCGCTCCCATTTTAAATTTTTCTATACCATCAAGATCAAGGTCACGCATTACAGGGCTTTGAAAGACAAGTGCTTCACCGTTGTATAATGCAAAATACAGGTCAGGGTTCTTTTCAGGATTTAAAAAATCCATGTAATCACCATGTTTAAAAGAGACTTTGGCAACACCGTTCTCATCAAGACTACTTTTACCCAGGTAATCATCTTCCATAAAATCTTTTTCAAATAATCTGAACTCATAACCTGCACCGGTTATAGCTGCATCGCTGCTCTTGCTGATAAAGCGGGCCTGCACTTCAATATTTACATCTGCATCTAAAGAAAAATTACTCATGGGCTGTTGTTTTTACCTCACCCCAGCCCTCTCCTTGAGGAGAGGGAGGAGGATTTCGTT
>JBKJMZ010000048.1:0-59229 GCA_046596255.1 Ferruginibacter sp. | reverse complement strand
ACCAACGGTGGTGTTTACAGTGGTGCTACAACAGCTACTTTAACCATTACTGCTCCTCCGGTGAGTATGAGTGGTTACCAGTATCGTGTTATAGTAACAGGTGCTGCACCTTGTAGTTCTGCAATTTCGTTCTCAAGGATACTAATTGTGAATCCATTACCAGTGATTACTATCACTGCAAACCGTACCAGCTTATTACCTGGTTTAACAGCAACACTAACTTCAACGGTAACGCCAAATGCTCCTGCTCCTAATGGAGGATATACCTGGCTGCGTAATGGTGTTGCAGTTCCGGGCGGTAATACAGGTACGTTGGTTGTGGATATAGATGGCCTGGGTAATTACACTTTAAGGGTTACGGATATCAACGGATGTACCAGTACATCCAACATGATAACCATTAAGGATTCTGTTAGCGCTAAATGCTTCATTTATCCTAATCCTACCAGTGGCATGTTCCAGGTTAGGTACTATAGTGTAGCAAACAACGTGTTACCAAGAACATTAACTATCTATGATGCGAAAGGCGACAGGGTGTTCACTAAAATGTACACTATCGGAAGGCCATACGACAGGATGGATGTTGATATGAGAGCTTATAGCAAAGGATTGTATTGGGTTGAGATCGGTGACCTTAATGGTAGCCGACTCACCATGTGCAGAGTAGTCGTTCAATAAAATATAACTTATACAGTTATACAATCCCCCGGTAATTACCGGGGGATTTTTTTATTCCTTGTCTCGTCCTGAAAAAAGTTGACCACAAATTCAACAAGATGGAACAGTTAACAATCCGATTAAAATCAGGTATCCCCACTGCTAATTACAGTGAAGCCTTTAAAAAACAAGTTGTTTTGGAGTATGAAAGGGGGGCTCAGCAAAAAGCAGATTCAAATTAAGTATGGTGTCTAGGCCTGAAAAAGTTGACTACAAAGTCACCAAACATGGAGCATTAATAATTAGGTTGGAAACCGGTATACGCTTTCCTTACTCAGCAAATTCCTAAAAAAAGAGATAGCTTGAAATATGAACAGGGCCATTAAAAAAGATGCCCACCCAACGTATATATGTTATTGGAGGTAAGGCAGGATATTAGAATGAGAGGATCGTTATTTGTATTCCCCAAAAACCTTTCTCAACTCATCAGAGATCTCACCCAGTGTGCAGTAATGCTCAACAGCTTCCAATACAGTGGGCATCAGGTTATCGCCGCTCAGCGCTTTTTCGTGCAAAGCTTTTAAAGAAGCATTTACTTTAGTATTATCCCTTTTTAGTTTTAATGCTTTTAATTTTTCAACCTGCATGGTTTGTACATGCTCATCAATTTTAAACACCGGGATCGAATTTCTTTCTTTAGACTGAAATTTATTTACACCAATAATTATCTTTTCGCCATGCTCGATCTGCCGTTGATATTCGTATGCGCTTTTTGCAATTTCATCCTGAATGAATCCCTGCTCAATAGCAGCAACACTTCCACCCATGGCATCGATCTTTTCTATCAGCTTCAAGGCAGCTTGCTCAACCTCATTCGTAAGTGATTCAATAAAATAACTGCCGGCCAAGGGATCCACGGTATCCGTTACACCGGTTTCAAAAGCAACCACTTGCTGAGTACGCAAAGCAATAGCCGCCGCTTCTTCCGTGGGCAGACTCAATGCTTCATCGTAGCCATTGGTATGCAGGGATTGGGTGCCACCCAAAACAGCCGCCAGAGTTTGTAAAGTAACCCGGCTGATATTATTGAATGGTTGTTGTGCTGTTAACGTACTGCCACCGGTTTGCGTATGAAACCGCAGCATCATGGCCTTTGGATCGGTTGCCCCAAGTTCTTTCATAATGGTAGCCCACATTCGCCTTGCTGCCCGGAATTTGGCAACTTCCTCAAACAAATTATTGTGGGCATTGAAGAAGAAGGAGAGGCGCTTGCCAAAAATATTTATATCCAGGCCCTTTTGTAAAGCAGCCTGAACATAGGCTTTGCCATTGCTTAAGGTAAATGCTATTTCCTGTACAGCAGTACTGCCTGCCTCACGGATATGATAACCTGAGATGGAGATGGTATTCCATTTAGGAACTTCCTTTGCACACCATTCAAAAATATCAGTAATGATACGCATGGAAGCCTTGGGTGGGTAAATATAAGTTCCCCTTGCAGCATATTCTTTTAAAATATCATTTTGTATGGTTCCGGATATCCTGGTAAGATCGGCGCCCTGCCTGCGTGCAAGCGCAATATAAAAAGCCAGTAAGATAAAGCCGCTGGCATTGATCGTCATGGAACTGGTTACCTCATCAAGCTTAATGCCTTTGAATAATATTTCCATGTCCTCCAGGCTATCGATCGCAACTCCAACTTTACCAACCTCTCCATCGGCAAGTGGATGATCACTGTCATAACCAATTTGAGTGGGCAGGTCAAAAGCAACACTTAACCCGTTTACACCCTGGCTTAATAAATAATGATATCGCTTGTTACTTTCTTCGGCGGTGGAGAAGCCGGCATATTGGCGCATCGTCCACAAACGGCCCCGGTACATATCTGGCTGTACTCCCCTGGTAAAAGGAAAAACTCCGGCCCCCCCACCCCCCGAAGGTGGGATTTGAGCAAGATCTTCCTGGGTATAGATGTTTTTTATTTCAATACCCGAATCAGTAAATTTTTTATTATCAGTAGCCATAAATTTTATAATATTCGCTTTGCCTCAAACTGGAGAGCGCTTAATACAACTGAATTTAATTCAGATTCGGTAATTGCCACATATTCCAGTATACGTTTACTTAATTCAATGCCCGATGCATCAGTAGGTAGGGTAGCAGCAAGCTGGTTTATAATAAAGCTGTTTTGGTCTTTTAAATTACCGATCGCCATCCACATTTTAGGATCTATATAAATTTGCTGGGTTACATTATAATCGTATTCCGTGCGTAAGGTATTTAACAGGTCAAGCTGCAGGTCAACAACAGTTAAGCCTGCGGCCGATGTGCGGGATACCAGGTTCTTTAATGAACACCTCTCGGCATATAAAGTAAAACGCTCGAGTGCCTGCAACTTAAGTTTTACAACTTCATTGTTGATACCAAGCTTTTCTTCGATATTATCCTTCATTCCTTTAAACTCGGCCAGCAGCCATGCAATAGCAATGAAGAACATGAAAATGGCACCGAGAATAATGTTCTGTACCGTTGCAGCAGAAAGATCCATAGAAGAATTATTTACTGCAAATTTAAGGTTTTTACCTCACCCCAACCCCTCTCCAAAAGGAGAGGGGCTATTAAGCATTCGTGTATTTTCATCTCTATAAAACCGGATTTCGTAAAAGCAGATTATTTTATTTATTTAATTTTGTACAAAGATTAGATAATGGAAACTACAGCACAATTACCGGTTATTTTAACAGAAGGAGCCAAAGATGAAATTAGGCGCCTGATGCAGCAAGAAGATTTTGATAAGAGCCAGTTCCTGAGAATTGGAGTAAAGGGTGGGGGATGCAGTGGAATGACCTATGTTTTAGGCTTTGATGCAAGAACAGAAAAGGATGAAAATTTTGAAATAGACAGCATTGCCATCATTATGGAAAGATCACATGGTATTTACCTGACTGGTATGGAGGTTGACTGGCAGGGCGGATTGAACAGCCGGGGTTTTACTTTTAATAATCCCAATGCAAGTAAGACCTGTGGCTGCGGAACCAGTTTTGCAGTATAAAATTAAAGTTGATTGGTTAGGCGCGACCAACCCCGACACATTTTTTATGTATAAGCCTTGTGTGTACATAGAGCCTTTTTTTGCCCATGCTTTATAATGAATAGGCTACATAAAAAAGCCCCGTAAAACAGGGCTCTTCATTTTTATAACTCAGATCTTAGATCACTTTCTTTTTCTCAACTACAGTATCTACTGCACCCAAAGGCTTGTTCTTATCAAAATCAACCAATACAGGTACACCCACAAATATAGATGAATAAGCACCGGTAATTACACCGATCAACATTGCAAACGCAAAACCTCGTGTTACTTCACCTCCAAAAATAAACAGGATTAGAATTACGAGGAATACCGTTACCGATGTCATAATGGTACGGCTCAATGTGTCATTAATGGCCCTGTTGATGATGGTAGTCTTATCAGCTCCTTTCAAATCCCTGGAGTATTCCCGGATCCTGTCAAATACAATTACCGTATCGTTCATAGAGAAACCTATCACCGTAAGAATGGCAGCAATAAAGTGCTGGTCTATCTCAAGCGGGAAAGGAACAATATTCTTGAAGAAAGAAAACACCGCTAAAGTAACCAATACATCATGTATTAAGGTTAATATCGTACCAGCCGAATATCTCCAATCTCTAAAACGGGCGAATATATAGAGGATAATAATGAGCATTGCAAAAATGGTTGCTTTAAAAGCTCCCCGTTTAAGGTCATCAGAAATACTTGGCTGTACTTCAGAATAACCCTGTATATGATTTTTTGTAAACTGTTCGTAAGTTATGCCTGCCGGTAATACCTTTTTAAGTCCCTGGTATAACCTGTTTTTAACAGCGCTGTCAGCATTAGCAGTGCCTATCAGGTAGGCTGTTGTAATGTTTAAATGCCGTGAATCACCAATTGTCTTTATAGTTACATTATCACCATCCAGAGCTGCTTTCAGGTCTTCCCGGATATCATCATTTTTAACAGACTGGTTAAATTCAATGGTATAACTGCGCCCTCCTTTAAATTCTACTCCCAAATGGAAACCGTTAAAAAATGCACCGATACCAGCAAGTAGTACAAAAACGGAAATGATATAGGCCACTTTCCTGTATTCCACAAATTTGAAATTCGCTTTTTGGAAAAGCCTTTTGGAAAACTTTGTGAAATAATTGAAATGACGGTTCTTGTTTGTAAACAGATCTGTGATCAGCCTGGAAACCAAAATACCACAGAACAATGATAATAAAATACCAATGATCTGGGTGGTTGCAAATCCAAGTACAGGACCTAGTCCAAAATACACGAGTATGATCGCAGTTAATAATGAAGTAACGTGTGCATCTATAACAGGAGCAAGTGAACGGCTGTAACCGTCATTTATTGCCTGTTGGTATGATTTACCTTTTGTAAGTTCATCTTTTATCCGCTCAAATATTATTACATTGGTATCTACTGCCAGGCCGATCGTTAATACCAAACCTGCAATACCGGGTGCGGTTAATGTAAAGCCCATTGCAGTTAATACACCAATAGTGAATAGCAAGTTCAATATAAGGGCAATATTGGCAACCCAGCCACCAGTATTGTAATACACCAGCATTAAAATAAATATAACGCCGAAGGCTATAATAAAGGACATTGCGCCCCCTCTTACTGCTTCCTTACCCAGTGTAGGACCAACAACTGTTTGTGCAACGATCTTGGCAGGCGCATCTAATTTACCTGATTGCAAAAGGTCAGAAAGATCCTGTGCTTCCTGTACGGTAAAGTTTCCGGAGATCTCTGAATTTCCGCCTTCAATTGCGCCATTCACATTAGGTGCAGAATAAACAATATCATCTAATGCAATAGCAATCGGGCGGCCAACATTTTTTGCAGTAAGACGTGCCCAGGTTTTAGAGCCGGTGGCAGTCATTTCCATTTTAATGGCAACCTTGCCTTTTTCATCAAAATCCTGGCGGGCTATTTTAACGCCGTCACCTTCAAGCGGTGCTTTTTCACTACCTGGTAAAGTTTTAACAGCGTATAATTGAAAAAACCGTTGAGTTCCTTTATCTGCTTTTTCTTCTATACCCAATAAAAATTTAGCATCAGCAGGCAATGAATTTTTTACTGCTTCATTGTTCATGTATTCGTAGAAAAGTGCAGTATCCTGTGTTGCAATGCTTCCGATATTGGCAGCATAGAATACTTTGCCTGTATTAGGATCAGTTTGTGGATTTTGTGGATTGATCACCCTGAAAAAGGGATTTACATTCTCCTGGTTCTTTGAAGTGTCGGTCTTGCCGGTGCTATCAACTATAACGCCATTGAGGTAATTCTGTAAATTTTCGTCGGCAAGCTTTAATGATTCGGCCAGTTCATCAATACGGTACACTTCCCAAAACTGCAGGCGTGCAGATGCCTGTAATTGCTTACGTACCCTTTCAATATCTGTAATACCGGCAAGTTCTACGTTAATGATCCCTTTGTTCTCATCAAAATTAATATTAGGCTGTGCAACTCCGAATTTATCGATACGGCGTACCAGGATCTTATAAGTTTCTTTAATGGCACCTGATGCAATGCTTCTAAGCTTTGCAGTAACTTCTTTATCTGAGTCAGTTGTTTTAACATCTTTTTCGGCGCCTGCAAAAATACCTGCTAACTTTCCCGGGCCATTCTGGCTGATATAGGCATCAGTGAACAGGGTGATATAATCAGCATCACTCTTGGTTTTATTAATGGTGGCAGTTTGTATTGCATTTAATAATGAAGGGTCCTTTGAATTATTACTTAATGATTTTAAAAGATCAGTAAGACTAACGTCCATGGTAACACTAATGCCTCCCTGCAGATCAAGGCCAAGGTTAAGTTCATTGGTTTTACATTCTTTATAAGTAGTGCCAAATATGGGATATATCTTCTGGTCGGCAGTGCTGTCCAGGATTCTTTTTGTCCTGTATTCAATGGCTGCATCTCTTTCTTCAGCTTTCAATAATGGGGAAGAAGCTTTTACAATCTTGGTTGCTTTTGCTTTAACAGAATTTTCGTAATTGCGCACTACCCACGTATAAGATAATTCCCAAAGTGATATAACAGTCAGTGCAATTGTAAAAAACCAAACTAAACCTTTTAGTTTCATGTGTGTATTTTTATTTTTTTAATGGTCGCATGGAATTCACCAATAATTTCTTCGTTTGGTAGAAATTAATTGTTGGCTCATTTCATAATAACAGATGTTTTAGTACCTTCCTTCTTTGAATTTTAGAAGTGTGCAAAGATAGGGGAAAAAGCTGTTCAGTTTTTATAGGTGTTAATTTTAGAATTTTACTCAAATTGCATTGAAAATCAGACATATGCTGTACAAAAATAATTCAATGCTTAATTTAGTAGCTGCAATTGGTATTTTTATTTCCTGCAGTACTGTAAAGAATCCTGCTAAAATGGACACAAACACAGGAAAATCTTCCTCCTCCATACCCGGAAAAACAGATCCGGATGGGTTTTTAGAGTCACTCCTTAAAAGTCATCCCCAATACTTTAGTGAGATATTAAAAAAAAGAAACGAGCAGAATATACAGATCATTTATACACAGATTAACCGGGACAGGGCTGGCAAGCCTGACCTGGTGAACCATTATTTCAATGTGCAGCCCGGGCAATATTTTTACCCCGCTTCCACGGTTAAATTACCGGTAGTGTTGCTTGCACTGCAGAAACTCAATGAGTTAAAGGACAAGCAGGTTGACCGAAATACAACCATGCTTACCGCCGCGTCATTCAGCGGCCAAACAGCTGTTTATAACGATCCTACCAGTATTGATGGCAGACCCAGTATTGCCCATTATATAAAAAAGATATTGCTGGTGAGCGATAATGATGCATACAACCGGCTATATGAATTCCTGGGACAGGAGTACATACATACTGAGCTGAAAAAGAAAGGCTATGAGGATGTGCAGATACTGCACCGGTTGAATATATTTTTGACCGAGGCCGAAAACCGCCGCACCAACCCCATAAAATTTTATGATACCAATAATAAACTGTTGTATGAACAGGCTGAACAAAACAGTGCATTGAAATATATTGCCCGTAAAGACAGTATAGGAGATGGCTATTATTCCCGCGGTAAATTGGTAACCGGAAAAATGAATTTCTCTAAAAAGAACAGGATGGGATTGGAAGAACTACATAAGATTCTTATGAGTATCATATTCCCCGATAAGGTAAAGGCTGCTGAACGGTTTAATATTACAGAAGAAGACCGCCGCTTTGTTTTGCAGTATATGAGCCAGTTGCCAACTGAAAGCCTTTACCCACCTTATGTAGCCGATACTGTAAATTACTGGCCAGCTTACTGTAAATTTTTATTGTTTGGAGCACAGAAAGGAGAACTACCCAAAGATATCCGCAGCTTTAATAAGGTAGGGGATGCTTACGGGCATTTGATAGATGCCGCTTATATTGTTGACTATAAAAATAAGATCGAATTTTTTGTGTCTGCAGTTATCTATTGTAACAGCGATGGTATTTTAAATGATGATAAATATGATTACGAAACCATCGGGCTACCTTTTATGCAAAACCTGGGTAAGGTTTTGTACGATCATGAGTTGAAACGGAACTATAAATATCGCCCCGATCTGTCATCAGTTTTATTTACCTATGATGCCTCACCCCCTTCCCGATGAATCGGGAGGAGTAAAAGACAAAAAGGCTGATCTATAATTTGCTATTTTTGCCTGCAACCAAAATTCATCTCATGGAATTATCATCGCTGCTTCTTCGCTTTAATGAGCCTGAAACCTTAAAAATGGCCAAGCTTGGTCGTGAATTGAGGGCAAAGGGTTTTGATATTACTGACCTGAGTTTGGGAGAGCCTGATTTTGATACGCCGGATCATATTAAAGAGGCTGCTAAAAAAGCAATTGATGATAATTACAGCCATTACACACCCGTAGCAGGCTATCTTGACCTCAGGGAAGCAGTATGCATAAAATTAAAAAGAGATAATGGCCTGGATTACACACCCGACCAGGTGATTGTAAGTACAGGAGCCAAGCAAAGCATTTACAATACGGTGATGAGTATAGTTGATGCTGGTGATGAAGTGATCATTCCTTCTCCGTTTTGGGTGACCTATTCGGAGATCGTGAAGATGGCGGGTGGTGAAGTGAAGGTGGTGAACACATCCATCAACAACGGCTATAAAATAACCGCGGCAGAACTGGAACAAGCCATAACAGCAAAGACAAAACTGTTCATGTTCTCCTCTCCATGCAACCCCAGCGGCGCTGTATATTCCAGAGCAGAATTAAGTGCACTGGCGGAAGTGTTTAAAAAACACCCGGATGTTTTTATCATGAGTGATGAGATCTATGAGTATATTAATTATGAAGGCAATCCCAACTCTGCTGAAGCTACGATAGGCAAGCATCAAAGCATCGCACAATTCGATTTTTTAAAGGATAGGGTCATCCTTATCAATGGTCTTAGTAAAGGTTATGCTATGACGGGCTGGCGGCTTGGTTATATTGCAGCCAATGCAATAATAGCTAAAGCTTGCGAAAAGATACAGGGACAGGTAACCAGCGGACCAAATGCGGTAACCCAAAGAGCCGCCATTACCGCTTTAACAACAGATATGAAACCTACTGCCATGATGGTGGCTGAGTTTACAAAAAGAAGAACCCGTGTAATGGAATTACTTAAAGACATACCCGGTATTGCATGCAGCGAGCCACAGGGCGCTTTTTATGTTTTTCCGCAGGTGAATTCTTTTTTTGGAAAAGCTGATGGCGAACATAAAATCGCAAATGCCGATGACCTTTGTATGTATTTGCTTAATACGGCTTATGTTTCTACCGTAACCGGGAGTGCCTTTGGCGAGCCCAATTGCATACGTATATCTTTTGCTAACAGTATGGAAAATATTGAAAAGGGATTTGGGAAGATCAAGGATGCACTTGCTAAACTGAAATAATTTCACAAGGGTTAATATGAATTATAATGCATAGTTTTCAATATAAAAACAAACATCCCTTAACAAAAACTCCGAGTAGTTTGTATTATTCTTCACCTTAGATATTTCATAAAGGCTTTTTCCGATTCCTGTTTTTTTATTCATCGATTTCCACTTGTAATCATATTCATTTGCAATGTAAACTTTGCTTCCATTTGCCAGGAAAATCTGCCTTTCCCTGTTGTATTTAATTGTTTCGTACGGAGCTCTGGGGTATATTTTTTGAGGGTCTGCTGGATCATACATAGCACTTGGAACAGTAACTACCTGTGAACTTTCATTGATAACAACGAAGCCAATTTTTATACCGTCCTGCATTATAGTTTTGTCGCCAATTATAGTTACCGGTTTAGTCCTGTCGCGTTTTACCTGCTCATTAAAATGCCTTGTTTCATTAAGGTAGGTATCCACTGATTTTATTTTAGCCCGCAGTGCAAATCCGCCGTAATATTCATTAACGAACCGGCTTACATTTTTCGGGTTTAATTCATTTTTGCTGATCAGGTCATAATCGCTGATGAGTTTAGCCATTACCCGGACAAGATCTTTATCTTCTATGAATATAACCAGGGTATCAGCTGTTGGGGGAAATGTGATCTCATGATAATAAAATGAGTCTAATTCAATAACAGGAGCATTAAACTTAATTACTTCAGCTTTTATTAAAACATAATCATCAAAGCTGTAAACTTCCATATTGTACTGCGTTCCGACTTTAAGCCCTTTGGCATATAATGCAACGGGTTTATCTTTTATGAAAATTACAGAATCATTTAATCTTATATCCTGGGCAGTTGAAAATATACTAATGAAACATGCCAGAAAAGCGGGTATATTTTTTTTCATAAACCAGTTTTATGGGTTGACAACACAAAGTGACGTTATATTTTAAGTTAAACCTACAAACAAAAAAACCGGAATGCAATAGCAGGAAAAATAAAACTGTGTTATTTTTATAGAGTCGGGACGCTTTAAGCGGCCTAAATCCTGAAATGTAATTATGGGTAATAATGAAAACTCTGAATTGCTGTGGTCAAACGGAACGTCAGACCAGGTTACTCAAACAATTCCAGCCAGCTTTTCGGCCTGCGGTTATCGAGCCATTTAAAGCCTTTTAATTCTTTTTTATCAGCGGGGATATCTTTAATGGGGTATAGCACCCCATCTACATTGTTTACAAATTTCACTTTGTTCAATTCCTTCTTAACAAAATAAACGTCGATCAGGTCGCCGCTGCTGCGGTTCATACCCACGTAGGCGCTGTCATCATCCTGTGGATAAAAGATGCTTTCGGCCGGACTGCCCTTTACCCTTACATAGTCAATATTGCCATCGGTAAAATAACCATTCAGTGTACGGCCACCGATCTGGTTGTACATGCCTTCTTTGGTTTTGTTAATGATGAGGGCATTATTGAAAACATATAACCTTTTGGGTTTTTGTTTTTGTGTGTATAAATAAAGTGTATCCCCGGTTATCTGGGAGTTTGCATTCCAGGCTACAGGATCACCAAATAGTTTAAAAGTTGAATCGGCAGTGGAGTAGTGAAGGCTGTCGCTCACTGCCTGTAATGAATCATTAAAGATGCGTACGTTATGAAATCCTAAAAAATATCTTACAGAAGAATCGGCATCTTTTGTATTTACGATCACTGTTTTCTGGAGCGTGTCAGTTTGTATTGCCATCTTCCTTTCCAGGCTATCGTATTTGCGAAGTCCCGAAAAAAGCGTGTCAGCCGCAACATAGGTACTGTCGCCATCACGATGTATGATCATGACTGGCTTGCGACTTGCTAAAAATGATTTTACTTTGCCATCGGCAAATATTGAACCTCCCAGCACAATAATTTTATTAATACTGTCCACGAATTTTGCCCTTCCTTCCATTTGTAATACCTGGGTCTTTTTATCATAGGCCATGTTATCAGCCACTGCGCTCATCGAGCTATCACTGTAGGTTGGGCGGCCTGAAAAAAGCGCTTCTCCCGTTGCCAGATTGTATGTTCCGGATTTTGTATTGATCACAGTTCCGTCTTTGCCAACGATTCGTGTTTGTGCAATGAATGTGGCAATATTTGTTTTGATATTGTAAAGCAAACTGTCTGTCCATATATCCCGGTCAGGATCTTTCAGGTGTACATTGTTCTTAAAATAAACATCCTTGGTATCGGCATAATAAATGCCATCACGGCTGGTTAAAACGGTTTTTTCATTTACTATCCTGCCCCCGCCCTTATAGGTAGCAATGCCGGTCCTTAAATTATAGGCAAGATCATCTGTGTATAAAGTGCCTTTTTTATCAGTAAGCTTTACATTCTTTTTTAAATAGGCCATTCTTTCGGCGCCTAAATAGCGCAGGTATTGAGCATAAGTATGTATGCTGTCATTATCATTGATATGGATATTGCCATAAGCTTCCACAATATTTGTTTTGCGGTTGATGGTGGCACTGTCGCAATAAAAAGTAGTAAGTCCTTCTTTAATGATCACATTACCTGCAATGGTCTCCAAAACGTTAGCAGAATCGAGTGAGATCATACGCAGGCTTTTACCCTGTACAATTCTTATTATACGTATTGAATCTGATGAAGTGGGGATACTTATTACCTGCTGAGCAGAAACGTTCAGGCTACAGGCAATTAAAAAAAACAATATGAATTTGCTGATGGTAAATGTAAACCGCAATAGCTTGATTTTTATATTAAGCCTGTAAGTTGCAATTTTATTTTTATAACAGAATGGTAAAATTATTATTGTTTAACATACGGCGCATGTACCGTATCCGGCAAAGGAACTGTTAAGCCCGGACTTGAATTCTTTTTACCAAAGATGGAGATGCTTACATAACGCTTGGGATTTGTTTTGATATCATCTATCAACAAGTTGAGTTTATTACCGGTTGCAGCCAGGTTGTTATAAAGTTTGGTATCGTTAAGCAATAAGCCGGCAGTGCCCTCTTTGCTGTTTAATTTACCTACTGTTGCTTTCAAATAATTAACGGTAGCATTCAAAGTATCCAGGGTTTTTTGCAGATCTAATTGCGAAAGGTTTGTTGCAGTCTTATCAAGATTGGTGAGTACACTGCTGATCTTACCACTATTCTTATCAAGGGTTCCTGTAAAAGAATTTAGGTTATTCAAAGTTCCCGCCAAAGCCCCGGTTTGGGTATTTAATAAGCTGGTTAAAGAAGCTGAAGCACCAATCAAATTGGCAGATGTTCTGTTCAGGTTCTCCAGCATGGCGTGCAGGTTATTTTTGGCCGAAGGATCAAGTATCCTGTTTACCGCAAGTAGAACTGAATCAATAGAGCCTACCGCTTTGGTAACCTGGTATAGAACCGGGTCAACTTTCTTTAATACATCATTAAAGACGCCTGCAGTTGCTTCAGTAATGATATATCCTTTTTCGGGAATATAAGTCTTGGCATCGCCCAGGTGAATTTCCACACTGGTTGTTCCTAATAGCGAAGGCTTGATTATCGCAATAGAATTAACCGGAATATTCACTTCCTTGGTCATATTCATATCCACCTGGATCTCTTTCATGTTCTTATCAGTAGTGATGCTGTAAACTGTACCAACCTGCAGTCCGTTTATCACCACCGGATTGGAAGGAGCAAGGCCCTGTACATTTGTGTACTTGGCATATATAGTGTGGCTTTTATCAAAGAAAGACTTTCCTTTTAAAAAAGTAAAGCCCAAAATCAATAACACAATGGCGATCGCACTTAATGCACCTATTTTTGTTTCATTCGAAATTTTCATGGAGCTATTAGTTATGCTGATTTGTAAAATTCATGCGTAATTTAATTATTTTATTTCCAGGTCAAATTTCACAGAAGCATTGTTTTTCATATCTGCTGATAAACGTATTTCATGCCTGGTTGTACCATCTGTGATGATCATAAGTGCCGTATTGGGGGGAATGTTCCCCAAATTGTCTGCAAATAAGATCAATTCATTCGTTTTCCCGGGTATCAAGTTAAGTGAAAAAGAGTGGGCATTGGCCGTCAATGATTTCTTATCAACAACCAGGCTCCTATTAAAATACACAGAAACTATATCATTATCAATATCCCCGTCATCATACAGGTCAACCTTTACACTATTGCCTTTAACCTGTATTACTTTTGTGTCTTTTATTATTCTTTTTTCATATGCTGCAGTTGGTTCTGCAACTTTTGTGCCGTTGTTGCCAGAGGCACTGGTAATGGGATTTGCATTCTCCACCTGCTGTTTATAACGTCTTACAGCTTTGGTGATGGCTTCAGCCAATTCCTGTTGGCCCGATTCACTGTTAATATATCTTTCATCTTCGGGGTTATTAATAAAACCTGTTTCAATTAATATGGCGGGCATATTGGTTGCCTGTAAAACCCAGATCCCTTTTTGCCGCTGGCTCACACCTAAGGCGTGCCTGCCTGTTTGCTCTACTTCGTCGTTAACCAATGTTGCCAGGCGGTCACTTCTTTCCTGGTATCTTTTGGCGTAAATGGCTGCAATGGTTCTTCCTTCCGGACTATTGAAATCCAAATTTGGTTCTAAAGAATCAACATCACTTTCTTCTATCTCAAAATTTTCATCACCACCCATGATGGCTTTTAATTTATCACTTGTTTTATGAGCGGCGAATATCCATACACTGGTGCCACTTCTGGTAAGCGGCATTTTAAAATATTCATAAACAGGTTCTTCAACCTCGTATGGGGTTTTATGCTTTTTCTTTTTCTTACCTTTTCCGGTATAACTTATTTTATAACGTGTAACTGTTCTTGTGCCAACTTGTCTTTTGCCCTGCTTTAGCGGGCCGCTATCTGCATGGATGCATAAGAACAGGTCGCCCTTATATTCATTAGCGATCCTTGCTTTTTCAGTAGGAGTCTGGTAAATATCTGAGGTACGGGTAGGTACCACATTAACACCCGGCATTTGTTTTTTTAATTCGGCAATTAATTTTAATGATATGGCAAGTGTTACTTCTTTTTCCTGCGAACGTAAAGAGTTTTCATACTGCCCGGTGGCACCCACATCTTTTCCTCCATGTCCCGCATCTACAATAATTGTTTTAATTAACTTAGGTGCCTGGGCCGTCAGATCTTTTAATATTAACAAATGTAAAGCAGCAAAAAGAAAAAAAAGAGGCACTTTGTTCCTGAACATATTCAACTTGTTTTATTTCGGGTTAGCAATAAAAAAATTAATCACACATTCTCCCGATAACTATCGGGACTTAATGGCTATTTTTGCCAATCTTAAGTATGAACCATCTGAACAAAGGTAAGGCAAAATATATATCAGTATTGGCATTGCTGTTGATGGTACTCTCATTAACGTCGAATTCCAATGCCGGCGATTTTATCAAAAAAGACTTTCACAGTTTTTTAACTTATGATACCATCCCCCTAAACAAAAAGGATTCATTGAAGCTTAAAGGAAATATCCAAACAGAACCTGTAGCCGCAAATAAAATTGCTGATACAAACATTGTTATAAAGACAGACACTTTTAGTTTTCGCACTTCCAAAGATGCATTGGATGCGCCTGTTTTTTATCATGCCGATGATTCCATGGTAATGGATATTCCGGGCAAGAAAATAATTTTATATGGCAAGAAAACGAGCGTGAAATATATAGATAATCAATTGTACGCTCCAAGAATAGAATTTGATCAGCGCACCAATTTAGTAAGTGCATACCTGGTAAGAGACAGTAATGGAAATGTAATATCCTACCCGCAATTTAACCAGGCAGATTTTAAAACACAAAGTGACTCCATAAAGTTCAACATGAAAACAGGGAAGGGGATCACCAAGGGAACCTATACCCAACAGGGCGAAATTTTTGTTTATGGTGAAAGAATAAAAAAAGTAAGCCCCGATGTTTTTTATGCTTACCGCGGAAGATTCACCACCTGTAACCTGGACACACCTCACTTTGCTTTTGTAAGTAAGAAGATAAAATTCATCAATCAAAAAATGGCCATCACCGGGCCGGTACACCCCGAATTTGAGAATGTACCTGTACCCATATACCTTCCTTTCGGTATTTATCCATTAAAGACAGGGAGAAGATCAGGTATCTTAGCTCCCTCATTTTCGGCAAACGAAACATTAGGCCTTGCACTGGAAGGATTGGGCTATTACAAGGTATTAAGCGATATATGGGATGTGGTGTTGCGTGGTACTATTTATTCTTATGGAGGTTGGACAGCTAATATAAGCCCACGCTATTATAAACGATACCGGTACCAGGGTAATTTTGCATTGAATGTATTGCATTTAAGAGACCTTGATAAATCAGGTCAAAGAGCCTTTAATATACAATGGAGCCATAATACCGATAGTAAAGCCCGGCCTGGCGTGAGCTTTACTGCAAGTTTAAATGCAGGTAGCAGTGGTTTTAACGCTGCACTTCCAAACAGCCCACAGCGTAATTTCCAAAATCAACTCAACTCCTCTATTACCTATTCAAAAATATGGAAGGATAAACCTTTTAACCTGAATGTGAGTGGCAACCACAATCAAAATACCAACACCAAACTTGTAAATATAAACCTGCCCGATATCGGCTTTAATGTAAATACATTATATCCCCTAAGGCGTAAAGAGGTGATAGGCCCTTATAAATGGTACGAGAATCTGGGCATTGCACTGAACACCAATGTGAGAAGCCTTTCTTCATTTTATGATACACTGGGTAATTTCTTTAATGAGTTTACCAGGAATTACCAGTGGGGTGCAACCCATAATGTGCCTATTACCTTATCCCTGCCACAGGTAGGGCCACTGCAGTTTGCACCCAATATCAGCTACCAGGAAAAATGGTTCTATGAAAGGTTTGAACGTAAATGGAACAGCAATACCCAAAAACTGGATACCAGCATCAAAAAAGGATTTTTTACAGCCCGGGAAATGAATTTTGGTTTGGGTGTTACAACCCGCATCTTTGGGATGTTTACTTTTAAGAAGAATAGCAAGGTACAGGCGATAAGGCACGAGGTGAGGCCATTCCTATCGGCTAATTACAAGCCTGATATGAATCGCAATAAATTTTACAATACACAAACAGATGCTTTAGGAACCATTAACCGCTTTGGTTTTTATGAGCGTAGTGTATTTGGCCAGTTTGGCGAAGGGAGATTTGGAGGTTTAAGTTTTGGTATTGATAATAACCTGCAGATGAAAATGAGAAGTAAAAAAGATACCAGTGCAGCCGGTGTAAGAAAAATAACTTTGATAGATGGATTTAGTATAACCAGCAGTTATAATTTCCTGGAAGACTCATTCAAATTAAAACCCTTCAATTTAAACCTGCGTACTAATCTTTTTGATAAGATCAGTATATCGGCAGGCGCTACAGCAGTACCTTATTTAACCAACAGCAGGGGAGAATTTATTGACAAGCTTATCTGGAATGAAAAAGTTGCATTGGGTAAATTGACCAACGCCAATATTGCTATACAAAGCCAGTTTAAAGGCGGCGATAAAAATGAGCAGCTTCCACTTGGCAACCAGCAGACCAATAGCCTGAACCCGATATCAGGTTTGCCCCTGAATGAATACGAAAGGGAGGCAGCATACATCAGTAATAACCCGGGCGAGTTTGCCAACTTTAATATACCCTGGAGTTTTAGTTTTCAATATGCTTTAAATTATGACCGTGTACCCAATGGGCTGGGCACAGGTTACAAAGGCCAGTTCACACAAAATGTGAGCTGGACCGGAACACTGAACCTTACCGCTAAATGGCAGATCGGTATAAATGGCTCTTACAATATTTCATTAAAACAATTGGGGATGATAAGCATGTACCTGAGCCGGGAAATGCATTGCTGGCAGATGGCCATTAATATATCGCCTGTTGGTATCCAGCGTTCCTTTAACATCAGTATAAGCCCTAAATCAGGTTTGCTAAGAGACCTGAAGATAAACAGGACAAGGTATTTTTATGACCTGTAATTATTTAATGTATTTTGGAATTAGTAATTGGGAATTGGGTTTTAAATTCAAGAGTTCTAACTAATTCCTGATTCCAAATTCCTAATCGCCTAATCCCTAATCCCCAATTCCTTCACATACTTTTCAACCATTGAATTGAAAACTTTTTCTTTAAGATCACTTACAGGTATACCTGCAGAAGATACAGGAGGCAAGAAAAACATTTTTAAACGCACAGGTAAGAGGAAAAATTTTTTATTGATAGGCATGGCTTTTTTTGTTCCCGTGATCACGCAGGGAATAATATCTTTTTCGGCAGCGACAGCAAGTCTGAAAGCACCATCGTAAAAAGGTTTGATGGGTTGAGCGGAGCGGTTCCTGGTTCCCTCGGGATATATGCACATATGCATTCCGTTGGCCAACACTTTTTTCATGGTCTCAACACTTTTACTGCGGCTGCGGTCATTTTTCCTGTCAACCAACACCGATCCTTTTTTATAGAATGAGCCAAACAAAGGCAGTTTTGCAAAGGAAGCTTTGGCAATGGTCTTATTGGCGCCCGGTACATACGGTGCAGATAAAGGAACATCCAGTAATGCATTGTGATTAAAGACAACAACATAAGACCGGCCCGATTCAAAATTTTCTTTGCCGCTCACTTTTACGGAACAGCCAATAAGGAACAGCCATACATTCATCCAGCATTTTGAGACTGCAATAAAATAGCGCTGCCCTTTGGGTTCATCCATCAAATGCGAAAGCATGGAAGGCAGAAAAACGATAAGAAAGGTAATCAAAAAAGTTACCAGCCCCCACAACGCCCATATCCTTCCAAAAACATCTACCCCAACCTCTAAAGGGGCTCTAGCACTTTTCTTATTTAAGTTTTCAACCATTTTTAAAGTATCTGAGATTTAGCTGATTTTATTTGTTGATCTATTTTTCTTCATGATCTTTTGCTTTTCCCCTTCAGGGATTATGGGGTTAATAATTTCCAGTCAATGGGCGCTATGCCTTGTTTTGTCAACAGTTCATTTGTTTTAGAAAAGTGTTTGCAACCAAAAAAACCGGCATGAGCCGATAGCGGAGAAGGATGTGCCGCCTTCAAAACAAAATGTTTTGTTTCATCTATCAATATTTGTTTGTCCTGTGCAAATTTTCCCCAGAGTAAAAATACAATGCCCTTCTTTTCATCTGATATTTTTTGAATGACAGCATCCGTGAATTCCGCCCATCCAAATTTAGCGTGGCTGTTTGGTTCGTTAGCCCTTACAGTGAGTGCGGCATTCAACAGTAATACACCCTGTTCTGCCCAGCGGGTTAAGTTACCATATTGTACAGGCATGGCAATACCAATATCATTTTGGATCTCTTTATACATATTCATTAGGGATGGGGGAGGCTTAACCCCATTTTGAACGGAAAAACTTAATCCATGTGCCTGGCCTTCGCCATGGTAAGGATCCTGTCCCAGTATCACTGCTTTTACTTTGGTAAATGGGGTTTGGTTAAATGCATTAAATATCAGGGGGCCCGGCGGATAAATAGTTTTACCAGCGGCTTTTTCAGTCTTTAAAAAAGTTACCACTTGCTTAAAGTTTGGTTTGCTGAACTCATTTTTTAAAGCTTCCTTCCACGACGCTTCTATTTTTACATCCATTTTTAATTAAGTTTAGATGCAAAGTAAAATTTTCTTAGCTTTGCGGCTGCAAAAAAAATGGTCTGGTAGCTCAGCTGGATAGAGCATCAGCCTTCTAAGCTGAGGGTCATTGGTTCGAATCCAATCCAGATCACACAAAAAGCCTTTAAAGGCTTTTTTTTATTGTATAGATTTTTTCTTCACCCAAAAAAAATAAAATTTCTATTTTTACTTCCTACAATCAACTGCTATGATATACTTAAATATCTAAGGAAAGATCTCTCCTTCCTTAGTCCGCCAATGTTACAATGCAATGCTGCATTGATATTCCTATTTTTTAATCTATTTATTTATATACGATCATGAGATATTCTCAAACTAAAGTCTATTCATTTTTTAAGTTATTAAAACAAGCGCTGAAAGGCGATATCAAGAATTTTACAACAGGCAGTATAGACAAGGCAATATTTTTACTGGCCATTCCTATGGTTGTTGAGATGCTGCTTGAATCGCTGTTTGCTATTGTTGACATTTATTTTGTAAATAAAATTGGTATAGAAGCCTCCTCAACAGTTGTACTTACAGAAGCATCATTAACCATACTTTATTCTGTTGCCTGGGGCTTGTCCATCGGTGTTACCGCATTGGTTGCCCGCCGGGCCGGTGAAAAGAATTTTAAGGCAGCGGGTGAGATCGCCGTGCAGGCGATATTGTTGGGTACCTTGCTTTCCCTGATCATCAGTGTGATCGGTTTTATTTTTCCAAAAGAAATATTGAGCCTGATGGGGGCGTCTGATAAAGTAGCTGCCGAGAATTATTTATTTACACAGATCATGCTCACGGGTAATATTGTGATTATGCTCCTCTTTATCAATAATGCCATATTTCGTGGCATAGGAAATGCATCTATAGCGATGAAGGCATTGATCCTGGCAAATGCAATTAATATCGTTTTGGATCCATTACTGATCCTGGGGATCGGGCCATTTCCTAAAATGGGTGTGATCGGTGCTGCTATAGCAACCACTATCGGAAGAAGCTGTGGAGTTGTATACCAATTTTATCATTTATTTAAAGGAAAGGCACTGATACAGATCACCCGCCAGCAATTCACTGCTAAGCTGGATATTATCCGAAGCATTTTAAACACCTCGGCCGGCGGTATGTTCCAGTTCATTATCGGCAGTTGCAGTTGGATATTCCTGGCCATGATCATTGCAGAATCGGGTACAGCAGCAGTTTCGGGTTATGGTACAGCGATCCGGATATGCATCTTCACCATTTTGCCTGCATGGGGCCTGGCTAATGCTGCTGCAACTTTGGTAGGACAGAACCTGGGAGCCAATCAACCTGAGCGTGCAGAAAAATCAGTGTGGCGAACAGCTTTTATTACTTTTTGTTTTTTTGCGGTTGTGGCAGTCATCTTTTTCATATTTGGAGAACAGTTGATGGGGTTCTTTACAACTGATAAAGAGGCAATAGCCGAAGGAACAGCGTGTTTGCATATACTTGCTATTGGCTATGTATTCTTTGCCTATGGAATGATCATTAGTCAGGCCTTTAACGGGGCAGGGGATACAAAGACCCCAACGTATATTAATTTATTTGTTTTTTGGGTACTGCAAATACCAATGGCCTATATATTAGCAAAAATGCTGCATATGGGCCCCACGGGTGTGTATATAGCTATTGCAGTGTCAGAAACAGTTTTAGCAATTGTAAGCATCATCGTATTCAGAAAAGGCAAGTGGAAAATGGTAAAGGTCTGATTTTAACTATTTTAGCACAAATAATAAAATTAGTTACAAATTTTGCCTTTCCATTAATTTAACATTATATTTGCACATAACTCAGATAAAAAAATTTTAATAAAATTAAAGTTTATGAAACAAAAACTAACACTAATTCTGGCTTTATCTCTTCTGGCCACAAGCGGCTTTGCACAAAAAGCGAAAGTAAAGGGAGAGAAGAAAGGTCCGCTAATCGGTTTACATTTTAATTTACAAGACTTTAATGCTCCAATAGGCATTAAAGATCCCAGCAAAGGAACAGTGTACAGCAAACTCAAAGATATGACTAAGGGTTTCTCTGTATCTTATTGGAAAGGAATACACCCTAAAGTAGATTTCTCAATTAAGGCTAATGCAAGTTTCCGTGATTACCGAGCCATCCGCACAGGTTTAACGCAAAAAACAGAAATAGGCCTTGAACTTGAGCCTTCTCTTAACTTCCGCCCCTTTGATGACGGAGCTTTATTAAATCCGTTCTTAACTGTAGGTATTGGCGGTGGCTACTACACTGATAAAATAGGATACTATCTTCCTGCAGGTCTTGGCCTCCAGATTAACTTAAACAGTATCACTTACATATTCCTCCAGGGACAATACAGGTGGGATCTGACTAAAGAAGATCCTAAATATGGTAACAAGCAAGTTACAGGCGACAACCTGTTCTATTCAATTGGTTTAGCTCAAAACATTGGTAAAGAAAAAGTAGTGGTTGTTCCTCCTCCACCACCACCAGTTGTTGAGCCTCCAAAAGACAGGGATGGCGATGGCGTATTAGATGTTGATGATAAGTGTCCTGATGTTGCTGGCCTTGCTTCATTGCAGGGTTGTCCAGATAGGGATGGTGATGGTATCGCTGATGCTGATGATAAGTGTCCTGATGTTGCTGGTTTAGCACGTTATCAAGGTTGTCCAATTCCAGATACTGATGGAGATGGCATCAATGACGAAGTTGATAAGTGTCCAACTGTTCCAGGTATCGCACGTTACCAGGGTTGCCCTATTCCTGATACTGATGGAGATGGTGTAAATGATGAAGAAGATAAATGTATCAACGAAAAAGGACCAGCTTCTAATTTCGGTTGTCCTGTGATCAGCGAAGAGATCATCAAAAAAGTTAATACTGCTGCTCAGAATATCTTCTTTGTAACCGGTAGTTCTAAATTATTAGCTAAGTCATTCCCTAAATTGAATGATGTAGTTAAGATCCTGAACGATAATCCTACTTACAAAGTACAGATCGATGGTCATACTGACGAAGTTGGTAAAGACGATTACAACCAGAAATTATCTGACGACAGGGCTGCTTCAGTTAAAGCATATCTTGTAAGCAAAGGAATTGCTGATAGCCGTTTGACTTCTGCAGGTTATGGCGAAACAAAACCAGTTGCTGACAATAAAACAGCCGCAGGCCGTGCTAAGAACAGGAGAGTGGAAATGACTTTGAGTAACTATTAATAGTTCATAAAAGATATAAAAAATCCCTCCGAGTAATCGGAGGGATTTTTGTTTTTGTACTGTTTGAAAAAAATATAAGGTTAAATTTTTGCTTCCAATTCCATCAACTTCTCAAATACAATTTCGTATTCCGAATTAGCTTTTGTTAATGCCTCCGCATTGGCTTTATAATCAGCTTCCGTTTGCAGGAATTTGTTTTTATCTCCGTATACTTCAGGTGAAGCCAGGTCAAGCTCCAGTTGAGCTTTCTTTTTATTAAGACCAGCGATCTTCTCTTCCAGTTGCTGAAAAAGATTCTTATGCCTTTGCAGTTCTTTTTTTAATTCCTTATCAATAATATTATTTTGAGTATTTGCTTTAGGCTGATCAATTGGTTTTGGCTGTTCTGCTTTTATAGTAGTTTCTTTTGCCGGTTGCTTATCTGTGGTTGGCTTACTGACTCCAGCTTTTAATAAAGCAGCATCTGCCTTTTCTTTTCTTTCCTTCCAGTCTTCATATTCTGCATAAGTGCCTTTAAACTCCCGTATCTTATAATTATCAATGTCCCAGATCTTGTTGGCAATGCGGCTTATAAAATACCTGTCGTGACTTACTAATACAATAGTGCCCTCATATTTATTTAAAGCTTCCACCAGCAGGTCAACCGAATGAATGTCTAAGTGGTTGGTAGGCTCATCAAGTATTAAAAAATTGGCTTTGCTCGCAATGGTCTTAGCTAAAGCCACCCTGGCCTTCTCGCCGCCACTTAAAACTTTTATCT
This sequence comes from Ferruginibacter sp., assembly GCA_046596255.1. GTDB lineage: Bacteria > Bacteroidota > Bacteroidia > Chitinophagales > Chitinophagaceae > Ferruginibacter. The sequence continues at coordinate 35,946 of JBKJMZ010000048.1, read as the reverse complement.
TCTTTTCCACAGCTTCACCGCTAAATAAAAATGCGCCCAGTAAACTTCTCAACTCAAGATCATTCTTTCCGCTCCGGGCATCTTTTAATTCTTCCAGTACATCATTGTTCTGGTTCAATGCTTCCAATTGGTGCTGTGCATAAAAAGATTCATCTACATTATGTCCCCATTCCCGTTCTCCAAAAAATGGTTCAGTATCGGCAATGATCCTTAAAAGCGTGGATTTTCCTTTTCCGTTTGCGCCGATCAATGCGATCTTATCACCACGCTCTATCTCAGCATGGGTATCTTCCAGGATCTTTACATCACCAAAACTTTTGCTTACATGTTTTAATGTAGCGATCGTTCTCCCGGGTGTTTTATCTATCGCAAAATTGATACGCATATTGGGGCGTTCCAGTTCTACATTTTCAATGCGGTCTAATTTTTCCAATCGCTTAACTATACTTTGCGCAGCTGCAGCTTTACTGGCCTTGGCTTTAAAGCGCTCAACAAAACGCTCATTCTGCCGTATATAATCCTGTTGGTTCTCATAAGCCTTTTGCTGCATATCAATGCGCAGGGCTTTTTCTGTTTCATAATAAGAATAATTACCGGTGTAAAAGTGTAATTGTTTTTGGTATAGCTCCACGATCTTATTTACCATCCTGTCTAAAAAGAAACGGTCATGCGATACGATCACCACTGCCCCCGGGTAATGTATCAGGTATTTTTCCAGCCACTCTATACTCGGCAGATCCAGGTGATTGGTAGGCTCATCCATCAGCAACACATCCGGGTTCATTAATATCATTTTAGCCAGCAATACCCTCATGCGCCAGCCCCCACTAAAAGTTTTATATTGTTTACCCAGGTCGGCATTGGCAAAACCAAGTCCCTGCAGGATCTCTTCTGTCCGGTGATGTATGCTGTATCCATCCAGTACTTCCAGTTCATGTAATAGGTCTGCGTATTTATGTGCCAGGCTTTCATCCCCGGTTTTCTCCAACTCATGTCCTAATGTTTCGATTTCCTTTTCTAACTGCTTCACCCTTTCAAAAGCACCCATGGCCACTTCTAAAATAGAATCTTCGGTATCAAAACCAAGCAGGTCCTGGTGTAAAAAACCGATCGTGGTCTCCCGTCCTTTTTCTACGGAGCCTTTTGCAGGACTGTACTGGCCTGTCAATACCTTGAGTAAAGTAGATTTTCCGGTACCATTGTATCCTATCAGTCCAATACGTTCATTGGGTTGAATATGCCAGGTGGCATCCTCTACAATTGTCCGGGCGCCAAATTCAAATGTGACATTCTGTAATCCTAAAAGCATAATTTTTATAATAGGCGGCAAAAATAACGATTATCGAACCTTAAAGCCCATTTCACGTTATAATGTCAAAAATTCTTTGTGCAATAGCGTCTATTTATGTAGGAGGAGTTAGATTTGTAAAAAAACAAAATGAAAAAAATACTCTTAATAGCTGTTGTGCTGGTTTTGGCGTATGTGGGATGGAAATGGTACAGTTCTTCCAGAAATTCGGGTTCCGGTATCCCTAAACAGGAAGCAATAGCTTTAAAAAAGCATTCGCAATTATTTAACCAGGCTGTGGCCAACAGTATGAATGCGTATTTTGATATGTCAACTGCCTTTGTAGATGCCGATACTGCAAAAGCCAAAGAGCATAACAGGCGGTTTATCCAATTGCTTGACAGTATCCCGATGGATGAATTAAAAAAGGATACGGCAAATATTTATGATGTGGCCATGAATAGTTTCAGCAGCATAAAAGTTAATGCTGAATCAATACAGGCACAGACTAATATAACTGAAATGCGCAAAGACTTCAGTATGGTTTCAGAAAACCTGTATCCATTTTTTAAAGTGATCAATTACGAAGGAAACAAAATGTATTGGCAGCATTGCCCGATGGCTTTTGGCGATGATGCAGGGGCTAACTGGATAAGTAAAACAACGGATGTGGTTAATCCATATTTGGGTAAAAATCACCCGGAGTTTAAAGGAACAATGCTGCATTGCGGAATGGTAAAAGATACCATTAAAACTCAATAAAGTTTTATTGGATGGCCCGGTAAACAGGATCAAGTTTTAGTAACCATGAAGACATCATTTTTTATTTTTCTGTTCTTGCTGTGCTCATCCGCCAGTCATTCTCAAAAAAAGCATACCATCAGCGGCTACATCAAAGATTCACTTAACGGTGAAACCCTGATCGGTGCTACAATTACCGTACAGGGCCAAACCAAAGGTATAACCAGCAATCTGTATGGCTTTTATTCCATCACACTCGATGAAGGTAAATATGTTCTCCTCTGTTCTTTTGTAGGTTACCGGTTTAAAGCTATGGCTATAGACCTTCAGCAGGATACCAAGATCAATTTTGAAGTATTACCCAAGATCAGTTTATCGCAGGAAGTGATCATTAATTCCAAAAAAAGAGATGCCAACGTAAAGAGTGCGCAGATGGGGAAATTTACTTTGCCCATGGAGCAGATAAAATCAATTCCCGCATTTCTTGGAGAGGTTGACCTGCTTAAAACGATCCAGTTCTTACCCGGTGTACGAAATGCAGGCGAAGGCAGCGCAGGTATTTATGTAAGGGGAGGAGGGCCGGATCAGAACCTGATACTGCTTGATGATGCGCCCGTTTATAATACCGGCCACCTGTTTGGATTTTTTTCCATCTTTAATGCAGATGCCATAAAAAATGTAACGCTCATAAAAGGTGGTATGCCTGCGCAGTACGGTGGCCGGCTATCAAGCGTACTGGACGTTTCTATGAAAGAAGGAAATAACCAGAAGCTTCAGGTTGATGGAGGGATCGGCGTCATTGCATCCAGGCTTTCAATACAAGGTCCCATTAAAAAGAATAAATCATCCTTTATTGTTTCGGCACGCCGCACTTATATTGATGCGCTCACCAAGCCATTCATGAAATCTACCAGCCAGTTCAAGGGCAGTGGCTATTATTTTTATGACCTGAATGCTAAGGTCAATTATATCTTTTCTGATAAGGACAGGATTTACCTGAGTGGTTATTTTGGCCGTGATGTTTTTGATTTTGTAAATGGCAAACAAAATTTGAACATAAATATTCCGTGGGGCAATGCTACCGGCACGCTGCGCTGGAACCATGTGTTTAACAAAAAGCTCTTTGGAAATACAACAGCGGTTTACAACGATTATAATTTTACATTCAATGCACTGCAAAATGATTTTGAATTAAAACTGTCATCCGGAATCCGTGACCTGAGTATTAAACAGGATTTTGACCTATACCCTTACACAGGCCATAAGCTTAAGTTTGGTGGTATCTACACTTATCATAAATTCACACCCTCCGTATTAAGTGGTAAACAGGATACCACTGTATTTAAACCTAATAATGCCCAGGTGAAATATGGTCACGAAGCTGCAGTTTATTTCCAGGATGATTGGGAGATCAATGAAAAAATTAAAATACATGGTGGTTTAAGATACAGTTGGTTTCAACAAACAGGCCCTTATAAGATTTATGAGACAGATGATAACGGTAACCGGGTAGACAGCGCTGTTTTCTCAAGGGGTAAAGCAGTAAAAACATATGGGGGACTGGAGCCACGTTTTACTATACGCTATGCACTCAATGATGAAACCTCTATAAAAACTTCTGTAACAAGAAACCTGCAATACATACACCTTATTAGTAATGCCGGCACAACCTTACCCACCGATATATGGGTGCCCAGTACCTATAAGGTAAGGCCGCAAATAAGCTGGTTATATGCAGCAGGCCTGTTTAAGAATTTCAAGGATAACATGTATGAAACATCAGTAGAAGTTTATTACAAACAGATGCAGAACCAGATCGAATATAAAGAAGGTTATACACCAACAGGACTGGATGACACCGAAAATTCTTTCACGTTTGGAAAAGGGTGGAGTTATGGTGCCGAGTTCTTCATTAATAAAACAAAAGGCCGGTTAACAGGGTGGGTGGGGTATACCTTAAGCTGGACCTGGCGTAAATTCCCTGCACTGAATTTTGGTGATAAATATCCTGCAAAATATGATCGCAGGAATGACATGAGCGTAGTAGCGCTTTACGAGCTTAATAAAAAATGGAAGCTGTCTGCGGCATTTGTTTTTGGTACCGGCAATGCTGCCACCTTACCGCAGCGGTTTTATATAGTTGGAGGGATACTAACACAGGAGTATAGCCGCATCAATGAGTATAGATTGCCATCTTATCACCGGTTTGATTTTGCTGCAACGCTTACACCTAAGAAAAATATAAAACGCAAGTGGAAAACAGAGTGGGTGTTCAGTGTATATAATGCTTACAACCGAAAAAACCCCTACTTCATTTATTTTGATCAAACCGGCAGTCCTTTTAACGGTACATTGGAGATACAGGCTAAGCAGGTTTCGCTATTCCCCGTAATACCAGCCATAACCTGGAATGTAAAATTTTAAGCATAAAAAAAGCACCCAATTGACGGATGCTCCTTTCAAATTTATATAGTAAATGGGTTAGCGAACAAATGTCTGGTAACGCTCCACAAATGCACCCGGGAAAGCGGGATCGGTGCCTTTGGAAACCACTGTAAATAAAACATTGGTTAAGGTCAGCATTGTCCAGTTATATGTTTTTGGGGATGAGTTGGAAATTACGGTTCCTCCTGATGCAAATTCGTATGTACCCAGGTCTGATGTAGTAGTATTAAACCTGTATTCAAATCCGCCTGTGGCAGTAAAGGATACAAAATTCTCTGGGCTGGGTGTTTGTTTCAGAATGGTATCTTTTACAAAAACTCCGCCAACAAAAACCTTAAGCTGAATACGGTTAATATTCCATTTGCCTACAACTTGTTGCTCTTTGGGCAGATCTGCACTATGGTCGGCTTTGGCACAAGAGCTTGAAATCATTGAAACTGAGGTTAAACCGGCAATAATAAGGAGCAGGGTATAAAATGTTTTCATTTCAAATACGATATTGGTTATGCTAATAACGTACTGAAGATTACTTTATTGCCTGATTTTTGACTTATGTATAAACCTGATCACGCCGCTTTTTTGCAGGTCGGATGAAATCCGTACCTCATATCGGTTATCTCCATCATTTACAACCATTAAGGCAGTATTGGGGGGTATGGTTCCCAGGTTCTCAGCGTACATAATAAGTTCATTCAGTTCCCTGCCCTGGTCCACATCAAGTCTTAGTCTTATGGCTTTGTCGGTAAGCCTTTTTTGAGAAAGTATCAGCTTGCCATTGAAAAATAAAGAAATACTGTCACCGTCAATGTCGCCGTTATCGTACAGGTCAACGGTAAAGCCGGGATTATCTATTTCAATGGTCTTTAAGAGGTTGATATTCCTTTTCTCATACTGTGGGTCGGTTATCCTTTTTATATCGCTATTTGTTTTGGAAGTTGCCGGAGGAATATTGTTGTTAATACCAGTGGCCACTTTCTTTTCAGGCTCTGTCCTTACAACGGGGGCCTGGGTGATTTTTGCAGCTTCTTTCTTTACCGCAGGAGGAACCGTATTTTTTTTGGGTTCTGTTTTAACTACCGGGGGGGTAGTTGTTTTCTTAGTATCCTTGCTTACATCAGCAGCCTTAGGTTTAACTACAGGCTTTGTTTTTGTGACGGGGTTATTATAGTAGGCCGGATTTTTTTGTAACACCCGTCTTGAAAGAACAGTAGTTCCATATCCGCAATCACCCTCCTGGCTGGGTACCGGGATCCAACTACCTTCCAGTTTGTGTTCATCGCCCTGTGCAGCGTAAGTTAATTTATGTATCTGGAAACAATTTCGGATAGTTACGGGCACATTCGTTTTGGTGCGTTCTATTTCTTTTACCTCGATATACCTGCTTGACCTGTTTACAGTACCGCTTAATTTGCAGATGGTATAATAACGTTTGCCACCATCACTGAAGTATGTGTATGAATAACCAGAAACCGTATTACCATTTGTTTCGATCTCCAGAACGTATTCACACCGGTCGCCGCCCCAGCCGGTAAAAGAAGTGCTTTTGTCAATGAATTCGCCTTTCCATTGCCCCTTGAAATTTTGGGCAGATAAATGGTTTGTAAAAAAAGCAAGCAAAAATAACAGTACAATTTTCTTCATCCCCGCAAAGATATTTTAGATTAATTTTTCCATAGCTAATACTTCGTTAAATTTGCAGCCTGGAAATTAGTCAATTATCATTAAGTCATTTTTGGAGTTTGTACTTAATGGCTATCGTCAAATGACCAATAACTAATGACAAATGACTTTCAAATAAAGATATGATAAAGATAACATTACCCGATGGTGCTGTGAGAGAATATGAGCATGGAACTTCTGCATTGGAAGTAGCAAAATCCATTAGTGAAGGATTGGCAAGAAAAGTTTTGGCAGCCAGTATCAATGGCGAGGTATGGGATGCCCACCGGTCTATTGAAACAGATGCTTCATTAAAATTATTGACCTGGGATGATACTGATGGCAAATCAACATTCTGGCATTCTTCTGCGCACCTGATGGCCGAGGCTGTTGAAGCGGGATTTCCGGGTGTAAAATTCTGGGTAGGCCCTGCAATTGATAAAGGTTTTTATTATGATATGGACCTTGGCGATAAAAAGATCACCGAAGATGACCTGCTTCAACTTGAAAAGAAGATGAATGAGCTGGCTAAGCAGAACAACCGTTTCCTGCGTAAGGCAATTCCTAAAGCAGAAGCCCATCAATATTTTACGGAGAAGGGAGATGAATATAAGCTTGATCTTTTAAGTGGATTGACTGATGGTGAAATAACATTCTATACCCAGGGGGGATTTACTGACCTGTGCCGTGGGCCACATATTCCCAACACCGGTTTTATCAAAGCGATAAAATTGACCAGCATTGCCGGTGCTTACTGGAAAGGGGATGAAAAGAATAAGCAGCTTACCCGGATATATGGCGTTACTTTTCCCAACCAGAAGGAACTGGATGAATATGTATTGATGCTGGAAGAAGCCAAAAAAAGAGATCACCGTAAACTTGGAAAAGAACTGGGCATTTATACATTTGATGACCAGGTAGGCCTGGGACTTGTATTATGGATGCCTAATGGAACTGTTATTATTGAAGAACTGGAAACGCTTGCAAAGCAAACCGAAAAAGCAGCAGGATATAAAAGGGTGGTAACTCCTCATATCGCCAAAGAAAGCCTGTATCTCACCAGCGGCCATTTGCCCTACTACGAAGACAGTATGTTTCCTCCAATGGAACTGGATGGTTCCAAATATTATTTAAGAGCAATGAACTGCCCTCATCACCATAAAATATTTGATGCAGAACAGCGGAGTTACAAGGACCTGCCGCTTAGGCTTGCAGAATATGGCACCTGTTATCGCTACGAACAGAGTGGCGAATTATTTGGCTTAATGCGGGTGCGCTGCCTGCACATGAATGATGCACATATTTATTGTACCCGGGAACAGTTTGCCCAGGAGTTCAGGGCGGTGAATGAATTGTATGTAAACTATTTTAAGATATTTGGTATTGATAAATATGTGATGCGCCTGAGTCTGCATGACCCTGCCAAGCTGGGAAAAAAATATGTGAATGAACCGGAACTTTGGCTTGAAACAGAAGAAATGGTGAGGCAGGTGCTTATCGAATCAAATATTCCTTATGTAGAAGTAAAGGATGAAGGTGCTTTTTACGGCCCTAAAATTGATGTGCAAATATGGAGTGCAATTGGGCGTGAATTTACCCTGGCAACAAACCAGGTTGACTTTGCCCAGGGGAGAAGTTTTAATCTTCAGTACACCAACCAGCAAAACCAGCTTGAAACGCCATTGATCATTCACAGGGCGCCATTGGGCACCCATGAAAGGTTCATTGGATTTTTGTTGGAACACTATGCGGGTAAATTCCCAACATGGCTGGCCCCGTTGCAGGTGAAGATCCTGCCCATCAGCGATAAGTTTATGGATTATGCAAATACAATTTTGCAAACCCTTAAAAAAGCTGATATTCGTGCTGAAGTTGATGACAGGAGCGAGAAGATCGGTAAAAAGATCCGGGATACTGAAATGGCCAAAGTACCTTATATGCTGGTGATAGGTGAGAAGGAAATGAACGAAGGGAAGGTTGCTATCCGCAGGCAGGGCAAGGGCGACCTTGGAGCAAAGCTGATCGGCGAATTTGTGGAAGAAATATTGGCAGAAATTAAGGACAGGGTAGCTGAGTAATTAATTTGATGTCAGCCTTGACAGCTTTTTAAAACAAGTAATTATTTGTTTTGATTTTCTTTTGGATTTATAACTTTAAATAAATAATTTGCTGATAGCTTTTATGGAGTGAAACTGTTTTCTCCTTTTCTCTTTTATCCTCTTAGCAAAAAAAACAACATTGTAAACTAAAAATAATAAATGGCATTTCCACCAAGACCCAGGGGCACATTTAACCCCCGTTTTAAAAAAGAACAACAGCAGGAACACCGTACCAACCACATGATAAGAGTACCCGAGGTACGGCTGGTTGGCGAAAATCTTGAACCCGGCGTTTACTCCGTAGCCGAGGCTCTTAAAATTGCACAATCACAGGAATTAGATCTGGTGGAAATTTCGCCGGGCGCCAAACCCCCGGTTTGTAAGATCATTGACTACAATAAATTTTTGTACGAGGAGAAGAAGAAGAAGAAAGAGATGAAAGCAAAATCGAAGACCAGCGAGGTTAAAGAAATACGCTTTACACCCAATACAGATGACCACGACTTTGAATTCAAAGTAAAACATGCCGAAAAATTCTTAAGCGAGGGCGATAAGGTTAAGGCCCACGTTCAGTTTAAAGGACGTGCCATCATGTTCAAAGAAAGAGGCGAATTGTTATTATTGAAATTTGCCGACCGGTTGAAAGATGTAGGCGCTTTGGAAGGCTTACCAAAAATGGAAGGAAAAAGAATGCTGGTAATGTTTGCGCCAAAAGCAAAACTTTCTAAAAGAAAACAACAGGAAGCAGACAGGTTATAACAGCAAGTATTATAAAAAATTAAGGGGAAGTTCTTGCTTCCCTTTTTTTATTTATCCTTATTAGCTTGAGCGAAGAATGATTTTTCTTGTCCTTCGTAGCTTTAGCGTAGAAGGAATAATTCTAAGCATGGATACGAGTCTTAACAAATACATCAGCGAAACAGGCTTCTGCAGCCGCAGGGAAGCTGATAAATATATTGAGCAGCTCCGCGTTACCATCAATGGTGTGGAAGCCACCAGGGGCAACCGGGTAAAAGAAAATGATGTTGTGCTGGTAGATGGCGAGCCGATCAAAAAGAAACAGTCTGCTGTTTACCTTGCGCTAAACAAACCCAAAGGCGTTACCTGCACAACAGATCTTAAAGACAAAACGAATATCATTGATTTTGTAAATTTTAAGACAAGGGTATTTCCTATAGGAAGGCTTGATAAAAGAAGCGAGGGCCTCATCTTTTTAACCAATGATGGGGATATCGTGAACAAGATACTACGTGCCGGCAACCAGCACGAAAAGGAATACATTGTTGTAGTAGATAAACCCATTACCCTTGATTTTATACAAAAGATGCGGAATGGCGTGCGGATACTGGGAACAGTAACTCAAAAATGTTTTGTAAAACAGGAGGGTCTAAACCGGTTTAAAATAATTTTAGTGCAGGGTCTTAACCGGCAGATACGCCGCATGTGTGAGGCGCTGGGATATAATGTTGAGAGCCTGAAACGCACCCGTATTATGAACATGACTTTAAGTGGCCTGCCTCCCGGCAAATGGCGCTATTTTACACCTGCCGAAATTGATACTATAAATCAAATGCTAAAAAAATCGAGCAAGACTGCTGAAGGTAGTGAAGGAATGGATGAGTAAATATCCGGGTTAATATTAGTCAGGCGTATAATTTGGAGCTTCACATTCTTTCCAGTATTCTACAATTTTTTGTATGGTGTTTTGTAACCTGGCAAAATCATTTGGCTTTACAAAGAATCCCTGCACTGATTGTGAGTAGGCATCAATAACCGATTTTTGGGTAGAGCTTGTTGTAAAGAATAAATAAGGTATACATTTCAGGTTGAGGCTTTCATTGATATATATCTTTTCCCTGAGTTCAAAACCGCTAAGTTTCGGCATATTGATATCGGAAAGTATAAGAAAGGGCTTCATTTTGGTTTCCGTAAGATATTTTAGAGCATCTTCCCCATCTGAAAAATAAATAACAGGATTTTTGTAATCAAGGTTATTGAATATGTCTTTTAAAAGTTCCTGGTCATCAGAATCATCTTCTATTACTATGATTGGGCCGTTTTTATCCATGATAGAAAATCCAAAACTTTTAAATGTTTAATGCTAAAGCTAAGCTTTTTTTGATTGCTATTTATTTTGTAGAACGGGAGCTGTTCGCTCTAAAGCCTTTGTTTTTACCACGGGTTTCGTTTTTTTGCGCTCATTATGTTTGGGCAAATGGTAAAAACTTCTAAAAAACTACCCATTTTCCCCAATTTCCCCTTATCTTTGCGGCCCGAAAAAGAAATTATACTTTTTCAGACATTTCCCACAAGGCTCTATCAAGTGTCCCGTCATTTCAGGACCGCCAGCAGGGAGTAACTTAAAACAGTTATGTAATGCCAAAGGTTAAAACCAACAGCAGCGCAAAAAAGCGCTTTAAAGTTACCGGTTCCGGTAAGATCATGTTTCAAAAAGCTTTTAAACGTCACATCTTAACCAAAAAATCAAAAAAGCGTAAGCGTAATATGCGTAAAGATGGTATGGTTAGTGATGCCAACATGCACTTTGTAAAACGTTTATTGGGAATGAAATAAATCCCGCCGGAAAAACACAACAATTAACTTTAAAAAAATTAAGATATGCCACGTTCAGTAAATGCAGTAGCCAGCAGGGCCCGCCGCAAAAGAATATTAAAAGCTGCCAAAGGATACTATGGTAAGCGTAAAAATGTATACACCGTTGCTAAAAACGTAATGGAAAAAGGTTTAACGTACAGCTACGTTGGCCGTAAATTAAAAAAGCGTGAGTACCGTACTTTATGGATCGCACGTATCAATGCCGCAGTAAGGGCAGAGGGTATGACCTACAGCCAGTTCATCAACAAACTGGTGGTTAATAAAATTGACCTTAACCGTAAGGTTTTGGCTGACCTGGCCATGAATGAGCCAGAGACTTTCAAAAAATTATTAGACTCAGTTAAGTAAACTGAAGCTTCATTTTATACAAACCGGTTGTGAATTCCTCATAGCCGGTTTTTTTTGTTCATAAATATCCCAAGTCTGTTACTTTTGCATAAACATCTGTTAACTAAAAAATCTGTAAAACTATAAATGGATAATACCTACAACGACCTGGTGCAGCAAACCTTTGATTTTCCGCAGGAAGATTTTAAAGTAAAGAACGAGTATTTACAGTACAACGACCTGGATATAAAAGCACTGATAGATAAGTATGGTACTCCATTAAAACTTACCTACCTGCCCAAGATTGGCAAACAGATAAATAAGGCCAAGCACCTGTTTGCAAATGCTTTTAAAAAGCATAAGTATGAGGGGAAATATAATTATTGCTATTGTACCAAGAGTTCGCACTTTTCTTTTATTGTAGAAGAGGCATTAAAGTATGATATCCATCTGGAAACCTCTTATGCCTATGATATTGATATTGTAAAGAAACTTTACGCCAAGCGTAAGATCAATAAAGATGTATTTGTGATCTGCAATGGGTATAAGCAAAAGCCTTATATCAACCGTATAGCCGGATTGCTTAACAGCGGTTTTAAGAATGTAATTCCAATCCTGGATAACGTAGATGAATTAAGGGGTTATATTAAGTCAGTTAAAGTTCCATTTAACCTGGGTATCCGCGTGGCAGCAGATGAAGAACCTAATTTTCCTTTTTATACCTCACGCCTTGGTATCAGGGCAAAAGATATCCTTGAATTTTATGTAGATAAGATAGAAGGTAATGAGCATCGCTTTCAACTAAAGATGCTGCATATCTTTTTGAATAAAGGCATCAAGGATGACATTTATTACTGGAGTGAACTGAATAAAGTAATAAACCTGTATTGCCAGCTAAAAAAAATCTGTCCCGAGCTGGATTCCATAAACATCGGCGGTGGCTTTCCTATTAAACATTCGTTGGGCTTTGAATATGATTACCAATTCATGATCAACGAGATAGTAAGGAACATAAAAGTTGCCTGCAAGCGGAGTAAAGTACCTATGCCGCATATCTTTACAGAGTTTGGAAGCTATACTGTTGGAGAAAGCATGGCGCATATCTACAGTGTGATAGGTCAGAAGATGCAGAATGATAAAGAGACCTGGTACATGATCGATTCTTCTTTTATTACAACCTTACCCGATACCTGGGGTATTGGCGAGAAATTCTTAATGCTGCCCATCAATAAATGGGATAACGAATACCAGCGTGTGGTGCTTGGCGGCATAACCTGCGATAGCCATGATTACTACGACAGCGAGGAGCATATCAATGAAGTGTTCCTGCCCAAAGTGGATGACGGCGAGCCGTTGTATGTGGGATTCTTTCATACAGGCGCCTACCAGGATCAGATCAGCGGGTATGGAGGCATCAAGCATTGCCTTATTCCGTCGCCCAAACATATTATTGTTGGGTATGATAAAAACGGGAAAATGCATGATTGGGTTTATGCCAAAGAACAATCTGCCCAAAGTATGCTGAAGATACTGGGTTATTGATAAGGCAACCACTCATGTAATTTTTGTGCAGGCATTGTTTTGTCTTTCTATTTTTAGTGTTCACCATAAAAGACAAACCATGTTCAATAAGATCAGGAAATTTGCATACCTGCTTATCATCTCAAGCATTATTGCCAGCAGCACGGCATCAGCTCAAAATACCGAAGATTCTGTAAAGGCTGTTGTAAATAATTTATTTGCGGCAATGAAAAACGGGGACGCACAAGTTCTAAGATCTGTTTTTGCAGATACTGCTATTTTACAAACTATTACAAAGGATAAATCCGGCAATACAGTTATCAGGAACGAAGAGGTAGCTGGGTTTATAGATTTTGTTAGCAAACAACCAAAGGGTGCAGCTGATGAACAGATCAGCTTTGGATCTATAAAAATTGACGGTGACCTGGCCAGTGTATGGACCCCTTATAAATTTTATTACAATGGCAAGTTCAGCCATTGTGGTGTTAACTCATTTCAGTTGGTACGATTGAACAAAGTTTGGAAGATCCAGTTCCTGATAGATACGCGAAGAAGAATTAATTGCGAATAAAAAAATAGCCCTCCCAGGAATGAGAGGGCCTTATCAAACCAACTGTATATTTATGAAAAAAACTATGCTTATTGTATCACAATATCTTTAGCCGTTTTTGTTTCTTCTTTCTTTGGAAGCTCCAGTGTTAAGATACCGTTCTCATATTTAGCGGTAATGTTTACACCATCAATCTTTTCGTCAACAGTGAAACTGCGCTTGAAAGATTTGTAGCCAAATTCCTTCCGGATCATCTTTTCATTTTCTGCAGCTTCTTCCGTTTTTTTATCAGCACTGATGGTTAAGATCCTGCCATCAAGCTTTACAATAAAATCAGATTTCAGCATGCCCGGTGCTGCCAGTTCAATCCTGTACAGATCTGTTCTTTCAACAATGTTCGCCGGTGGAAAATGCAGTACATCTTCCCTTATAGACTTACCAAAATTTACTGGTAATTCGTTGAACAATTCGTTCATGATACCATCAAAGGTTTTGTTGATGTTGTTGTTTACTTTTACGTAGGTCATAGCTATTATTTTTTAAGTTATTTAATATTGTGTTTACGGTTAATTATCGTCAAATTGTATTCCAACCCGTTTTTCAAGACAAAATTTCAAAAACGGAATACGTTTGCAGCCATTCTGGCTAGACTGATCTGTTTTATAATGCCATAATTTCCGCAAGGTCGTTTCGATATTGGGAATAGTATTTGCGGGTTGAATATTATTATAATAGAAGTATGTAATTTTACACTCCATAAAAAAAATAAGTAACATATGTATCCGGAAGAAATAGTAATACCAATGAAAGAAGAGTTAACAGAGAATGGATTCTCTGAACTATTAACTGCAGAAGCTGTAGAAAATACGCTTTCAGAAAAGGGAACCACACTGGTGATGATAAATTCTGTTTGTGGCTGTAGCGCTGGTACTGCAAGGCCTGGTGTTTTATTGGCGGTGAATAATACTTCCAAAAAACCAGATAATATCACCACAAGTTTTGCTGGTTTTGATATTGAAGCTGTAAATAAATTAAGGGAGCACCTGATGCCTTATCCTCCTTCATCTCCGGCTATTGCTTTGTTTAAAGACGGAAAGCTGGTGCATTTTATAGAGCGCCACAATATAGAGGGTCGCAGTGCACAAATGATTGCCGAGAACCTGATAAATGCTTTTGAACAGCATTGTAATTAACATGATTAAGTAAGTACAACATATAAACCTCCTGTATATACGGGAGGTTTTGTATAACCATTGCGTTGATATATTGAATATATTGCAGTATTTAAATTTTAAACCTAAATTAACCGATGTATCCCAATTTATATTATGCATTTAAGGACTGGTTTGGTGTAGAGTGGCAGGGATTGAGTTTTCTGAATACATTCGGGTTGATGGTTGCCATGGGCTTTGTTACTGCGGCTATCGTTTTAAGTAAGGAATTGCAGCGAAAAGAAAAAGAAGGATTGCTGTTCCCCAGGGAAGAGATCATTACGGTAGGGAAACCGGCTTCGTTAAGCGACTTGCTGATGAATGCCATTGTAGGTTTTATTTTTGGGTACAAGATATTCGGCCTTTTTTTCAGTAAACCCGCTGAAGTAAATCCACAGGATTATATTTTTTCAACCGAGGGAAATTTCCTGGGCGGTTTATTGGTTGGCGGGTTTTTAACCTGGTACAAATGGTGGGATAAGAACAAACAGAAACTAAAAGAACCTGAAAGGCGTAACGTACGCATCTGGCCACACGACAGGGTGGGAGATATTATAATCCTCGGTTTGATATTCGGCATCATCGGCGCCAAGCTTTTTGATAACCTGGAGAACTGGGATGATTTTGTACAAGACCCTATCGGCAGGTTGTTCTCTGCCAGCGGACTAACTTTTTATGGGGGCCTGATCCTTGCAGCTATTGCCATTTGTTGGTATGCTTCAAAAAAGGGTATAAAGATCATTCACCTGGTAGATGCTGCAGGCCTTGCCCTGCTGCTGGCCTATGCTGTAGGCCGTATCGGATGCCAGGTATCCGGCGATGGGGATTGGGGAATATACAACAGTGCATATGTAGTAAATGCCGGAGGTAAGGTTGTAGAAGCCGCTCCCGGTGATTACCAGGCACAATTAAATAAAAATGCCAATTATTATTTAAAGGGGGCTACTTACGATAAGGACTCTGTTTTAGTACAAGTTACCGACCGTACTTATGAAAGTCTGGATAAAGTTCCGCACAGATCCTGGAGAGGGCCTTCTTTTTTGCCTACATGGGTGATGGCTTATACATTTCCAAACAATGTAAATAAGGATGGAGTACTCATACCTAATTGCCAGGAAGAGCATTGCAGGGCTTTACCCCAACCCGTTTTTCCAACTTCCTTCTATGAGACCATAGTTTGCACATTACTGTTTCTGATCCTGTGGTCCATACGCCGAAAAATTAAGGTACCTGGTGTTATGTTTGGCATCTATCTCATTGTAAATGGATTAGAGCGTTTTACGGTTGAACTATTCCGGGTAAATAATACCTACTCCATATTTGGTTTTCATCCTACGCAAGCCGAAATCATATCGGCTGCCCTTGTTTTAGCCGGTATCATTTTTATCATTTTTGTCAAAAACAAATCTTCCAGAACAGGTAAAAAACTTTAATTTCTTTATTGATTAGTTATGTAACATTATCCTCAAATGTTGCGTATAAGGCTATATGACCAAATATCCCTGATATTTGCCGTCCAATATAAAACAATGTACTATGTAACACATAGTACTTACTTTTGTGAAGTAGTTATCAAAGTATATAACTAAGTATAGCCTCCCTGTAAAGGGGATAAAAATTAAAAACAAAAAGTAAAGCCATGAAACAATTTTTCAGCCTGCTGGCTGCTATGAGCATCGCTATATGCAGTTACGCCCAAACCGGAACAAAAGTATCCGGAAGTATCAAAGACGGAGGCAATCAAAAAGTAATTGATGCCGCATCTGTTTCCCTCTTAAAAGCCAAAGATTCTACCCTTGTAAAAGTTGCTGTAACAGATGCAGTCGGTAATTTCTCTTTTGAAAATCTAAAAGAGGGTACTTACTTGGTATTGGCAACTTCTATAGGTCATTCTAAAACCTACAGCGGTGCTTTTACCATTTCAGCTGGCAATCCTACTGCTAACGTAGGTGTATTACAACTTATACAGGCTGATAAAGCCATGAAAGAAGTTGTAGTAACTGCAAAAAAACCGCTGATCGAAAGAAAACTCGACAGGACCATTGTTAATGTAGACGCCTCTATTACAAGTACGGGCAGCACGGCCCTGGAGGTTCTTGAAAAGGCGCCCGGTGTTTCTGTTGATAAAGACGGAAATATCAGCCTTAAAGGAAAATCGGGTGTTATTGTTTATATAGACGGGCGCCCAAGTTATTTAAGTGGCCCGGATCTGGCCAATATGTTGCGCAATATGACAGCAAGCCAGCTCGACCAGATCGAGATCATGACTAACCCGCCGGCAAAATACGATGCGGCCGGCAATGCAGGTGTACTGAATATCAAAACAAAAAAGAATAAGGTATTTGGATACAACGGAAGCATTACCACCGGATACACCCAGGGTCGTTATGCAAGATTTAATGAGGCTGTAAGTTTTAATTACCGCAACAGCAAAATAAATTTCTTCAGCAACTTTAATTACAACCGTAACCACAGGGGCGAAGACCTGTATATCATCAAGAATTTCCGTGATGAAGCCACCAAGAACATCAAATCAATTTTTGACCAGGAAACACATATGGAAAACCAGCGCCATTTTTACAGTTCGAAAATTGGATTGGATTATACCGTATCAAAAAATACAACAGTAGGTATGGTATTAAATGGTTTTTACAACCCAAGTTTATGGCAGAGCAGAACCAATACCTATATTTATGATCCCAACAATAATTTAACTGACCAAACAACAGCTTATACCGAAAATAAGGAAAGGTGGAAAAATTTCAGTTCTAATTTTAACTTCAGAACCAAGCTGGATTCGGCAGGACAGGAGATCACCGCCGACCTTGACTTTGTTCAATACAAAGCTACAAGCGTACAGCCCCTCACCAGCACCTATTATGATAATATGGGTAATATGACAAATGCACCTGATGTTTTATTGGGTACATTACCAACAAATATTAAGATCTATAGTGGTAAGGTCGATTATACCTTACCATTAAACAAGGGTTCAAAGTTTGAGGCAGGCATTAAAACAAGTTTTGTAAATAATGATAATAATGCCAGGTACGACAGTGTTAAAGTGGGGTATAATGTTTTAGACAGCGCCCGCAGTAATCATTTTATTTATGATGAGAATATTAATGCAGCATATTTAAATTACAGCAGGCCCCTTGGTAAAAAATGGAGTGCACAACTTGGTTTAAGGGTAGAGAATACCAATTCAAAAGGTATCTCAAAAGGGTATACCTACAATGCGGGTGAAGATAAGTTTGAATACACTGAAACAAAATTCAACAGGTCTTATACACAGCTATTCCCTACAGTTTACCTGCAGTACACTGCAAACGAGAAGAATCAATTCGTTATTAATTACGGAAGAAGGATCAGCAGGCCCGATTACGAGGATATGAACCCATTTGTGCATTTCCTTGACAGGTATACTTTTGAACAAGGCAACCCCAATCTGAGTGCACAGTTTGCGCATAATATCGAATTAAGCCATACTTATAAAGGATTTCTTACAACAACGGTAAATTATACTGCTACAGAAAATATCATCCAGCAGGTGTTAGAGCAGAATGACTTTACTAACGAGACCTATATCAAGAAAGCAAATATTGCCAGCGCCAAACAATTTGGTTTAGCAGTTACCGCAAATAAGCAGATCACTAAATGGTGGAGCGGTAATATCTATACCAATGTGTTCAACAACCATTTTAAAGGTCTTGTAAACAATGAGCCGATATCAATTGGGATCACGAGCGTTATGGTTCAATTGCAGCAGCAATTCAAATTTAAAAAAGGCTGGTCTGCAGAGATCAGTGGTATTTACCGCAGCAAATCCCTCGAAGGTGTGATTTACATCCAGCATATGAAACAGGTAAATGCCGGTGTAAGCAAACAGATCTTAAAAAATAATGGCAGTATCCGCTTAAATGTACGTGATATTTTTGCAGGAGCTGTGTTCAACGGTTATAGCAAATACGGAACAGTGGATGCTAAATTCAGGAATGTGAATGACAGCCGTGCAGTAAGCCTGACCTTTACTTACAGGTTTAACAAAGGAAAATTAAAAGCAGGAAGCAGCAAAAAAAGCAGCGGTGCAAGTGATGAGCAGAACAGGGTAAAGAGTGCTGGTTAATAAAGAAGTTTAATATTATTTTTAAAGAAGTGCTTCTTTTTGTAAAAACCTGTCGCCTTTGTGCGATAGGTTTTTTACTTTTGAAAAAAAATACAATTATGCCATCATTTGATCTTGTAAGCAAAGTTGACCTGCAAACCCTGGATAATGCTATCAACACGGTATCCAAAGAAATAGCCAACCGTTTCGATTTTAAAGGCTCACACGTGGTGATCGATCTAAATAAAAAAGAATGTAAGGTTAACCTGGAGGCCGACAGCGACATGAAAATAAGCCAGATAACCGATGTGATGATAAGCCGCAGTATGAAACAGGGGCTGGCTGCTGAAGTGTACGACCTGAGCAAAGAGCCCTATCCCAGCGGCAAAGTGGTAAAAAAAGAAATACCGGTAAGAAACGGTATAAAGCAGGAAGATGCCAAGAAGATCGTAAAACTGATCAAGGATAGCGGTATGAAGGTTCAGGTGGCAATAATGGATGATATCATAAGGGTTACCGGGAAAAAGATCGATGACCTGCAGGAAGTAATACAGGCCAGCAAGGGCTGGAACCTGGGTATTGCCCTTCAATTTATTAATATGAAAAGCTGATGTGAATTGCTAATAGGTTAAAGGATAATTTATTATTGGATAATTGATAATTTTTTCAATATAAAGAGTATTATATTATCTAAAGCCCTAAAATCCTGGAGCATTATCAATTATCCATTATAACATTATCCATTTTTCCTGCGGTTTTTAATTGAAAAGAGCTTAATTTTGCCCCTTTCTAAATAATGTACGGCAAAACCCGTACGCTAAACAAATAAATATGAAACAAGGAATTCACCCCAACAATTACAGGCTGGTAGTATTTAAGGATATGAGTAATGGTACCCAATTCTTGAGTCGCTCAACTGCCACATCTAAAGAAACAGTAACTTACGAGGATGGTAACGATTACCCGGTTATTAAACTGGAGATTTCAAATACCTCTCACCCTTTTTATACCGGTAAAAATGTATTGGTAGATACTGCGGGTAGAATTGACAAATTCAACAAACGGTACGAAAAAAAGGCAAAATAATTTAATAGAGATCATTATCTTTATTTCAAGTTTGTTTTTCATGGCTATACTTTAAGTCCTCCTGGTTCTCCGGGAGGATTTTTTTTGTTGCCACCAACCTTGCCTGCCGGCAGGTGCTACCAATTAAACACAAATAAATTATATTCATTGGTGTAGATTCGTGTAATTAGTGGTTACCTTATTTTTACCTTTGTTATTAGTAGTTTTACCTCATGCAAAAGATCATCTTTACAGAAGAATACTGCAAACCCGCAAATCTGCATCCTTTTACCTATACCAGGCATATCCAGGATATCCGTATCGGCATCTTAACCATCCGGGAAAAGTGGGAGCGGTATTTAAAGACAAGTTCTGCCAATAAATGGCAGGGACATTACCTGGATGATGAGCTATCCGTTAAAATTGAAAAAAATATCAGTAAAGCCGAATACCTCCTGGTACACGCCAATGTATTACCAACAAAATCCATTATCAACAAAATAAAAAAATTGAAGAATGGTGAGTTCCTTACAGCAGGCAAAGAAGGGGGAATGGCATTTAAATTCTCAGCAAAGGAAGTATTGGGCCTCCATAAGATAAAGATCAACAGGTCGGTTGAATTTAAAAATGATGTTAACGCCATACATTATCCCTGGCAGATCATGCAACTCAACGACTGGGCAATAAAGGAAGACTTTAACCTGGTGACGGCAGGAAGAAAAAGCAAAGCGATCTCCAATACAAATAAAGTAACAAAGCCCTCACAGGTATTTATAGAAGCGGGGGTTACACTGGAGCATTGTATCTTAAATGCCAGCGAAGGGCCCATCTACATAGGTAAGCACGCAAATATCATGGAAGGGAGTTTATTGAAGGGGCCTATTGCCATTTGTGAAGGTGCCGTGGTAAAAATGGGAACTAAAATTTACGGGGCAACCACCATCGGCCCTTTTTGTACTGTAGGCGGAGAAATAAAGAACTCTGTTTTATTCGGGTACAGCAATAAAGCGCATGATGGTTATTTAGGTGATAGTGTTTTGGGAGAATGGTGTAACCTGGGTGCAGGTACTACCAACAGCAATGTTAAGAATAATGCAGGCGAAGTAAAATATTGCGTTGATGCAGATAAACGGGAAGTAAGTGCCGGTTTTAAGGGAGGATTGCTGATGGGTGATCATTCCAAAGCAGCAATCAATACTTCCTTTAATACAGGCACCATGGTTGGTGTATGCTGCAATGTCATTGCACAGGGGCTTACCCCTAAATTCATTCCTAATTTTTCGTGGGGAGCCGATGGTATAACCAGCTACAAACTGGATAAAGCACTTGTTGATATTGATAACTGGAAAAAATTAAAAGGGCTTGGCATCACCGACAGGGAAAAACAGGTTTTGACAGCTATTTACAAACTATAAAAATAAAGAACACATGCGTAAACAAATTGCGGCAGCAAACTGGAAAATGAATTTAACCCTGCAACAGGCAGAAACCTTAATGGATGAATTGATAGCTACACCACTTGAGCTTAAAGCAAACCAGGAAGCTGTATTTGGAGTTCCTTCCCCATATCTGGTCAATATAAAAAATAAATTAGCCGGAAAGCAAAATGCATTTGTTGCTGCACAGAATTGTTACGATAAAAAAAGCGGGGCCTATACCGGTGAAGTTAGTGCTGAAATGTTGAAGAGCATCGGCGTAGATTACGTGATACTTGGTCATAGCGAGCGCCGTGAATATTTTAATGAAAGCAATGCAATGATTGCCGCTAAGATCAATATCTGCCTGGAGTATGGATTAAAACCGATCTTTTGTTGCGGGGAACCATTGGCCATACGGGAGACAGGAACTGAAAATAGTTTTGTGGAAACCCAATTGAAAGAAAGTTTATTTCATTTAACCGCGGGGCAGCTCTCGGGCTTTGTAATTGCCTATGAGCCCATCTGGGCAATTGGTACCGGCAAAACTGCCAGCAATGAGCAGGCCCAGGAAATGCATGCACACATACGAGCTGTAATGGAAAAACAATATGGCGCGGAAGTAGCCGGCAGTATTTCAATTTTATACGGGGGCAGTGTAAAAGCAAATAATGCTAAAGAGATCTTCGCACAGCTGGATGTTGATGGAGGATTGGTAGGTGGCGCCAGCCTGGTTGCTACTGATTTTATAACAATAATAAATAGCCTGAAATAAGGAATAATTATAAAGCGGTAGATCTTGTATTAGCCTGCATGGCCAAGCTGATATCTGCTTCTGTATAACTATTAAGTTTTTCAATATCCAGGATCGTTTTATTACCGGTACTGCTCCGGTAGTACATGGGTAAAAATTTAGCTCCCACAATGATCTCTTTAAAAGTGTACGAGCTGCGGTCAACAACGGTACTGCTGAACATATCGTCAAAAGCTTTTATGAACACCAATATTTCCCCATTCACATTCTTGTAATCATCTGCGGTAAAATTATAAAATGGGCTATCCTCTGTAATCGGGTGTACAATTGTCCAGTTCAGCGTAAGTGCATTGGCTTTACTAAACTCCAGTTCCAGGGGGAAAAATTTGTTCACCATTTTGCCATTTTCTTCTATGGTCATTCCTAATGTTAGCTTTGCTTCTGTGTCTGTAAGCGTAGTGTTCTTATAAGGTGTAACACGTATCATTAAAGCAGTGATCTCTTTATAAGGAGCAATCAAAGCATTGTGAGAAAACCAGAGATATGCTTTTGGTTTGCTGAAGCGGCCATAAAATAAACCGGTTGCAATAGCAAAACTAAGTAGTCCAACCAATGCTTCACCAGCCGCAATCGCACTGGTAATAAAACCCGAAGGGCTTATATGACCATAACCAACTGTTGTAAAAGTTTGTGCGCTGAAAAAATACGCAGCACCAAATTTGCCGATCTCCGTAGTGCTGTTTATCCCATTGAGATGTTCAACGCCTATTATGTAATAAAGAGAAGCAAATACAAAATTTATTAAAATGTAAAAGGAGAATATAATTGTAAGGAATTTCCAGCCGGGTAAGCCCAGCATGGTATGATACCAGCTTATCCTGCTTAAAAATGATACACCCTGTATATCAATATTTGCATTCCCGTCTTTATTAACGAACCTGCCACCATAATCCGATGCATTACTGCCAAAGCCCGTATTATTTTCGGTTTTGGCTTTAGCGTTTATCTTACGTAATAAGGCCATCTGCTAAAGGTTTATTGTTTTTTATTTTTTACTGTACTATTCCGCTAAATTTGAGCTGTTCAAATATATGATTTTGACACAGCATTTTTATACAAACCCTTTTTTACCTTATGCATACAGGTAAAGTATTATTGCAAAGTTTGCTGTGGCGTGGCCTGTATTACCTATCCGCTTTTATCATCAATATTTTATTGGCCCGCCATTTCCAGGCTTCGGTAAGCGGTGCTGTTTATTATATCAGCAGTATCTATGCCCTGGTTGTATTGGTATCAAGCCTGAGCCTGGAGTCGGGCATTATTTATTTCACTGCTAAAAAGGAGATGGATCCCCAAAAGCTCTTTAATTTTTCTATAGCCTGGTCATGCCTTGTAACTATTGTAACATTTTTTATAACCTGGTATTTTTTTAATGAGGCATACCGCGAACTTCCGGCGCAACTCATCCTTTTTTCTGCTGTTTTCTTTATCACCGGCAACCTGCTGGTCACCTACTGCTCAGGTTTTTTTTATGCTGCAAATAATTTCAAAACACCCAATATCATTATTGTTTTGGGAACTGTCATTTTAATAATACTTATCCCATACGGCGGCAGGTCAGTTATACCGGCTATCAGCAACGAAAATTATTTTTATATCTATTTCAGCGTTTTTCTTTTGCAGGGGATCGCTATGGCCATTGCTGCCGGATCCATATCCATAAAAAAATGGTCTTTCCAATTTTTAACACCGGTACAATTCAAAACACTCTCCAGGTATTGCTTCATGGCATTTGCAGGCAATATCATTTTTTTTATGCTATACCGGGTAGATTATTTCTTTGTAGAAAAATATTGTACAGCCCAACAACTGGGTAATTATATACAGGTATCAAAGCTGGTGCATTTATTCTTCATCCTGCCCACTATATTGGCAAGCGTTGTATTTCCTATGACTGCTGCTGATCAAAGGCAATCCGTACATAACATGTTAACTTTATTATCAAGGGCTATATTCCTGCTGTATGGAATTGCCTGTCTTATTTTGGCATTCACTGGTAAATGGCTTTTCCCTTTTGTTTTTGGAGAGAGCTTTACTGAAATGTACCAACCCTTTTTATGGCTTATTCCCGGCATCTTATCACTTTCCGGCATATTTACATTAACCGCATATTTTGCTGGGAGGAACAGGATCAGGGTGAACATTACCGGTTCACTGTTTGCTTTGATCGTAATTGTAATTGGGGATATCATTTTCATTCCCCGCTTCGGAATAAATGCTGCAGCCCTGGTAAGCAGTTTAGGCTATATTGTGTACCAGGGTTATATCATCACTGTTTTCAAAAAAGAATATAATATTCCGGTTTCAGATTTTTTTATCTTTAAAGCATCCGACAGGAAACAAATAGAGAAGAGCATTAAAAGTGCGCTTAAAATTAACAATGAAAGTTAGCAGCAACGATAGATATGTAAACGGGGAATATTTAAAAAATAATCCCGATTGGGATATTGCCGATGCCGGTTGGAAAACAGACATTATTGTTGAGCTGCTGCAGAAAAATGATGTTCATCCCAAAAGAGTAATAGAAGTGGGCTGCGGGGCAGGAGAGAACCTGGTTGAACTATTAAAGAAAGAAGGCCGTATCGAAGAACTGACCGGCTATGATATTTCTCCACAGGCATTTGCTTTGGCAGAAAAGAGAACATCGGATAAAATAAGTTTTTACAATGAAGACCTTACACTAAGACAGGACATTCATGCTGACTTGCTGATGGTAATAGATGTGGTAGAGCATGTAGATGATTATTATGGTTTTTTAAGAAAGCTTAAAAAAAAGAGCGATCATTTTATTTTTCATATTCCGCTTGATCTTTCCAGCAGAACGGTAATGAAGCCACATGTTTTAATGCAGCAGCGGCAATCTGTAGGCCATATTCATTATTATAGCAAAGAAATGGTGGAGTGGGCATTGCAGGATACGGGCTATGAAATTATAGATTGGGTTTATACAAAGCCGGTTGTTGATGTCAACCCTCCAGATTCCTTTAAGCGGTTCGTAAAAAAAATATTAAGGAATTTTTCGTTTACCATCAACAAGGACTGGAGTGCAAAAAAATGGGGAGGCTATTCCATGATGATCCTCGCTAAATAATTATTTTATCAAATCACGGAGCGTTAATGCAAGAATCTTTACTTCCCTTATTGAGATGCCCTGTTAGCAGGGGAGCATTAACTGCCAGCATACTTAAAAAGAGCACCAAAATATTAAATGGGGAAAGCAGGGAGATAATTGACGAAGCTGTATTGTATGCTTCGGAAGGCTGGTTCTACCCGGTAATAAAAGGCATACCCAGGCTTAATGTGGAGGCTTTTCTTGATCATAAGCAATTCTTAAGGTCAGCAGTGAACAATTATGATGAGCTAAAAGCACACCTGTTACAAAAGTATGGAGGCCTGATAAGCTATGCTGCTCAGAAGAACAAACGGACAAAGGCCAGCTTCACCAAAGAATGGTCGGTTTATGATTATGATAAGGACAATACCTGGGATGCAGATAATGATGCGATGGTAGCAAGGTTCTTAAAAGAAACCACCGAAACCAAACAAAGCCTGGCAGAAAAGATCATATTTGATGCTGGTTGTGGAAATGGTAAATTAGAAACCCTGATCGCATCAAGTTGTGGTTTAATCATAGCCATGGATTTTGCCAATTGCATTGAAGAAGCCTATGAACGGAATACTTTTTCCAATGTTCATTTTATTCAGGGCGATGTACAATTTCCTCCCGTGCTTTTTAATTATTTTGATATCGTGCATTGCAGCGGGGTTTTAATTCATACCAATAATAGCGAATTGTCTTTTTCCTGTATTGAACCAACGGTAAAAGATGATGGCAAATTAAGTGTATGGCTTTATCATCCCGGTAAAGATATTGTACACCGTATGTTTAATGCCATTCGTAAAAAAACTTCAAAACTGCCGCTTGGGTTTCAATATTATTTATACATGGTTACCATTTTACCAGTCAGTTATATTGTAAAAAGAATGAAAGGCAATAAGCAAAATATAAGAGAGATGATGGTCAGTATCCTGGATTGGTTCACACCGGAGTTCAGGTGGGAGCATGAGCATAGTGAAGCTGCTTCCTGGTTCTATAAAAGAGGGTATGCCAAAATAAACATTACTACAGTTGATAAATTTGGTTTTAATATTACAGGGGTAAAATAAAAGATAAATTCAGGAAAAATGAAAGTATTGTGGTTAGCAAGCTGGTATCCCAATAAGCTGGATAATTTTACCGGTGATTTTATTCAACGTCATGCCCAGGCTGTCTCCCAATATTGCGAAGTTCAAGTTATTTATGCAAAAAAAGATGAAGATCTTACTTCAAATACTACAGCGGTAAAAAGATTTGTAACAGGCAATTTAACGGAACAAATAATTTATTATAACTCCCCAAAAACAGCTTTTAAAATCCTTGACAGGTTAATATCTTTTCTTAATTATAAAAAACATTTCCGGAATGCCATTAAAGATTATTGTAAGGAACAGGGCAAGCCAGACTATATTCATGTGCATGTGGCAATGAATGCAGGAGTTACTGCGCTTTGGGCTAAGAGAAAATGGGGTATACATTATTTTGTTACCGAACACTGGGTTGGTTATTATAAAGAATGTGTGCCTTCAATTTTCGACAAAAATTTTCTATTTAGATCATTAAATAAACGAATTCTGGAAAAAGCTGCACTTTTTTTCCCGGTATCAAAAGGGCTTGGGGAAACAGTAAAACAGCATTTTGTGAATGTTCCATTCTTTGCAATACCTAATGTAGTTAATACCCGGTTCTTTAACTATAAACCTTTAACTCCTGCTAAATTCCGCTTCATTCATATTTCCTATATGAATTATCAAAAGAATCCTGAGGGGATCTTGCAGGCTGCGGCAATGCTTAAAGAAAGGGGCTTCGATTTTGAGCTCATAATGCTTGGAAATGATAACACTGAATTAAGGTCAATGGCAAATAAATATGAGCTTTTAAATAAGTTTGTATTTTTTCAGCAGCCCGTTGCTTATAGCGAAGTTGCTGTGCACATGCAAAAAGCATCAGCATTGCTGCTGTTCAGCCGATTTGAAAATCTTCCCTGTGTTATCCTTGAAGCTTTATGTTGCGGATTACCT
Source organism: Ferruginibacter sp. (assembly GCA_046596255.1). Classification (GTDB taxonomy): domain Bacteria; phylum Bacteroidota; class Bacteroidia; order Chitinophagales; family Chitinophagaceae; genus Ferruginibacter. The sequence goes on along the minus strand of JBKJMZ010000048.1, from coordinate 8,972 downwards.
GTTATAAGCAGTAATGTAGGAGGCATCGCCGAAGTTATTGATATAGAAAATGGCCTTTTGGTTGAAAGTGAGCATGCGGTTCAGCTTGCAGAGGCTATGCAATCGCTTATAACAAATTACCAAAAGTATGACAGGTATGCAATTGCTGCTAAGGCTGCCGAAAAATTTAATTACGAAAAAGTAGGCAGGCAGTTCTATGACCAGTATACTAAAATGGTTGCTAACCCTACGTAGCCGGCTTGTTTGATAGGGGGAGCATAAAGATCAATCCTGTTATCGGGCCAATGGCCAGTATCATAAAAATATATTGGGGATCAAAATGGGCTGATAAATAATTCATCAGTTCTATACTGGCAATGGTGATCGAAAAACCAATGCAGGTTACAAAAGTGATTGCCGTGCCCTTAACTGCTGCAACTGCATGTTGGGCTACCATGGTTGAAAATAAGGGAGAATCTGCAATGACCACAAGCCCCCAAAAAACAAGAAAGCAAATAAATGGTAACAGTGGCAACTGAAATGCCAGGGGAGATACAAGGCAGCATAGGCCAGATAACAACAATGCAGAAAAAGCTGTTCTTTTAACCGAAAATAATTTAGACAGGTAACCACTGATCACACAAGCCAATCCACCGGCAGCAATAATATAAAAGGAAGTAGCAGAAATATTCAGCGTAGTTCCTGCGTGTAAATTTTTATAGCTCAATAAAATAAAAGGCACAAAGGCCCAGAATGTATACAGCTCCCACATATGTCCAAAATAACCAACTGCAGCTTTCATAAATGGGCTGCTTTTAAAATTACGCAATACGGCCGGGTAATTCAATGCATTTTTTGAAACCGCTGATGATCTTGATGGAACAAGCAGCAGCATGAGCACTCCCCCGGTAACCGAAAGGCAGGATGTTATATACAAAACCGTTTTCCAGGGAAGATAGCTGGTAAAATTTTTTAAAAGATGGGGCAGTGCCGTGCCTATGACCAGTGCACCAACCAGGAACCCAAGTGCTTTGCCAAGCCCGCTTTTAAAATGATCAGCGGCTATCTTCATCCCCACCGGGTAAATACCTGCCAGGAAGAACCCGGTAAAAAAGCGCAGGACAAGCAAGCTGCTGATATCTGTTTTAAAATATATCATCAATAAATTCGACAATGCAGCAAGCACTGCGCTGCAGCAAAATACTACCGAAGGCTTAAAACGATCAGCGATCAAAAAGATGGAATAAACAAGCGTACCACAGATAAAACCCAATTGTACCGCGGCCAGTATATGCCCGGCGGTGCCTGCCGGAATATGGATAATGGAAACAATATCAGGTAACACCACGTTGCCTGCAAACCATAATGAAGTACAAAAGAACTGGGCAATAACGATAACTGCTAAAATTTTTGTGTTGATCTTCTCCATAAGCTCCATGAATTTATACCCTATTATTCATAAATGAAAGGGAAATGCTACTTTCGCAAAAAAATAATAACTAAAATAAATAACATGAGCGAAGTTAAATTAACACAGGGTGCAATACATACCAACAAAGGTGTAATGAAATTTGAATTGTATGATGATGATGCACCTATTGCCGTGGCCAATTTTAAGAAACTGGTAAGCGAAGGATTTTATAATGGGCTTTCGTTTCACCGGGTGATACCCGATTTTATGGTACAGGGTGGATGCCCAAATGGCACAGGCTCGGGCGGACCGGGTTATACCATCAACTGCGAACTCAAAGGAACAAAGCAATACCATGACCGTGGCGTGATGTCGATGGCGCACCGGGGTTTAAATACCGGCGGCTCCCAGTTCTTTATTTGCCATAGCCGTAATAATACAAAACACCTGGATGGGGTACATACCTGTTTTGGAAAAGTGACTGAAGGTTTGGAATTGGTGGATGATATCAGGGGAGGAGATATTATGGAGAAAGTGGAGATCACTACGGCTTCTTAAACGTTTTCATTAAAGTGAAAGAGCCTTTTGATACAACCATCCGGCTGTATCAAAAGGCTTAATTATTTAAGAAAACCTACCAGGCTGCCACAACGATCAGTGCCATCAGGGCATAGTAGCCTGCAATAATACCAACTGCGGTAAAAACATCTTTAATTGCGGGAGAATAAAACTTTTTCATACACTTTTGATTTTTAGTTTATAAAATAAGTTTCTAATTCGGTGTTCCCAGGAGTACAGAATAAAAAATGATGATAGGTTTGGTAATAGATTTTAGTAAATGCTGGTACAAAATTATAAAAAAGGATAAATTATGCAAGTTATTCATGATTTTTTTTTAAAAAACCAAGATGCCCCCGCAGGAAGTTTTCCCGGTTAATCACATTTTTTTCACAAAGCGGCCATAGCACTAACGCCCCGCCTATATTTCAGTAATTTTATGTAAAATTATCTACATGCTTGAGAATTATAAAAAGATACTTTTACTCACTGCTCTCTTATTTTTATCGGCTTCTTTTCTCCTGGCGCAAACCAGCGTTGTACAGAAATATGAGAATGTAAATATCTATGCAGGTATCGAAGTGGGCTCCAAGGGTGTAAAAATGAGTTTTGTGGAGCTGGATAAGAATGGAGCCGATGATGCAGACCTCAGGATCATAAAAGATACTTCTGTTAATACCGACTTTATTTCTTTTACACAGCCAACCTACCAGGCAACCCTGGCCGCACTGAACAGCTTGTATGAAGTGGCAGTAAAACAACACCTGATACCGGTATCCAATATATTTATTGCCATCAGCAGCGGTGTAAAGATACAGGCCGAAAAAGAATCAAAACAAAGTTGGATAGAGCAATTGATAAAAGGCTTTCGCTTCACCAATAATGAACCAGAAAGAAAAGTAACGATCATTGATGTTAAAGAAGAGGCGAGGCTTTCACACCTGGGCATAGTGCCCGAAGCCCGCCGTTACAATACTTTTTTAATTGATATTGGAAGCGGTAATACCAAGGGTGGTTATTTTCCATACGGCAATACCACAGATTTCAAATTGTTCCAGCTTACCTGGGGAACAAAAAGTATTTACAATGCAGTTGAAAAAATCCAGAACGGCGATAAGAGCATTGAAAATTTTACCAGCCAGCTAAGTAGGGTACTTGCTGGCGCAGAGAATAACGAGATTGTTTATGCAGTTAATGCCAGCGGTGCTTTTCCTAAAAGCGATAACATAGCTTTCAGTGGGGGTATTGCATGGGCCGTTGCCAACCTGGTAGTACCGGAGTTGAATGATAACGCTGTGGTACCGGTAACCTATGATGAGGTGGCATTGTTCATTGATAAACTGTCAAAGAACCCGGGTTTGTATTCGGATTATTATATTGTAAAGACCCTGCCTGCCAATACACCCGATCTTGAAAAGATAGGAAAAGATGTAAAACAGGTGAACAAGGTTTTTGACCAGCGTTCCTTATTGGCAGGTGCCGGGTTATTGTTAAAGATCATGCGCCAGTTTGAAGGTGTTTATGAAAGAAAAAAATTCTACCTGGTTAAGAACGGGGCAGTAGGCTGGATATCAGCATTCGTTAATCAAAACAAATAAAGAACGATCCCAACATTTTATAACTTATGAGAGATACCCGGTCCTTGTTACTTCTGTTAGTGTCCTTATTGCTGGTAGTTGTATCATTTATTCTTATCTGGACCTGGGGCTATAGTTATTACACTAAAAAAGAGGAACCTAAAACTATTATTGTTTTACCCGATGCTGCTGCCATTGCAGACAGGATCAGGGATTCTTTGCAAAAAGAATACTCGGCCACTTTAAGCCAGCTTGATATCCAGTTGGATTCTACACTCAATAATTCCGATTCCTTAAAAATGCAGCTTGATAACAAGCTTGCAGAATTTTATAGGCTGAGAGATGAGATCGCAGTTATATTAAAGAACAGGAATACCAATAATAATTTTACGGTTGCCAAACAAAAGATAGGGGAGTTGCAGACCAAGGTTGATGACCTCAAGGATAAGAACCAGGATGTAGAAAATGAGAATAAGAAATTAACTGATGTTATAAGCCAGATTAAGAATATTGAAAAGAATGAGAATCCAAAAACCTCCAGTTCCTCCAGGCCGGCAAGTCCCGAAAAGAGTAATACGGTTTACCAGCCATTCACGGCTTCCGATCTACGGCTTGCTGCAGTAATGAATGCTAATGAGGATGAAACAGAGACCATGCATGCTGAAAAAACGGAAAGACTGAATGGCTCATTTACAGTTGTCAATTTTAACAGCCAGCTTAGCAATGCAGAAATGATGGTGGTGGTGCTGAAACCTGATGGAAGGGTATTAAAAAACTCAGCCTGGGATTCGGGTACTTTTAATACGCCTGATGGGAAAAAGAGCTACTCCTATAAATTTAATTTCAATTACAGCCGCGGCGAAGCCAAACGCCTGCTTTTTTCATTGAAAGGAGGCAGCCTGGCAAAAGGAAACTATACCATGGAGGTTTATCATAATGGACTGCTTATTGGCAGGATGATTAAAACCTTATCATAGGCATTTACTTATATAACCCGTTTGCCATTCTTACGGATCGAAAAAATTCTACTTAAAAAATATAGTACTGCTACAATTGGCGATGAATAGATAATTCATATTTGCACTGTTATCGATCCATACTCTATGAAAGTATTTAATGCCTATGAAGAACCACCACTATGTTCAAGCATGATAAAAACTATGAAGAACCTTCCCAATGGAAGGTTTTTTAGTTATGTATATTAATAACTTCAGCAAGTTCAAAATCTCCCTATTTTAGCGGCATGAAAGCAGCAACCATCCATGAATTAAAAACAGAACTTGGCAACTTACCGGCACCTGAGGTTGCAGAACTTTGTGTGCGGCTGGCCAGGTTCAAAAAAGAGAACAAAGAACTGCTTACCTATCTGTTGTTTGAGGCTTTTGATGAACAGGCATATGTTGAGAATATCAAGACAGATATGTTACAGCAGTTTGAGGAGATCAACACGTCGAGCCTGTATTTTGTAAAGAAGAGTTTACGAAAGATCCTGCGCCTGCTGAATAAATATATCCGCTATACCGCATCCACCGAAACTGAAGTGAAGCTGCTGTTGTTCTTCTGCACTACCTTAAAGGATTCAGGCATTCCCATTGAAAAAAATGCCGTTATCAAAAATCTATACCAGAACCAGTTGAAGAAAATAGCAAAGGCAATTGCAACCATGCATGAAGACCTGCAGTATGAATATGTGAAGGAACTGGAATCGTTGTATTGATTCTGTCATTTCTCTCCCGATTTTTATCGGGAGAGAAATCTATTTAAGTATCCGATCAAGAGTCTCCCCGATAGTGATCGGGTTGTGAAAGTGGGTATGTTACCCGCTAATTCCGGCTTCCATTCACCTTTACGTAGCTGCTATGGTCGCTTGCGCCATTGCTTCGTCTGGTGCCATAGGCTTTGACCCACGGTGTTAGCGGGTGCACAGAGCAACACAAGCTCAGCCCGGCACCAATAAAATACCCTTTTATTTTCTGCGGGAATAGTGCTATATTCAAAATAAAAAATATGCCCAGATCCAAAACAAGAAAGCATCACCACGATCACAGGCTGCCTGCCAATGCAGTTAAAGCAAAAAAGAACAGGAGTGCCGTTTCTGCAAGTATCGTTTTCTTTGGTTTAGCAGGAATTGGAATTGCCTGGTTTGCTGCAGGAGATCGCGATCTTTGGATAATATGGTTATCAGCGGGTGCAATAGTTGGTTCTATACTGGGTTATTATTTTGGGCAGCAGATAGACAAGTCTTTTGCTAAAAAATGATCTTGCCCCGTCCACTTACTAACATTCTATAAGCAATTGTGTGGATTAAACATTTACCGCTTGCATATTGCTTAACTATGTATTATTTTGGATCGTGTTCTATCTATCTCACCAAAACCAAAACTTATGGACTTCAAAAAATTGTTTCTTGGCGGTATCGCCGGCGGTGTCGCATTCTTCCTTTTAGGCTGGCTTATTTACGGGATATTATTAATGGATTTTATGACCAACAATCCTGGTACAGCTGGTAACATTGAACGGGCTGAACCTGATTATTTGTACCTGGTACTGGGTAACCTGGCGTTAGGATTTCTATTTGCTTACATTTTTATAAAAGCAAATGTAAATACTATGGCCAATGGCCTGGTAACGGGCGGAATTATTGGTTTATTAATGGGTGTGGGTGGCAATTGTATGACTTATGCTCTCACCACTACTACAAGTAAGATGGCTATGGCAGCCGATGTAGGAGGATTTGTAGTTATGACCGCAGTTGGAGGCGCTATCATAGGCATGATCATGGGTATGGGAAACAAGAATCCCTGATCATTAATCTAAAACTTCATCACAGTAGCTTATATCCTGTGATGAAGTTTTATTCCCGCTTTAACGTCCAAATTAAAATTAATTAGTTAGTCTTATTATATTGGCATAGCTTTGCCCTGTACATTAACGCTGTGAGCACACAGTACAGGATTGATTCAATTATTACAAAGTTTTTCTCAACGTAACAGTTTTCTCGCCTTTTAAGTCTGCTTCCTACATTACTGCACAGGTATTTTATTTATTTTATTTTTAATTATTAAGTTTTATGAACATTTATGTTTCAAATTTGAGCTTTAACACCAGCGATGCTGAGTTAAGCGAACTTTTCTCAACTTTTGGCGAAGTATCTTCTGCTAAAGTTATTACTGACAGGGAAACCGGAAGATCACGTGGTTTCGGTTTTGTTGAAATGCCTTCGGAAGATGAAGGAAAAGACGCTATGTTAGGTCTAAACAACAAAGAAGTGGAAGGACGTGCAATGTCTGTTTCTGTTGCTAAAGAAAGAGAGGAAAGAAGTAGCAACGGCGGCGGAAGTCGTGGTGGTTACGGTAACAACCGCAATGGCGGTGGTGGTGGAAGATGGTAATTTTTAAATAACTCATTTTCTATACAGAGCTCAGTAATGAGCTCTTTTTTTATGCCGCGCAATGATTGTAATTAGGCCATTGGTCATTTTGTGGCTTAGATATTAAAAGCATCCTGTGCCTGATCAGTAGTGACCAATGACTAATGACCTTTGGCCAATGACTAATGTCCAAAGTAGGATCGCATTAATTACATTTGCAGATAATAAGTGCAATAGTTTCAAAATGGCTTCAAAAAAAAATGCTGCGGTAGGATTTATCTTCATCACGCTTTTAATTGATGTAATTGGTTTTGGGATCATCATCCCCGTAATGCCCACCCTTATCTCCGAATTAAAAGGAGTAGATATCAGTACCGCATCTAAATATGGAAGCCTGCTCATGTTTGCCTATGCCATTGTACAGTTCTTTTTTGCACCCATACTTGGCAGCCTTAGCGATCAATATGGCCGCAGGCCCGTATTATTATTCTCCTTATTTGGTTTTGGCATTGATTATTTATTCCTGGCCCTGGCGCCAACCTATGGCTGGTTATTCATCGGCAGGATCATAGCGGGGATCACCGGCGCCAGCATGACTACCGGCGCAGCCTACATTGCCGATGTTAGCACGGCAGAGAACCGGGCAAAGAATTTTGGGATGATCGGCGCTGCTTTCGGGTTAGGTTTTATTATTGGCCCTGCAATAGGAGGATTGCTTGGTGGCCTTGGCCCAAGAGTTCCTTTTTATGCTGCTGCAATACTGGCTTTGATGAACTGGGTCTACGGTTACTTTGTATTACCCGAATCATTAAGCAAAGAGCACCGCCGGCCATTCCATTGGAAAAGGGCTAACCCGGTTGGGTCACTCATGCATTTAAAAAAATATCCCGCCATTGGCGGACTGGCAATTTCTATTTTATTAATTTATATCGCTGCACACGCTGTAATGAGCAACTGGAGTTATTTTACCATGTACCGTTTTAAGTGGAGCGAAGGCATGGTGGGTATCTCGCTTGCAGTTGTGGGTGTATTGGTGGCTACCGTGCAGGGCGGGTTGATCAGGATCATCAATCCCATACTGGGTAATGAAAAATCTGTATACACCGGCCTGGCATTATATGCAATTGGCATGTTATTATTCGGCATTGCAACTCAAAGCTGGATGATGTTTGCTTTTTTAGTACCCTATTGCCTGGGCGGTATTGCTATGCCGGCCATTCAGGCTATCATGGCGGGCCATGTGCCACCCAATGTACAGGGCGAACTGCAGGGAACGGTTACCAGCCTGATGAGCCTTGCTGCCATAATCGGGCCCTTGCTGATGAACAATTTATTCTTTTATTTTACACATAGCGGGGCGCCCATGCATTTGCCCGGTGCCCCATTTTTATTGGGCGCTGTATTAATGGCCATCAGTGCGGTGATCGCATTCAGAACATTACACCCAAACAAAAGCACAGCTTAATATGATCAGCGGCATACATGACTTTAAGAACGTTTTTTTTATCGGCGTAGCGGGCGTGGGTATGAGTGCCATTGCACAATACCTGGCAGGCATTGATAAAAAAGTGAGTGGCAGCGACAGGTATTTTAAGGAAGGAGAATACAATGAGACCAAAGAAAAGCTGGAAGCCGAAGGCATCAAATGCCTTTTACAGAACGGCGACGGGATTACCAATGAAACGGATCTCGTTGTGGTTTCTACAGCCATAGAAGATACAGTTTTTGAAGTGCAGAAAGCAAAGCAGCTTAACATCCCCATTATTAAAAGATCGGAACTGCTGGCACTGATCGCAAAAAGTAAGAGGACCATTGCAGTAGGTGGTACTTCCGGCAAAAGCACTACCAGTGCTATGTTATTTGATATATTGGATAAAGCAGGGCTGGAGCCAAGCATCATCAGTGGTGCCGGACTGGTAAGCATTATTAAGGAAGGTAAAATCGGGAATGCGAAAGTTGGAGCAGGAGACTGGCTGGTGATTGAGGCGGATGAAAGCGACGGTAGTATTGTGCATTACCACCCGGAGATCGGTTTATTATTGAACGTTGATAAGGACCACCAGGAGATAGATGAACT
>JBKJMZ010000174.1:0-7158 GCA_046596255.1 Ferruginibacter sp. | reverse complement strand
TGCGGAGCTGAGAATATCACTTGACAGGATCTATAAAAACAATGAGACCTACACCATTTACATGGATTATGTAAGTAAGCCAGATGAGCTTAAAGTAAAAGGTAGCGCTGCTATCACAGGTGCAAAAGGTTTATACTTCATAAATCCTAAAGGCGTAGAAAAAGACAAGCCTACACAAATATGGACGCAGGGTGAGACCGAAGCTACCAGCGTTTGGGTTCCAACAATTGATAAACCCAATCAAAAGACCACGCAGGAAATATACATGACAGTACCGGCCAAATATGTTACGCTCAGCAACGGCTTACTAAAAAGCCAGAAGAAAAATGCAGACGGCACAAGGACTGATTATTGGAAAATGGATCTGCCACATGCACCCTATTTATTTTTTATGGGCGTAGGTGAATATGCAATTGTAAAAGATAGTTATAAGGGAAAGGAAGTAAGCTACTATGTTGAAAAGGAATATGCACCGGTTGCTCGTGGCATTTTTGGTCACACACCTGAAATGATGAAATTCTTCTCAGAAAAATTGGGTGTAGAATACCCATGGCAAAAATATGCACAGATCGTAGGCCGTGATTATGTGAGCGGCGCTATGGAAAATACTACAGCTACTATTCACCAGGAAAGTGCTTATCAAAATGCCAGGGAATTGGTTGATGGTATTGCATGGGAAAGCACTATTGCGCATGAATTATTTCACCACTGGTTTGGCGACCTGGTTACAGCCGAAAGCTGGAGCCACCTTACCGTTAACGAATCCATGGCTGATTACAGCCAAACGATGTGGGCAGAATATAAATATGGCAAAGATGCCGGTGATGAAGAAAATTTTAAAGGACTCCAGGCTTATCTATCTAATCCTAATGAAAGTAAAAAGGACCTGGTACGTTTCAGGTATGCTGATAAGGAGGATGTGTTTGACCTGGTGAGTTATCAAAAAGGCGGACGTGTACATCATATGCTGCGTAACTATGTTGGCGATGACGCTTATTTTAAATCGCTGAATAATTATTTAACCACAAATAAATTTAAACCCGGTGAAGCCGGCCAGATGCGCCTTGCATTTGAAGAAGTTACCGGAAAGGATATGAACTGGTTCTGGAATCAATGGTTTTACGGTAGCGGCCATCCTGTTGTGAAAATAGATTATAAATATGAAGGCAATAAGGCAATGGTGATCATTGAACAGACCCAGAAAACGGATAAGGTATTCACGTTACCTATTGCTATTGATGTTTATACGGGCGCTGCAAAGAAGAGATACAATGTTTGGATCGAGAACAGGATCGATACGTTCTCTTTTGCATATTCACAAAAGCCCGACCTTATCAATGTAGATGCTGATAAAGTAATGTTGTGGGCTAAGAACGATAACAAGACGGCAGAAAATTATGTACACCAGGCCAGGTATGCACCGCTTTACCTGGACCGCAAAGAAGCACTGAATTATTTTGCAAAGAACGAAATGCCTGAACTGACACTTGGCCTTACGGATAAATTTGCGGCACTAAGAAGTAGCACCCTTGCACAACTGGAAGCTTCTAAAAAAATGGCAGAAGATGCAAAGGTTATTGAAGCTGTTGAAAGAATTGCAAATACGGAGAAAGACAGGAAGACCAAGGCTGTGGCTATTGCTTACCTGGCTAAAACTAGTAATCCAAAATACAAGTCACTGTATGAGAAGAACATTAATGACAGCAGCTATTCTGTAGCAGGTGCTTCTTTAGAAGGATTGGTAGGATTAGCGCCTGCACAATCTTATGCGCTGGCTAAAAAATACAGCAGCGATGCAAAGGGTGATTTGGGCGCTGTTGTAAATGACATCATCATTAAAGAAGGCACAGAAGCCGACTTTGATTTTATTGCAAACCGCTATGATAAAATGCCCTTAAGCCAGGAAAAATTAGAAGCTACAGCTTCCTTTACCAACTACCTGGAAAAAGTAAGCAATATGGCCAATGTGAAAAAAGGAATTGACCTGATCATTAAATTCCGCAATGCAATTCCTGAACAATTCAGGGGATTTGTTGATCCAATGCTTAAAGGCGGGTTAGATAAATTAGCAAAATCGAAAGGAAAAGAAATTGCAAATTATATAGATAATGGCTGGAAATAAATGGCCAACGCTTTTATATAGAATGCCTCCACAAAATGGAGGCATTTTTTATATTGTATATCTTTTTATTTTTACCAGCTTCCACTTGCACCACCACCACCAAAACTACCGCCGCCAAAGCCGCCAAACCCACCTGAGCTTCCACCGCCGCCACTCCAACCTCCGCCACCTCTGCCGCCACTACCCAACAGGCTACCCAAAATAAATGGCATTGCACCTCGCCTGCTCATAAATGAACCGCCTTTGCCACCTTTGCCACCGCTGAATAATAGGAAAAGTATGATGAGGATGATAAGAAACATATATCTGCTACTGCCTGTCGATTTTTTTCCGTAGCTCTTTGGTGCAGTATATTCTCCTTTAACAGCCTGGATGATCGCATCAGTACCCTCTTCAATACCCCGGTAATAATCTTCACCTTTGAAATTGGGTCGGATAATATCAGTAATGATATGGCTTGCAGTAATGTCAGGTAAAGCACCTTCCACACCATATCCGGTTGCAATATTTAATTTTCTATCGTCCTTTGCAATCAGTAATAAAACACCATTGCTGAATTCTTTACCACCAACACCCCAAGCTCTGCCTAACTTTACATTAAAATCAGAAATATCCTGACCATTTAATGTATGGATAATAACAACGGCTATTTGTGTTGAAGTGCTATCATTAAAAGCAACCAATTTTCTTTCTAATGCCTGCCTTTGATCAGGCGTTAGGGTATTGGTATAATCATTTACCAATTGTTTCGGTATCTGTGTAAGCAGTTGTTCAGGATCAAAACTTTCCTGTGAAAAAGCTGGCAGGCTCGCCAGCAGTAAGATAAATATGTAAAGGAATTTTTTCATGGTATGTATGGGAACCGGCCTGGTGATTTATTTACCAAAAACAATATCGTCAGGTAATTCGTTCTTATCTTCCGTTGGGATATATGGAAATTTTTCTTTGAGGATTTCGCCAATTTCTTTTATACATTGGGCAATTCCCATGCTGATATTATCCTTTGTAAAGTTGGCGATCATCATTTTTACTTCTGCATCCCAATAGTCTTTTCCTGCTTTTTGATAGATCCCTTCATCGGCAAATAAAGCCAGTTCATGATGATCCATGGCGATATAGAGCAATACCGCATTGCGGTGATCGGTTTCCTGCATTTTTAATTTAAAGAATATCTCAGCCGCCCGGTCAATAGGATCAACAAAAGGATTTTTACTTTCCACATAGATCCTTACTTCCCCGCTTGTTTCTCTTTCGGCCAGGCGTATGGCTTCCACTATCTGCGCTTTATCTTCAGCAGAAAAAAATTCTCGCTTTTTAAACAAAGAAAACATGTGGGAAATTTTATAAAGATCATGATCCACCTTAATTAAAGATGGATCATGATCATAAAAGAAATTATTTTATATCAAACTTGATATCTGGATTCCTTTCGCTACCGGCATCGGCTTTGTAAAAAGGTTTCTCTTTAAACCCAAACAGGCCAGCTAAGATATTTTTTGGAAAGCGTTTTACTTTTAAATTATATCCTTCGATAGATTTATTATAATCCTGGCGTGCAATATTAATGCGGTTCTCCGTGCCCTCTATTTGTGTTTGAAAATCACGGAAGGCCTGCGTAGTTTTAAGATCAGGATAGTTCTCTACTACAGCCAGTAACTTACTAAATGAACTTTGCAAACCTGCCTGCGCTTTTTGATACGCTTCCAGAGATGCAGGATCATTAATATCAACATTAATAGATGTTGCTTTAGACCTGGCTTCAATTACTTCACGTAATGTTGATTTTTCGAAGTTTGCAGAACCTTCAATGGTTTTAATGATGCTGCTGTAAAGATCAGTTCTGCGCTGGTAGTTGGTTTCTACATTAGCCCAAACTTTTTTTACATCCTGGTCTGCAGTAACCAAACCATTATATCCATTGCATCCCCAAAATCCAAGAATAACAAGTATTCCTATTAAGACCAATAATCCTGTGCGTTTCATATTTAAAGTTTTAAGTTGTTTAGTGCATAAAAATACAGCTTTTTATAATCGGGTAAGTTATGATTATAGGAAACACTATTTTTTTTTTTGCGGAAGGATGTATGTATGGCTTATAGATCCTTTATAAAAATACTAACCTTTTGCGGCGCAGTTTCATCTCCGCCAAAATAAGGAAACAACTGATAACCTACTGCTGTTGACCCGGTGAGTGCCCGGCTTAGAATTACCTGCTTATCGTTAACTATAAAAATATAATTATTGCCATCGGGTTTAATAGCACAGTTTATTGTTTCCCCTATGCTCACTGCACAGATCTCCTGCCAAAGTCTTTGCCCGCTATTATAAGCATAGGCATATAAGCGTAGTGCGGCATCGTTAAAAGACCAACCAATACGGGCACTGTTCTCGTGAGGGTTCTGCCCTTCTGTAAAGCCGTAAAGTTTATTGATGTCATATTGATTTTGTGGATCAACACTCTTGTAGATGGCAGAGTTATCGAACCTGACCTTAAAGCGCATTTGGGTAATAGTAATTGGTCTTATCACCGTTTTATCGCAATAATGTTCGCCGGCAGCAATGGTATATTCCGTGAACACTTCTGCGACCGCAACGGGTTCTACAACTATATTATGATCTTTTGAGCAGCTTTGTAAAATAAATACAAAGATGAAGAGGTATTGGATGTATTTCATAATGGTTATCAGGATAAACCCTAATAACGGAAAATGACTGTCGATTATTTAAAATTTGTCAATTAAAAAACCCCTGAAAGATCTGCAGGGCTATATTTTCTAAAAAACATATTCATTAATCTTTTACTGCTGCAATGCCCGGGAGTGTCTTCCCTTCAAAGTACTCAAGCAGAGCGCCGCCACCTGTGCTTACATAACTTACTTTATCAGCAAGGTTGAATTTATTTACCGCGGCCACACTATCCCCACCGCCAACTAGGCTAAATGCGCCGTTGGCTGTTGAAGCTGCAACAGCTTCGGCAATGGCTTTAGTACCCGCCTGAAATTTTTCCATTTCAAAAACACCCATTGGACCGTTCCATAAAATGGTCTTTGACTTGCCGATGATCTCGTTAAAAATACCGATAGCCTTGGGACCGATGTCCAGCCCCATCCAATTATCAGGTATAGCATCGCTGGGCCTTACTTCGGTGTTGGCATCTGCTGCAAACTTATCTGCAATAACAGAATCCTCAGGCAAATGAATGCTTACATTTTTTTGTTTGGCTTTTTCTAACACCTCAAGTGCGGTTTCCAAACGGTCCTCTTCGCAAAGGGATGATCCGATCTTACCGCCTCTTGCTTTTAAAAAAGTATAGGCCATTCCACCGCCAATGATGATGTCGGTTGCCCTTTCCAAAAGATTTTCTATGATGAGGATCTTGTCGGAAACCTTTGCCCCGCCAATAATGGCGGTGAATGGTTTTTCAGAATCATGCAATACTTTTTCAGCGCTTTTTACTTCGCCTTCCATCACCAGTCCAAACATCCTGTTTTCCGGCGTAAAGAATTTTGCAATGACCGCAGTTGAGGCATGCGCCCGGTGTGCAGTGCCGAATGCATCGTTAATATATACATCTCCCAGTTTGCTTAATTTTTCAGCAAAGCCCTCATCGCCTTTTTCTTCTTCCTTATAAAAACGAAGATTTTCCAACAACAGCACTTCACCAGGCCTTAACATGGATGCGGTTAACCCTGCCTGTGAGCCAATACAGTCATCAGCAAAAAAGACCTTTGTATCCCCACCCAGGAGTTCATGCAGGTGCTTAACCAGGTGCTTTAAGGAGAATTTATCCGTAGGACCATCTTTTGGCCTGCCCAGGTGACTCATCAGAATTACGCTGCCACCGTCAGTCAATATTTTTTTAATGGTGGGAATGGTGGCTGTCATCCTGGTATCATCTGTTATTTTAAAGTGCTCATCCAGCGGAACATTAAAATCCACTCTTACCAGGGCTTTATGGCCTGAGAAATTGAAGTTGCTGAATTCTGACATAGACATTATTTATAAATTAAAAAGCAAAGGCGCCAAGTCGCTGAGATATTTTCCTCTGCGTCTCAGCGCCTCTGCGGTAAGAGTTATTTAGGGAGATCACTTTATCAATCCTGCAAAATGCTTAACAGTACGTACCAGCTGCGATACATAACTCATTTCATTATCGTACCAGCTAACTGTTTTAACCATTTGCTTATCAC
The DNA here is from genome assembly GCA_046596255.1 of Ferruginibacter sp. Lineage (GTDB taxonomy): Bacteria > Bacteroidota > Bacteroidia > Chitinophagales > Chitinophagaceae > Ferruginibacter. The sequence continues at coordinate 846 of JBKJMZ010000174.1, read as the reverse complement.
CCATGGTCATCACCTTGGTTTGGGTAGCATCAAATAAAGAGCCATAGCTGATGCCGATCACATCGCTGCTTACAATTTCATCTTCGGTATAACCAAAACTTTCATTGCTGGCAGTTTTCATAGCAGCATTGATCTGCTCAACTGTAACTGTTTTATCCAAAATAGAATACAGCTCGGTAACAGAACCGGTAATTACCGGAACCCTTTGTGCACCGCCATCAAGCTTACCCTTCAGTTCAGGTAAAACCAGTCCGATAGCTTTTGCAGCGCCGGTACTGTTGGGAACAATATTGGCTGCTGCTGCTCTTGCCCTTCTCAGGTCTCCTTTTGGATGCGGGGCATCTAATGTATTTTGATCATTGGTATAAGCATGAATGGTACTCATGATACCGGTTACGATACCAAAATTATCATTCAATGTTTTAGCCATTGGCGCCAGGCAATTGGTTGTACAGCTTGCGCAACTGATCACAGTTTCCGTTCCGTCTAAAATGGCGTGATTAACATTGAATACCACTGTCTTTATATCACCTGTAGCGGGAGCAGAGATTACCACTCTTTTGGCCCCGGCAGTTAAATGTGCTTCGGCTTTTGCTTTATCGGTAAAGAAACCGGTGCATTCTATCACCACATCCACATTGTGCTGGCCCCATGGTATCTGGGCAGGATCTTTTTGTGCATATATCTTTACTTCATCACCATTAACTACTATTGCGTTCTCTGTGGATGTTACATCCTGGCCAAAACGGCCCTGTGCACTGTCGTACTTTAATAAATGTGCCAGTACTGCAGGACTGGTAAGATCATTGATAGCTACTACATCAATACCTTCCATATTGTATATCT
>JBKJMZ010000141.1:0-88282 GCA_046596255.1 Ferruginibacter sp. | reverse complement strand
CCTGGGGTGCAGTTTACTGGCAATATTTTGAAGACCTTGACAAAATAACTTCAGCAGAAACTCCATTAAAGTTGGTCAAGAAATTATACATTGAAAAGAATTCCGACAAAGGCCCGGTACTTGTTGCATTGGCAGATGGCGCACAGTTAAAGGTTGGTGATAAAATAAAAGTGCGTATTGAATTAAAAGTTGATCGTGCCATGGAATATGTGCACATGAAAGATATGAGAGCAGCATGCATGGAACCAACCAATGTTATAAGTCAATATAAATACCAGGCCGGACTTGGTTATTATGAAAGCACAAAAGATGCAAGTACCAACTTCTTCTTTGGCTGGTTAAACCGCGGCAGCTATGTTTTTGAATATGCTATGTTTGTTACCCATGCAGGTAATTTCAGCAACGGAATTACTACCATACAGTGTATGTATGCACCCGAGTTCACAAGTCATAGTGAAGGAATACGGGTTACAGTGGAATAAAAGCCTAACCCCAATGAGCTACGCTCGTTCCTTTGCAAGGAACTCCAAAGGAGAGGGAACTGGTAGATTAATGCGAAGGCGATGGACTTTACAAAAAAAGTTTGCCATATTGATGAAGAAAGAATAAATGTTGATATGGAAACTAAAATGTCAGGATAAGTTTAATGTTCCGCTCCCTCTCTGAAGGAGAGGGAGAAGGTGGGTGAGGTAATTCGTGTAATTTGTATAATTAGTGTACTAAAAATTAGTGTTATGTCTAACCAAAACTATTCTGTGCCACTCCGCTTCCGGCGGATGGAAAACATGCATATTATTTTCTGGCTATTAAAAGATATAAGCTGGTGTATGATCTGGAAACCGCTGGGTATTGCCATGGTATTTCCAACGTTGATCATTGCCATTGTTATTTCGATAAGGAACCGGCAATATGTTAGTGAGGTATGCCATAACTGGGCCATTGTGTTTTGGATAACGGCTAACTCCTACTGGATGGTCAGTGAATTCTTTGAATTTGATGAGACACTGGTATATGGCGATATCAGCTATAAATATATTGCCATCATTCCCTTCAGCATCGGTATTTTGATACTGGCATATTATTACCTGGTATTTAAAATGATCCATAAAAAGAAGGCTGAAACCATGTAATTCAATTAATTTATCTTTGCCGCTCAATTTCAGATAATTTATGTACAGAACCCATACCTGCGGCGAATTAAGGCTATCACATATCAACAACGAAGTATCCCTTGCCGGCTGGGTACAAACCGTTCGTAAATTCGGCAGCATTACTTTTGTTGACCTACGTGACCGCTACGGCATTACCCAGTTATTATTTTCAGAAAGTTTAAATGCCGATCTTGATGCAAACCCATTGGGACGTGAATTTGTATTGCAGGTGAAAGGAACAGTGAATGAACGCAGCAGTAAAAATGCAAACATACCTACCGGAGAAATTGAAATTACTGTTACCGAATTTAATATTTTGAATAAATCAGCCGTTCCCCCCTTTACCATACAGGATGATACGGATGGCGGTGATGATATTCGTATGAAATACCGTTTCCTCGATCTGAGGAGAAATGCCGTTAAGAAAAATTTAGAATTGCGCTACCACGTAAACCGCAGTGCCAGGAATTACCTGCATGAAAATGGTTTCATGGATATTGAAACACCTTTCTTAATAAAAAGTACGCCCGAGGGTGCAAGGGATTTTGTGGTGCCATCAAGAATGAATGCTGGACAGTTCTATGCATTGCCACAGTCACCGCAAACATTTAAGCAGTTGCTGATGGTAAGCGGTTATGACCGCTACTACCAAATAGTTAAATGTTTCCGGGATGAAGACCTGCGGGCCGACCGTCAGCCGGAGTTTACACAGATAGACTGTGAAATGGCTTTTGTAGAACAGGAGGATATTATCAATATGTTTGAAGGCCTGATCAAGCAAATATTTAAAGATGTAAAAGGAATTGATCTCGCCTTAGGCAAGACAGATAAGGTAGAACGCATGACCTGGGAAGATGCCATGTTTAATTACGGCAATGATAAACCTGACATTCGTTTTGATATGAAAATTTGTAATCTTAAATACCCTTCACATTTATTCAATGGAAAAAATCCGAAAGTTAGTGAGGAACTGCTTTCAATCCCCCCTTTGGGGGGTGGGGGGGCCGAGACAATTGTGGCTATTGCAATTCCTGGATGTAGTGAGTACAGTCGTAAGCAAACGGATGAATTGACCGAATGGGTAAAGCGCCCGCAAATAGGGATGAAAGGATTGGTATTTATTAAATGCCTGCCCGCCGAAGCTTCAGCGAAGGAGGGCAATCCTAACGGAACCTTTAAAAGCAGCGTAGATAAATTTTATACAGAAGATAAATTAAAAGCCATTGCAGAAGCTGCCAATGCAAAAGCAGGTGACCTTATTTTAATATTAGCAGGAGCTGAAGAAAAAACCCGTAAAGCCATCAGCGACCTGCGCATGTATATGGCTGAGCGACTCGGCATGCGCAACCCCTCAGCATTTAAATTATTATGGGTTGTTGATTTCCCTTTGTTTGAATATGATGAAGATGGTAATCGCTGGGTTGCCCGTCACCACCCGTTCACCTCACCCAAGCCTGATCATATTGAAGTGATGATTAACAATAACCCTGTAATTGAAAATGCTGAAAAATATTTAGAGCATCCATATGCCAACATTAAAGCCAATGCGTATGATATGGTATTGAATGGTAATGAAATTGGCGGTGGATCGATCCGCATCTACCAGCGGGAGCTGCAGGAAAAAATGTTTGCAGCATTAGGCATGGATGCCGAAGAGCAGCAGCATAAATTCGGATTTTTACTTGGCGCTTTTGAATATGGTGCACCCCCGCATGGTGGTATTGCATTTGGGTTCGACAGGCTATGTGCTATCATTGGCGGCAGTGAAACCATCCGTGATTTTATTGCCTTCCCAAAAAACAATTCCGGAAGAGATGTGATGCTGGATGCGCCATCAACCATTGATGAGAAGCAGTTTGAGGAGTTGCAGATAAAGCTGAATTTGAAGGCATAGAACCTGCCAGCCGGCAGGCAGGCAGGCACAGTTGACACTGATTGAGCGGATTAACACAGATTTTAATTAACTTTAGCTAAATGAAAATTATGGTTGTTGAAATCCCAAAAGGTACATCACCTGAAAAAATCAAAAAGCTTCTTAAAAAAAGAACCGGCAGGCATATAAAGAAAAGCATTGATTCTTTTTTTGGAAAACTACCAAACATCGAAGATGGTTTAACCTTTCAAAAGAAAGTACGCAGTGAATGGAAATAATCTTCTATTAGACACTAATATTATTATTTATGCTTTGAAAGGCTTGGCTAATGTCAAGCCTTATTTTGATGAAAACACTTTCATTTCAGTGATAACAGAAATGGAAATTCTCGGTGTTAAAGAAATTTCAGAAGATGAAATAAGTCTAAGGGAAACCGCAATTGAATTCTGTAGCATTATTCCTTTCACAAATAAAATCAAGGCCACTGCCATATCCATCAAAAGAAAAATAAAGATCCCCTTACCAGATGCTATTATTGCGGCAACAGCAATTGAAGAAGGACTGACCTTAGTAACTGCGGATAAAGGATTTAAAAGAATACATGAGTTGCAACTCTATTTAATTGAAGTATAACTATGACTTCTCTCCCTCCTCTCGCCGAACGCCTCCGCCCCTCAACACTCGATGATCTTGTGGGCCAGCAACACCTTACCGGCAAAGGAAGTATTCTCCGCACAGCAATAGAGAATGGTAAGATACCCAGCATGATATTGTGGGGGCCTCCGGGAGTGGGCAAAACAACCATCGCCAATATTATTGCCCAAACATTAAAGGTTCCGTTTTATACACTCAGTGCTATTTCTTCCGGAGTTAAAGAAGTAAGGGAAGTTATTGAGCTGGCTAAAAAGCAGAGCAATGTTATTTTATTTATTGATGAGATACACCGTTTTAATAAAGGCCAGCAGGATGCTTTATTGGGTGCTGTTGAAAAAGGCATCATCACCCTGATAGGCGCAACAACAGAAAACCCATCCTTTGAAGTGAACAGTGCCTTGCTCAGCCGTACACAGGTTTACATTTTAAAAGCACTGGATGAAAAAGACCTGATCGCCTTATTGCAACATGCCATTAATAATGACGAAGTTTTAAAAACAAAGAAGATAGAGCTCAAAGAAACAGAAGCTCTCATAAATATTTCCGGTGGTGACGCAAGAAAATTGTTGAATTTACTTGAGCTGGTTGCCGGGGCAATACATGGTAGTTCTCCCCCTTCGGGGGAGCTAGAGGGGACCGTCACGGACGAATTTGTTATGCATGTTGCCCAGCAGCGCATTGCAATCTATGATAAGAAGGGCGAGCAGCATTATGATATCATTTCGGCCTTTATAAAATCCATACGTGGCAGCGATCCCAATGCCGCTGTATATTATTTAGCAAGAATGATAGAAGGAGGCGAAGATGTAAAATTCATAGCACGGCGGTTGCTGATCCTGGCAAGTGAAGATATCGGTAATGCAAACCCCAATGCGTTACTGTTGGCAAACGCAACGTTTGAAGCCGTTAATAAGATCGGCTATCCCGAATCACAATTGATACTTTCGCAATGCGCCATTTATTTAGCCAGCAGTGCTAAGAGCAATGCAGCTACAACGGCGATTGGAGCCGCCATGGCGGCTGTAAAACAATATGGAGACCTGCCTGTGCCTTTGCATGTGCGTAATGCTCCCACCAAACTGATGAAGAATGAAGGTTATGGAAAAGGCTACCAGTACTCTCACAATTATGAAAATAATTTTTCGCCGCAGGAATATTTACCCAAGGAAATAAGCGGAACCGCTTTTTTTGAACCCGGCAATAATGCACGGGAGGAAGAGCTACGGAAATTTTTAAAAGCGTTGTGGAAAGAGAAATATAAATATTGATCAGCATTTTTTTTGAATGATAAGCCCGATCGAAGTCACCACGTATTTACCTACCTGCAGCTTTACATGTACTTTTTGCTGGTGCGGCTCCGTATCCACCATAAAATCCTCGGGCAATCCTCCTAAAGCAAAATTAAGTTCCTCAACAAAATGTCCCTGCTTTCTTAACTCTCGTGCTATTTGTTCAATATCCCGCTGCCGGTAAATTACCGTATCATTATTTTCCTGGGTCTCATCATTACTTGAAATATTATATTCTGTTGTATGTACAGCCCAACCACCTGGCTTTAAAGTTTTCATTTGATCTTTTAAAAAAGCCATCCCTCTTTGCAACGTGCCTAAATGCTCAAATGAACAGCTGCTCCAGTTAAAATCAAAATCAATAAGATCTTCCGGGATCTCATTCATATCTACCGGGCAATAACTTACCCTTTTTTTAAATTCATTATCATCACAAATTCCCCTTCTGTTCAGGTCATCCAGCCCAAAGCAAAGCTGGTTGCCATTATCCCAGCCTTTTGCAATTCCTTTTTCAGGCATGATATCCGTGGCCAGGATATTTACCCCATATTTAGCAAATATGGCAGGCAAAGGCTCGGTACCTACAGCAAACACCAATCCTTTATTACCTTCTTTTATACAATCCCTTTCCCATAGGGCCTGCATAATAAAAATGAACTCCCATTGCTTCCTGTGAAAATTTGGTTGCTCCTCCAATTCTTTACACCAGCGCATGAACCAGTCTGCTTTGAAATCCATGGCCTTGCAAAGCTCCGACCTTCTTTTACCAAAGTCGAAAATCAGTTCTGTATTCCATTGTCTAATTTCCATAATCAAAAATTATATTACATAAGAGACCGGTAAACCTTAATGTATTCTTTTGCTTTATCATTCCAGCTAAAATCGTTGCCCCTGTTCCTGATCTTTTCGGCTAAACCATTCTTCTGATATTCCAGCATTCCCTTTTTAAAAACCTCCAGCATGCTCTCCTCATTAAAGTCATTAAAATAAAAAGCTACGTCCATTCCAATTTCCGGCAGCGAAGTTCGGTTAGATAAAAACAAGGGCTTTCCAAATGCCATTGCTTCCACCACAGGCGCTCCAAAACCTTCTGCCAATGATGGCAGGAAAAAGGCCGTACAGTTTTGCAAATACCAGGCCTTGTCTTCCTCTGACACAGGCCCAAGGATATGCAACCGTTCTGCTACACCAGCTTTTTGAGCAAGCTGTTTCATATTATGGATATAATCATGCTCATCTAATTTACCTGCAATCACCAGTTCAACTGATTCATCTTTCAACAATGAAACTAAGGTATGCACATTCTTCTTACGGTTAACATAGCCCATAGTAAATAAAAAAGGCCTCAACGGCATATAACCAACAGGTTTATGCGGCGGTACCTGTACATGATGCGTTCCGTTATGAATAACATAAACAGGCTTATTCTTTACATCCATATTTTCCAGCACATCTTTTTTACAATGATTGGAGATGCAAACCAGTGCATTTGCCTGGTCAATTAATCGCTGTGTTTGTTGTAAGCTATGTGTTTGTTCTTTTTTTGATTTATCCTCGTGCAGGCAGTTCAGGTCATGTATAGTGAGTAAGACCTTAATTGCTTTCTGGGGTATAGGAACTATCCTGCCGGATTGAAAGGGTGCATGCCAAATATCACAATCCCATAAAAAGGGTTTAAATAATTTATGATGCCATTTTTTTTCTATGATATAGTAAGAGCCTGTTCCAAAAGACCCTGCTTCAGCAACGGGTACGTAAAAGGAAATCCTGTCGCGGTGCTCTTCCTCCAGTATACGTTTTACATATGTTCCTAAATTAAGGCAATAATGATAAAGCCCGGAATCCTGGTAACGCATTAGATCACAATCCAATATTATCCTGCTCATCTTAATAAAAATTACAAGAAAAAATTAGTTCCCTTTTGATACAGAGCGTTCCATTTTAGCTACTCAGTGGATTGGAAAAGTAAATTTAGCGTTTACCAAAATTGAATCCATATTAAGTGTCATATATTTCCATGACTTTGCACAGTTTTTGGAGATTCTGGCGATACTAACTTTAATTTGTATATTTTATATCAAAGTTTAAGCCATAACCATGATGAATACTATAGTATTTGATTGCGAAAGAACGAAATATGAGAATACGGGTCTATACCATTATTGTTTAAACCTGGGGAACCATTTAGCCAGGTTTGCAGACCCCATTTCTGAAAGATTGGATTTTTACTTACCCCCGGGTAAGGAAATGCTTTTTGCTAATCAACATTATATACCCCAAAATGAGTTCCATAAGTTCAGGATGCCCGCTTTAACCGATCATACCATCTGGCATACCACATACCAGGACAGTTACTATATGCCTTTCAGAAATAAAAAAGTAAAGGTTGTGCTCTCTGTTCACGACCTGAACTTTATATACGATCCTTCAAAGTCTGAACAAAAAAAACAAAGATACCTTCGCCGGTTGCAGATGCTGGTGAACCGGGCCGATACCATTGTATGTATCAGTGAGTACACTAAAAAGGACCTTTGCTTTTATTGTGATGTAAAAAATAAACCGTTACATGTTATCCATAACGGCACTAATACTTTAACTGAGCCCCAATTGCTTAAACGATCATACAGGCCTGTAAAACCTTTTCTCTTTTCATTAGGTACTATTGTACCCAAAAAGAATTTTCTCAGCCTCTTACCTTTACTAAAAGACCAGCCCAATATGGAGCTGGTTATTGCCGGCCGCATTGATGATGTGGGTTATTATCAATCCATTTTAGACGCTGCTGAAAAAATGGGCATCTCTAAAAAGATCAAGCTGGTTGGCCCTGTATCCGAAAGTGAAAAATCATGGTACTTTAATAATTGTATGGCATTTGTATTTCCTTCTACTGCAGAAGGTTTTGGTTTGCCGGTAACAGAGGCCATGTCCGTGGGTAAACCGCTTTTTTTATCCGGCAAGACCGCACTCCCGGAAATTGGCGGCGATATAGCTTTTTATTTTGAAAATTTTTCTCCATCCCACATGAAAGAAACTTTTTCAACAGGCATGAAACAGTATGCGCTTTTTAAAATGCAGGATGAGATCATTAAAAAAGGAAAAGAATATTGCTGGAATATTGCCGCAAAAGAATATTGGAAAGTCTACCGTTCATTATATTAACAGATAAAACTTTTAGATGAGAACTTACCGCAGGTTATTAAAATTTGCAAAACCTTACCGGAGGTTTACGGTACCTTTTTTTATTTTTACACTCATTGCTGCATTCTTCAGCGTATTTCAATTTGCATTGATCATACCGCTCCTTAATTTTTTATTTGACTACCAAACTGCAGAAAGTCTGAAACAATATGCTGTAGCACCGGAGTTTTCATTCTCTGCTTCCTATTTTAAAGATCTTTTTTATTACCAGGTTTACCATTTAAAAACCATGAATCCGGTGTATGCTTTATATTTTATTGCGGCGCTGATCGTACTTGCGGTTATATTAACCAACTTTTTTAGATACCTGGCACAGAGAAGCATGATCAGTTCAAGAACATTGCTGGTAAAGCGGTTGCGGGAAGCCATTTTTGAAAAGATCAACCACCTGCACATGGGTTATTTTACCAAAGAGAAAAAGGGTGACCTGCTTTCCAGGATGAATTCAGATGTTTTTGAAATTGAGGCAGTAGCTGCCAATTCCCTGGAAGTTTTGTTCAAGGAGCCTTATATCATGATCGTTTATTTTGCAACACTTTTTGCCATATCAGTAAAGCTTACTTTATTTACTTTGTTGATCATTCCAATATCTGCTATTGGCATTGCGATGGTAACAAAAAGATTGCGTAAGGAAGCAAGCGATATGCAATCTTCCATTGGCCGCCTGCTCACCATCATTGATGAAACTTTAATGGGCATGCGTATCATACGCTCATTCAATGCCACCGATTTTATTGTAAAAAGATTCCGCCGTGAAAATGATTTTTACCGGAGGGCAAGTCTGCAGGGATTTAAAAGAAGAGAACTTGCACCAATCTTTTCGGAAGTGGCCGGGGTGATCGTTGTTGCCTGCATTCTTATTTATGGCGGCAGCATGATATTACAGAACCAGGGAAACACAACGGGTTTACAGGCCAGTGAATTCATCGCTTTTATTGCCATTTTTTCGCAAGTGATACGCCCGGCAAAAGCCATGGTAGTTGCTTTAGCGAATATTCAGCGTGGAGAAGCATCAGGACAACGGATCATGGAGATATTGGATACCAAAATAGAAGTTGCGGATGCACCCAATGCTATAATTTTAAAAGCATTTAACCACCGGGTTGAATTTAAAGATGTTTGCTTTGGCTATTCCGATAAGTTGGTGTTAAATAACATCAGCTTCAGCATAAAAAAAGGTAAAACGGTTGCACTGGTTGGGCCTTCAGGCGTTGGTAAATCAACTATTGCTGACCTCTTGCCCAGGTTCTATGATGTATCTGCCGGCAGCATCAGTATAGATGGAAAGGATATAAAGGAATATACCATGGAATCTTTAAGAAGCCAGATGAGTTTTGTAACCCAGGATATCATCTTATTTAATGACTCTATCTTTAATAATATTGCGCTGGGCAAACCAGACGCCAGCGAAGAACAAGTGATGAGGGCAGCTAAAATTGCAAATGCACATGATTTTATCATGGATACCGAAGATGGCTACCAAACCAATATCGGCGACAGGGGCATACGCTTATCTGGTGGGCAGCGCCAGCGTATCAGTATTGCAAGGGCTATTTTTAAAAATCCCGCCATCTTAATTTTAGATGAGGCTACTTCAGCCCTGGATACCGAATCTGAAAGATCTGTACAGGATGCACTGAACAACCTTATGGAAGGCCGCACAACATTAGTTATTGCCCATCGTTTAAGTACAATACAGGAAGCTGATGAGATCCTGATACTGCAGGATGGAAGGATCGCAGAGCGGGGTAATCATTTTGATCTGATAAAAACTGAAGAGAGTATTTATAAAAAACTTACGCTTATGCAAAAAATTGCATAACAAATTAATATTCCGTATTTTTAATACTTTAAAAACTTTATATGAGAATAAAAATTCTTTTACCTTTTTTAGCGATCCTGTTTTTTTCATCCTGCAATAAGAGCGATGACAATGGAGGAGGCAGTACAGTTGCTGCTAAAGTGATCACTAACGAATCTTATGGCAGCGACCCCAAGCATAAAATGGACATTTATTTACCAGCCGGCAGAACTACTGCTGCCACTAAGGTTTTAATTCTGGTACATGGCGGCGGTTGGGTATCTGGTGACAAAACTGATTTTACACAGGACATCATCGATACTCTGAAAAAGAGGATTCCCGATTATGCCATTTTCAATATCAATTACCGCCTGGGAGCCTTGCCAAACATCAATCAATTTCCAACCCAGGAAAACGATGTAAAAGCGGCCGTTGGTTATATCTATGGCAATCGTGCCAACTACCTTGTAAGTGATAAGTTTGTAATGATGGGGGCAAGCGCAGGAGCACATCTTGCCCTGTTGCACGCATACAAATATCCAGCCCCTGTAAAGATAAAAGCGGTGGTTGATTTTTTTGGCCCAACTGATATGCTAGACATGTACAATAATCCCGGCACATATTCACCTGCATCCCTTGCACTGCTGTTGAATGGCACACCTACAACGAACCTGCCCATGTATCAGCAGTCAAGCCCCATAACATATGCTACTGCTGCAAACGCCTGTCCTACAATTGTTTTACAGGGAGGATTTGACGCACTTGTAAATGCTACAACACAATCGCAGGCATTAATCACCAAATTAACTACTGCCAATGTTGTAAATCAATATGTACTTTACCCTTTCCTTGGCCATGGGGGCTGGGACGTAGCAACCAATACAGATGCATTTAATAAGATACAGGTTTTTTTAACTGCGAATGTTCAATAAATATCTTTGAAGATAAAGAGCCTGCTCACGAATAAACGGGCAGGCTTTTTATTTTGTATGAAACCTGATCCAACCATAAAGTAAGAATTTGAAACCGGATATTACCAGCAGGGCTGATATTGAAAAATTCATTGTGGAGTTTTACAAAAAGGTAAAAGCTGATGCTACTATTGGCTTCATATTTACCGAAGTTGTTCATATGGATTGGGATACTCATATTCCGGTAATTGTTGATTTTTGGGAGACCATCTTATTGGATAACCCGGTTTATAAAAAAAATGCAATGGAAGTTCATTATGATCTTAATAAAAAATTGCCTTTGCAAAAAGAACATTTTAAAAGTTGGTTAAATTTATTCAATGTCGCCGTGGATGAATCATTTGAGGGTAAAACTGCTTCCCTGGCAAAAGCACGGGCAAAGACCATTGCTGAAGTCATGTTATATAAAATGGAAAATGTAAATAAAGGGTTTTAAGGCCTCACCCCAACGAGCTACGCTCGTTCCTTTGCAAGGAACTCCAAAAGAGAGGGAACTCGAAGGGGGCAACTTTTAATTTTAAAAATTATTTCTTATGCAAAACATCATCTTCGCTTTTTTCTTCAAAATTTTCTCCTCCTTCGGGGGAGAAAGAGGGGGCTTATGCAATTAACCTGGATATTAAAAAGATTTGCTGAACTCTCAGCTGCGGAACTTTATGCCATTATGCAGTTAAGAAATGAAGTATTTGTAGTAGAGCAAAACTGTGTTTACCAGGATGCAGATGACAAAGACCAGGCATCCCTGCATTTTTGTGGGTTTGATGGCTCAAAGCTGGTTGCTTATACCCGCCTTATCCCTCCCGGCATTTCATACCCTGAAGCAAGCATTGGCCGTGTTGTTAGCTCACCGGCATATCGAAATACCGGAGCAGGGCGAACATTAATGAAAAAAAGTATAGAGTTGACTTTCCGTACATTTAACTGCAGCAACATTAGGATTGGTGCCCAGGTTTATCTTACCCAATTCTACTCCTCACTGGGTTTTACCCAAAGCAGCTCAGCATACCTGGAAGATGGTATTCCTCATATAGAAATGATCTTAAATAAATAATTCAGGTACTCAGGCAATAACATGAACGGTTTGCCGTTTTTAAACCTGTGGTTCATAAATTTTACCCAAACCAGGTGTAGTTTTAAACCACTCCAATTATCCAATAATAGAAAGACTAATCTAATGAAGCCATTTTTACACAAACTTGTGGGAAAACATGCGATACTGCTGTTGATCTGCTTCACCATTTTCACTCAATCATACGCACAATCATTACTTTTTGGTGAAAAAACCAAATGGGAAGTTGGGTTTAACTTCGGCCCCAGTGTTTTCTTAGGCGATCTTGGCGGTAATTCGGGTAAAGGAACCAATGGCGTAAAGGATCTCAATTTCGAATTTACAAAATTAATGAAAGGTGTTTTTGTGACCATGTACCCTAAGAATTGGGTTGGTTTAAGGTTGGCTGTTGATATGACCTACCTGGAAGGAAGCGACGATATCATTAACACCACGGGTATAAATGAATTGTGGCGCAAACAACGTAACCTCGATTTTAAGACAACAGTTTGGGAAGGTTACTTAGCCCTGGAGATCTTTCCAACTATGTGGCTGTTCAGGAACTCCGACTACGAGCCAAGACTCAGGCCTTATGGACTGGCGGGTATTGGTGTTTTTCATTTTAACCCAAAAGGAAGTATTACCAATGCCAATGGAGACAAAACATGGTATAACCTGCAGCCCCTTCGTTTGGAAGGCCAGGGGATGGCTGAATATCCCCATAGCAAACCTTATAAATTAACACAGATAAATATTCCCTTAGGTGCTGGATTGAAATATTTTGTTTCGGACCGTTTTAATTTAAGCGCCGAAATGTTGTATAGAAAAACCTTTACCGATTATATTGATGATGTAAGTAAGTCCTATGTTGATCCAAATATTTACAATAAATATATGTCAGCCCAGGATGCCGCACTTGCTACCCAGTTATCCGACAAGTCAATTGGTATTATTTACCCGGGCATGACCAGGTACCCGGCAGGAACGCAAAGGGGGGATAGCAAGGATGGAGATACCTATATTACACTGGTAATGAAAATTGGTATCCGACTTGGACCGATCTATGAAAGCTCTTTTGCAAGGAGAGCTGCAAAACAAACCAAATGCCCCGTTGTATATTAAAAATGCTAAACCAAATCTTATGAGTAACAATTTTCAACTTAACAATCCCGGCTCGTTCAAAGCGATCATGCTTTTTGCTACATGCCTTGTGATCGCAATACAATTATTCAAATAACCAAACACTTAACTCTTTAAGTGTATCGCGATACAACAGAAGTTTAACCCCAAAGAGGAGCTACGGATATGTTAATGTCTGAAGATTACCCCTGAAACCACAACTTTCAAATTTCGTTGATATCTTTTACACTTATACAAATTGAATGATCCGTCCCGCCTGAGGCGGGACGGATCATTTTTTATAGCTCTACCTGCAAAAAATTTCCCGTAAAACTTCCCTTTACTTTCACCAGGTCTTCCGGCACGCCTTCAAATAATACAAGCCCTCCCCCATCACCTCCTTCCGGGCCAATATCAATAATGTGATCAGCCACTTTTATAACATCCATATTGTGTTCGATCACCAGCACCGTATTTCCCCTGTCAACAAGTTTATTGAGCACTTCCAGTAAATGTTGTATATCCTGAAAATGAAGGCCGGTTGTAGGTTCATCCAATATGTAAAAGGTTTTGCCCGTATCTTTTTTACCCAGCTCAGTAGATAGTTTTACCCGCTGTGCCTCGCCGCCGCTCAATGTAACAGCGCTTTGTCCAAGGTTGATATAGCCCAGCCCAACGTCCTGCAATACTTTTACTTTACGATAGATGAAGGGTACCGCCTGGAAAAATTCCACGGCTTCATCTACGGTCATATCCAGCACATCGCTGATAGATTTTCCTTTGTATCGGATCTCCAGGGTTTCCCTGTTATACCTGCGGCCATTACATTTTTCGCAATGCACATGTACATCAGGTAAAAAATTCATTTCAATAACACGCATGCCACCGCCTTCGCAAACATCGCACCTGCCGCTTTTTACATTGAATGAGAAACGGCCGGCTTTATAGCCACGTATCTTCGCTTCGGGCACCATGGCAAATAATGTACGTATATCAGTAAAGAACCCACAGTAAGTTGCAGGGTTACTTCTTGGTGTTCGGCCGATGGGGCTTTGATCGATCTCTATAACTTTATCGATAAGCTCCAATCCCTTTATTGTTTTATAAGGCAGGGGATTTGCTTTTGAATTATAGCAGAACTTACTGAGCAGGGGATACAAGGTTTCGTTGATCAAAGTAGATTTACCACTACCGCTAACCCCGGTCACCAATATCAATTTACCCAATGGGAATTTTACATTCACTTCCTGCAGGTTGTTACCGCTTACACCTTTCAGCTCTATGAATTTTCCATTACCTTTCCTTCTTTCTTTAGGCACTTCAATACTTTTTGTGCCTAATAAATACTGGGCTGTTTCTGAATTGGAATCCAGGATGGTTTGCGGGGTTCCCATCGCTACGATCTCTCCTCCATACTTTCCAGCCTTGGGGCCAATATCAATGAGGTAATCGGAAGCCAACATGATATCCTTATCATGCTCCACAACTAAAACACTGTTACCGATATCTCGCAGATTTTGCAATGCTGAGATCAACCGTTGATTATCTCTTTGATGTAAACCAATACTAGGCTCATCTAAAATATAAGTGATGCCCTGTAATTGAGATCCGATCTGTGTAGCCAGCCTGATGCGCTGTGATTCTCCCCCACTAAGGCTTTTAGAAGAACGATTCAAAGAAAGATAGGTAAGCCCAACATCCAGTAAGAATTGCAATCTTTCCCTGATCTCTTTTAAAACATCCTTGGCAATGGCGTTTTGTTTATTGCTTAATCTTAATTCAACACCATCAAACCAGGCAGCCAGGTTATCCAGGTTCAAATTACTGAGCTCTGCAATATTCCTATTATCAATTTTGAACCAAAGGCTTTCCTTTTTTAATCTTGTACCATTACATGCCGTGCAGGGAGCCAGCTCCATATATTTTTCAACCCAGCCTCTCAGCATTTCAGAACTTTGAGAAGAGGAGAACCAACGCTTAAGCATAGGCACTATTCCTTCGTAAGATCCTGTAAAAACTTCAGGAACGGATTCATCGCTCATATCCAGCTCAAGGGCAGGGCTAATAGCCTGGTCGCCATACAGCAGCAGGTCGAGCTGCGCTGCAGGAAGGTCCCTGACAGGTTTGTCTAATTTTATCTTATGCTTTTTAGCAAACTGCACCACCTGCTGAAACACACTGGCATCACGCTCTTCACCCAATGGAGCAATAGCACCTTCACTTACTGAAATAGCAGTATCAGGCAATACCTCATCCATATCAATAGTAAAAACATTACCCAGTCCTTTGCAAACAGGGCATGCACCATATGGAGAATTAAAAGAAAATGCATTCGGTGATGGCTCTTCGTAACTGATGCCCGTTTCATCGCACATCAGTTGCTTGCTATACATAGCCCCCCCACCCACTTTGGGGGGAGTTTGAACACCCAGAAAATTTGCAATGTCCATTTCATTTTCAGGGTGCTGCCTTTCTCCCCCCTTGGGGGGTGGGGGGGCTGGGTCAACAAACATCAAGTCCTTGCCCAGTTGTAAAGTTTTCTGAACACTCTGGCTTAACCTGAATCTCATTTCATCATTTACAGCCAGCCTGTCAACCACCACTTCTATATCATGGATTTTATAGCGGTCTAACTGCATTCTTGGTTTAAGGTCCATCACTTCTCCATCAACCCTTACTTTTAAATATCCCTTCTTGCGGATGTCTTCAAAAAGCTCCCGGTAATGTCCCTTTCTTCCTCTTACCAATGGGGCCAGTAAACTTATCTTTTTGTCTTCAAATCTTTCAAAGATGTTACTTACAATCTCTTCCTCGCTGAACTTGATCATTTTTTTGCCGGTGTTGTAACTATAAGCCTCTCCCACCCTTGCATATAGTAACCGCAGGAAATCATAGATCTCTGTAATCGTACCAACGGTACTGCGTGGGTTTTTATTGGTAGTCTTTTGTTCGATGGAGATAACAGGAGAAAGGCCGGTGATCTTATCTACATCCGGACGCTCCATATCACCTACAAACTGGCGGGCATACGCACTGAAGCTTTCCATGTAGCGGCGCTGGCCTTCATTATAAATGGTATCAAATGCAAGTGAAGATTTACCACTGCCACTCACCCCGGTAAAAACCACCAGTTTATTCTTGGGAATTTTAATATCAATATTTTTCAGGTTGTGTTCTCTTGCCCCGAATACCTCAATAAAATTTGTATCAACTATCGCTTCTGTAGATCCTTTTTTAACTTTCGCCATATGTATTTACTTGTAATAAAGATACAAACAAAATAAATGTTCGTTTGTTAAGAGCTACTTTGTTATGTAAATTTGCCGTTCAATTATTGGTATGCTTTTTAATTTATTTGGAAAGAAAGATGACAATGCAGGTAACCATCTTTTTGTTGACAAGGCTTATGTGAGCACTACTGCTAAAATGAAGGCCTGTGCAGACTCAGCGACAAAAGACCCCGGACTCATATTCATTTGTTGGTTTGCAGATACCGCAGCTAAGTTCAGGGAATTTTTTAAACAACAGGGACTTGATGAAAGCCGCATTACCGATGTCCACCATGTGCATGCATCCAAACTGGTAAATAAAACCCCGGTTTTTGTTGAACACTATCCACTGCATGAAAAGGAAATGGACCTGGTAAAGAACTGGGGAGCTAAAAACATAATTGTTTACAGCTCCCTTGATGAACCTTTGTTCAAACATTTTGGCAGCGAAAAACTGATACCGCTCATGAAAATGTTAGGAATGAAGGAAGAGGAAGTTATTGAACACAACATGGTTTCCAAATCCATCATTAAAGGCCAGGAAAAAATTGCTGAGCAGGTGAGTATTGAGCAATCTGCCGGTTCCCAGGAAGAATGGATGAGGAAAAATATAAAATAATTTTTTTCCTAAACTCCTTTACTACAAAAGCTTTCTGGCTTCAAAAAAAATATTTATAGAATTTTATTTGGAGTTTTAAAACATTCCCCATTATCTTTACACCAGTTCTTTTATATCACTTATCAAGAAAGGTAGAGGGTAATGGCCCGATGAAACCTTGACAACCTACTTTATTTTTATCCTTCGACAAGCTCAGGATGACAATAGAGAAAGGTGCCAATTCCATCCCGATTAAGATCGGGACAGATAAGTCAGATCCAAAGCTTAAAAAAATACTTCAAAATATTTAAAAGCTCATCTGATTTACCGGGTGAGCTTTTTTTATGCTCTCCCGGTAAGGTTGCTCACTTGTTAAGTGATTAAACAGAACCTGTTTAACACTATTTAATTACTGTCCTTTTCCCTCTCCGCCTGTTGGCGGAGGAGATGGAGGGGGCCTAAAACCAACAACAATGAGCAACGCAACAGAATTGATCCACAGCATTCCCGTAGACCCATTAACCGGAGCCATCAGCGTACCTATTTATCAAACCAGTACTTATGTGCAGGATGCACCTGGTGTAAACAAAGGTTATGATTATGCCCGCAGCAATAATCCAACCCGGGGAACTTTGGAAACCATCATTGCACAACTTGAAAAAGGAACTGTTGGTATCGCCTTCGGCAGTGGGCTTGCGGCCATTGATGCTGTAGTTAAATTATTAAAGTCGGGCGATGAGATCCTTGCTGTGGACGATATCTATGGTGGTGCATTCCGGCTCTTTACCCATATCTATGAAAAATTTGGTATTACCATAAACTATGTTGATACCACAGATGCTGCGAATGTTTTTAATGCAATCACTCCAAAAACAAAACTGATCTGGCTGGAAACACCAACCAACCCCACCCTCAAGGTGAGCGATATTGAAGCCATTGCAAAAATTGCAAAAGCCAATGCCTGTTTACTTTGCGTGGATAATACTTTTGCATCACCCGCCTTACAACAGCCTCTATCGCTGGGAGCTGATCTTGTGATCCACAGCGCCACAAAATACCTGGGTGGACACAGTGACCTTATTGCCGGACTTGTTGTAGCCAAAGACGTAGCGCTGGGGGAAAAGATAAAATTCATACAGAATGCAAGTGGTGCAATACTGGCACCATTCGATAGCTGGCTGGTTATCCGGGGCATTGAAACCCTCCACCTTCGTGTGCAACAGCATTGCCGCAATGCACAGGTGGTTGCCGAATACCTGGAAACAAACCCCGCGGTTGATAAAGTATTTTATCCGGGCCTGAAAACACATCTTAATCACGACATCGCTAAGAAACAAAGCAAGGGTTTTGGTGGCATCGTGTCCTTTACTTTAAAGAACGATACTGAAAATGCTGCAACCGCATTTGTAACCGGCACCCAATACTTTAAGCTTGCCGAAAGCTTAGGCGGTGTAAAAAGCCTGCTTTGCCACCCGGCACAAATGACGCACAAAAGTATTCCTGCCAAAAGACGCAGGGCAGCAGGTGTTGCTGATAGCCTCATCCGGCTTAGCGTAGGGCTTGAAGAAGTGGAAGACCTGGTAGCTGATTTGGAACAGGCATTTTGCAAACTTGAAAAGGAAAAAGAAAGTTTTGTTACGAGCATTAGTGCATAAAAAATATCTGTAAAATTAAACTGTGTCAGCCTGAGCTTGTCGAAGGCGGGTTACATCTAATACAATTCCTCCTTCGACAAGCTCAAGGCTGACAGCTTTTATAAATCACGAATCATGTCAAACAAACAACTAAATATTGGCCTCTTCGGCTTCGGCGTAGTAGGTAAAGGTTTATACGATGTGCTGCATACAACACCTACCCTACAGGCATCGATAAAAAAAATAGTAATAAAAGATCCCGTAAAGAAAAGAAGCATTGCTGCTGAAAACTTTTCTACTGATGCAAATACCATCCTTAACGATGAAAGCATTAATGTAGTTGTAGAACTTATTGATGATGCAGATGCAGCTTTTGAAATTGTAAGAACCGCTTTACAAAAAGGCAAAGCTGTTGTAAGCGCCAACAAGAAAATGATCGCTGAACATTTTGAGGAATTGTTGCAACTGCAGCAGCAACACAACACCCCATTTTTATACGAAGCCGCCTGCTGTGCCAGCATGCCCATCGTTCGCAACCTGGAAGAATATTATGACAATGACCTTCTAAAATCAATTCGGGGTATTGTCAATGGCTCCACCAATTTTATACTCACGAAGATCTTTGAAGAGCAACTGGAGTTTAAAACAGCCCTGGCACTTGCCCAGCAGCTTGGTTTTGCCGAGAGCGATCCAAAACTCGATATTGGTGGCTTTGATGCGGCTAATAAACTCAGCATCCTGCTGGCGCATTCATTTGGTGTAATTGCCAAGACAAGTGATTTTATTTTTAACGGTATTGAAAATATTTCACTGGCTGATGCTGTAGTAGCCAAAGAAAAAAAATACCGTATAAAACTGGTAGCCAATGCCAAAAAATTAGCTTCCGGTAAACTGGCCACCTTTGTATTACCGCAGTTTGTAACACAAAATGACGACCTGTACAATGTGCAAAATGAATTTAATGCACTTACTACCGAAAGTACATTTGCCGATGAGCACTTTTTTAAAGGCAGGGGTGCCGGGGCCTTTCCCACAGCTTCTGCTGTGCTGAGCGATATATCTGCGCTGGGTTACAATTATAAATATGAGTACAAAAAGATCTATCACCAGACAGACACAGAACTGAGCAATGATTTTTATTTAAAGGTATTTATCAGTACAGGTGAGATCAGCAAGATCGACAAGGATAGTTTTGAATGGATCGAAGAATGGCATAATGAATTTAAACATAGCTGGTGCATAGGAGTGATTCATGCAGAAAAATTAGCTGTTACAGACTGGTGGAAACAGGAAGGGATCTCTTTGGTAGTTTGCCCGGATGCAATTATTGAAAATGTGGAATATAAAAAGATAAGTAAGAGAAGCCTGGCACTGGCCGGAGTGGTTTAAAATGGGATGATCGATATTCATATTGCGTGTACTTTTAGTAGAATTTATTCCCCATGGTTTAATAGTTAGTGTTGTAATTGTTGGCACAATTTTAGAACAATAATTATAAACAAATAATTATGGAAACAAATGAAAAATTAATCGAAGTCTTAAATGGCCTTATTGAAATAAATCATGACAGGGTAAATGGATATGAAAAAGCCATTGAAGAGACAAAGGATTTGGATGTGGATATGAAAGCTATTTTTCGAAATATGGCAAATGATAGCAGTAAATATGCATCCGAACTTTCTACATTAGTATCGGGATTGGGTGGAACACCTGCAGATGGTACTACTAACAGCGGCAAACTTTACCGTGTATGGATGGATATAAAAACTACATTCACAGGCCATGACCGCCAATCGGTGCTGGAATTATGTGAATTTGGTGAGGATGCCGCACAGAAAGCCTATGTGGCTGCTATTGCTTCGGATGCAGAAATAAATGCTGATACCAGGCAGTTAATAGTTGACCAACAAGCCAAATTGAAAAAATCGCATGACATAATAAAAAATTACAGGGATATCCATAAAGCTGTTGATGCTTAAAATATCTCTTACGACTTTTATATAAAGAGCCCGGATAAATTTATCCGGGCTCTTTATATATGTATATTCCAAAAAATTAAAAATAAAAAAGCATCAAGTTTGTTCCTTACTTTATAATTGCTTACTCCGTAATCTTACTAACCCGATGCTTCCCGCTTGATTGGTTTCCATCTTTTTGAGGACTTCTGCGCTTTGATGACTTTCATCTTTTGAGGGACTTCCATCATAAATTGCTTCCATCTTCTTAAAGTTTTCAACCGCTCAATTGGACAATAAAGATACATTTAGTTATACCTTACCTCCAAATATTTTAGGTCATGTTTTTGCACCTGTTCTGCACAAAATTATCCACAAGTGGCACCGGATTATTCTGCTCCGTCATTACGTCCACGTGTTATTGCATAAGCACCTACTTTTTTCCCGGTCGTTATTCCCGCATCGCAATCACTGCGGTAATGTATACCGCCATACAAACGAGAGATGGAGGCTTCACTGGCCATATTTAAGTATCCCTGCGTTTTTGAGGGAACGATATAACCCAATACAGTTGCGGCCGCACCGCTAAAAGTACTATGTCCTGAAATATAGGCTGGGAAATTAGGTAACCCTATCGGGGTCTTTATACGGGCGTCCATTTGTGAGGGACGTGGATTAAAGTGCAGGTTCTTAGCATCCCAGCAAGCTACACCCCCATCCATCATCGCCATATTCAGCAAGGCCAGGTTGCGTGCCCATCTTGGCTCACTGAAATTCAGTTGGGCAAACTCATTGGCAGCAATATAATTCCAATGGCCCGGAGGCGTATAGGTCCTTAAGCCATCGGCCCAAAAAATAGAGATCCGTAATTGTTCTCTTGTAAGATCTTTACTAATCTGGTATACTTCCGCTAACTCATTCTTAAATTGTTGTGAGCTTGTAGAGGGTGGTGCTATCGGACGAATGCTGTTAACCATGGTCAGAGAGTCAAACAAAAATGTTTTCACAGCTCCATATACGGGTAACATTGGCGGACGCTCAGGTGATTCCTGGCTAATCCAGGGAATTTCTCCCCTGGCTATACAATCCGATTTTAATTTTGCCCAGATAGTTGGGTTACCACCTGCGGCTCCGGCTCTGTCTGTTCTTGCTCTTGCCACAAATTTTGTAGCCACTAATTTACCTAATGCTTCACCCGCATCCAGGTCGCTGCGTACATTAGCACCACTTATTAATCTTGCTCTTTTATGTTCTTCCGCACGCTGATTAATATAATCCTGGTCGCCGGGAAATAACAATTTTAGTAATTCAACCGATACAGCATACACCGCAGCATCCTCACTTGGATAAGAAGGCAAAGAAGATTTTGGTAAGAGTGTTTGAAGATTTGCATCTACAACATAAGGGGCAGCACGGTTATACAATTGCTTATAATAGTATGCTGCGATCAATGCATCATATTGTGCAGTACTTAAATATGCATAGGCCCTGGCAGCATAAGGTGGATTGGCAAATGGAAAAGTAGGGTATGCCAGTGGATTACCGGGATTTGGTGCAGGATAAGTTCCATCGGGATTCTGGTAAGGAGGCAGGTTATGCAATGCTACCAATTCCCGCATGATCTCGTTCCAGCGCAACACGGCCCCTGCTCCCCAATATTCAACGAGTCTTTTTTCTTCTGTTGTTAATTGATATTGGAAACTTTTTATTTCATTAAGCTGGATAACATAGTCAGGTGATGTTGTAGCAATGGGTGCCGGGCATACAAATTCATTGGCAGCAGTTAACAGGATGGGCCTCCATGTTCCGGCATTTGCATCAACTCTTGCGGGGTTGATCATTGGATACTGCATATTCATTTCATCAATGCTTTTTGAACATGAGTTGAATAGTAGTAAACTGCTGATAACGCCAATTGAAATATGTAAAAATATTTTTTTCATGTTTTATTTAGTTTGAAATTGACTGGTTGTCTTCTTTTCTTTTTCCTTTTTATTCCCGAAATCAAAAATATAAAATACGCCGGCATTAAAACCGGTAGCCCGACCTACGTTCCGTCCGGCAACCGTTGTATTGCCATTGGCTACAATGGAAAGACCATTTACAAACGGGGCTTCGTATTTTACATTAAGGACGATCTTCGTTGCATTCATTTCATTACTTACAAAAGGCATCCCATTACGTGGAATATCAAATCCTCCAAGCGTTTTCCAAATATCTGCAACGCCTTCAATTACCCAGGTTTCACTTCTATACCCCAGCCGGAAATTAAATTGAGAGGCGTTCGGCAT
Source organism: Ferruginibacter sp. (assembly GCA_046596255.1). Lineage (GTDB taxonomy): Bacteria > Bacteroidota > Bacteroidia > Chitinophagales > Chitinophagaceae > Ferruginibacter. Next base: position 65,431 of record JBKJMZ010000141.1, on the reverse strand, counting down.
TCTTACCTCGTTGCTATAATGCATTTCAGTTGTATAATATGTGTACCTGTCAAGTGTAACATTACTTCTTACTATATACGCCCAGGATGCAGTACCAAATAAGTGACCACGCTGGTAATCGGCCATTAAACGTATGGTTGCAGCTTTGCTGTGAAGGCCAATTGAAAGTGGCAAAATATCCGGGGAATAATTAGATACAGGTGTGGAGTATCCTGCTACCAGGATCGCCTGCAGGTCGCCTTTGTAAACACGCTTTTCATATCCTACCCATTTTACAAATAACGAAAGGTCCTGAAATCCCTTTTGTCCGGCCATTTGCCCCGCACTTGCTTTTGTTTTAATATAAGGCAAACCAAAAAGCACATTCAGTTTATTGGTGATCCCGTAATTTCCCATAACCATAAAATTGGTAGTGGAAACCCTACCCAGATTCAGATTCTCTCTTTTTAAAGTTCCTTCCCAGTAATTCTTCCAACTGCTGTAACCCGCAGTTGGCCCAACGCAAAAAAAATTTTTTTGCATCATTAGCCCATCTATATCGGTTTGAGAATAAGTTCTTTGAAATGCTGAAAACGAAATAAGTAGAAGTAGTAAAATTTTTACGCTCATGCATGTTAGTTTAAATTTTGGTGCAATACTGCTGATCCGTTCAACAAATATATATTTTTTTAACGGATAAAACAGGTAAGCCCTTGCCCAGTCGGTGTTTAGTGTAAAACTAACGATCCCAAAAAATAGTAGTGGGGTGGTTTTCAAAGGGATACAATAAGAGAAAATAATTTAATGACTTCTGTATATCACTAATGATCATTAAGCGGGATTCCCTTTCTTTGAAAATCTATCCAGTTGAGGTATTCAGGAGCAACGCGGTGCTCTTCCATAGTAATACAATCAATTACAGGGCAAACAAGCTGGCACAAATTACAACCTACGCATTCATCTTCTTTAATAGTATACGTGTTGTAAGGTTTGCCATATTCCAGATTAATAGATTGATGCGATCCATCTTCACACGCAATATAACAGAGGCCGCAGTGAATACATTTATCCTGGTGGATATTAGCGATATGGTGGTAGTTAATATCAAGGTCTTCCCAATGGGTAATTTTCTCAACTGACTTTCCTATAAAATCATCCAGTGTTTTAAATCCCTTTTCATCCATCCAGTTATTCATCCCTTCACACATATCTTCCACTATCCTGAAACCATGGTTCATTGCAGCGGTACAAACCTGTACATTACTTGCTCCCAATAACAGGAATTCCACTGCATCCTTCCAGGTACTTACACCGCCAATACCAGAGACGGGAACTTTGGAAGTGACCGGGTTTTGTGCAATGGTAGTCAACATTTTTAATGCAATAGGTTTTACTGCCGGCCCGCAATAACCTCCAAAAACAGATTTACCTGCAACATAGGGATTAGGTACAAGGGTATCCAGGTCGATACCCGTAATAGATTGAATGGTATTTATTAATGACAATGCATTGGTGCCGGCTTCAACAACAGCTTTTCCGGTTGGTACCACCGAATGTACATTGGGCGTAAGTTTTGTTATCACAGGAATATGTGCCGCTTCCATCACCCACTCTACTACCATCCTCGCAATTTCCGGATCCTGGCCCACCGCAGCGCCCATGCCCCTTTCCGTCATGCCATGCGGACAACCAAAATTCAATTCCAGTCCATGAGCACCGGTATCCTCTACTTTTTTTATTAGTTCATGCCAGCTTTGCTTATCATTATCCGCCATAAGCGAAACGATCATTGCACGGTCGGGAAACAGCTTAAGACATTCTGCTATTTCTTTTAAATTAAGATCTAAAGGGCGGTCACTAATGAGTTCAATATTATTAAACCCCATCATTTTTTTTGAGCCAAAATTTAAAGCCGAATAACGTGATGAAACATTTTTAACCTGGCTGCCCAATGTTTTCCATACAACACCTCCCCAGCCTGCTTCAAAAGCACGGAGTACATTTATCTTTTTATCGGTAGGCGGGGCACTGGCCAGCCAAAAAGGATTTGGTGACTTTATTCCGAGAAAATTTGAATTGATATTTGCCATTTGATTTTAATTAAAAATGAAAAATGAAAAATTAAGAATGGCCCCCCATTTTTAATTTTTAATTTTTAATTCCAAGATATGATAATATGGAGGCCGCTCCCTCTTTACCTGCCTGCACTGCATCCACCACTTCTTTTCCTCCATTTACACAGTCGCCACCCGCAAAAACACCTCTGATGTTTGTTTCATTGTTACTGATAATAACTTTCCCTTTATTATCCATTATCCCATTATCAATTATTAATTTTTCAAATGGCATTTGCCCCGCTGCCTTTATCACCATATCAACGGGTAAAGAAAATGTTTCACCGGTATCAACGGGGCTTCTCCTGCCACTTTCATCCGGTTCACCAAGTTTCATGATACTGCAAACCAGTTCAGTTGCTTTACCATCAGTTCCACTTATTTCCTTAGGGGCAGCAAGCCATATGATCTTACAACCATCAAGCATAGCAATATCCAGTTCGTGTTGGGTACAGGGCATTTCTTCCTGGGTTCTACGGTACAGCATGGTAACTTCTTTTGCACCCAGCCGTTTGGCCTGGGTAGCGGCATCAATGGCTGTCATGCCCATCCCTATAACTGCTACCTTGTCACCAACAGGTACTTGTTCAAATCCTTTGTCACGTATATTATAAATGAATGTGATCGCATCTTCTACTCCTGATAGTTCTTCACCAGGTATATCTAATTGCCTTGCTAAACCCACACCAATACCCAAATACACTGCATCATAATTTTTCTGCAGGTCAACCAAAGAAATATGCTTACCCAACTCCTGGCCATATTTTATTTCAATGCCGCCGATGGCTAAAATATAATTCACTTCATCTTCGCAAAACTGCGGCGTTACTTTATAAGCAGCAATACCATAGGTCATCAATCCCCCACCCTTTGCTTCTTTCTCAAATATCGTCACATCAATTCCTTCTCTTGCCAATACATGAGCACAACTCAAACCGGCAGGTCCGGCACCAACAATGGCGATTTTTTTTGTCCCTACGCCCGGAGGAATCTCTTTACGCTCAAACAATTGCCAGTTCTTCTGCATAGCAATTTCTGTTGAATACCTTTGGAGTTTTGCAATAGCAATGGGTGTTTCTTCTAAAAAATTATAAACACAGGCGCCTTCACATAATTTTTCTACGGGGCAAACCCTGCTGCAACCAGCACCCATAATATTGCTTACCAAAATGGTATGTGCCGAACCCTTAATATTTTCTGTAGCGATCTGTTTGATAAATTTGGGAACATCAATACTGGTAGGACAACTTTTCATACAAGGCGCATCATAACAAAACAGGCAGCGGTTGGCTTCCACCAATGCTGCATCCTTTGTTTCAAAGGGCGGATGAATATCGCTGAAGTTTTCGGCGTATTGTTGGTCAGATAATTTATTGCTTTGGATCATTTTTGAATTTTTTCAGCCTCTCCCCAACCCCTCTCCCGGGGAGAGGGAACTCGAATGGGCAGTATGCGGAATCAGACCTTGTTTTTAATGTTAAATGTTCTTCGCTTTAATCGTCTCCATTTCTCTTCCCCTCCGGGATTCCATGTTAATGGAACGAACGAAGTTCAAGGAAGGGGCTCTTATAACTCCGTCAGCTTCCCATAAGTCTCGGGCCTTCTATCCCTGAAGAACTGCCACACACTTCTTACCTCTTCTATCATATCCAGGTCAAATTCAGCTACCAATAATTCATCATTGTCTTCGCTGGCCTGCGCAAATATTTGTCCGCGGGGATCAACAAAATAACTGCTGCCATAAAACTTGCCGAGGTTCCAGGGTTTTTCTTCCCCAACACGGTTGATACAGCCCATGAAATAACCGTTGGCTGCCGCATGAGCAGGTTGTTCCAGCTTCCATAAATATTGTGATAAGCCTGCAACAGTTGCCGAAGGATTATAAACGATCTCAGCACCATTCAACCCCAAACATCTTGCACCATCGGGAAAATGCCGGTCGTAACAAATGTACACACCTACTTTAGCATACTTTGTCTGAAACACAGGGTAGCCAAGGTTTCCGGGCTTAAAGAAAAACTTTTCCCAAAAGCCACTGGTATGCGGAATATGATTTTTGCGGTACTTGCCTAAATAAGTTCCGTCTGCATCAATGACTGCAGCAGTATTATATAAAACCCCCGCCTGCTCTTTTTCATAAATGGGAACAATGATCACCATATTGTACTTCTTTGCATAGGTTGCCATCAGGTCGGTGGTGGGGCCCGGAACTGATTCTGCACTTTCGTACCACTTCTTATCCTGCCCTGGGCAGAAATAAGGTGTATTAAAGATTTCCTGCAGGCAAAGTATCTGCACCCCTTGCTTACCGGCTTCTTCTATCAACGGAATATGTTTTTGCAGCATGGCGTCTACAATTTCTTTTATCGTTCCTTCGCCTTCTGTTTTGGGAAGGCTCATTTGAATGAGTCCGGATTTTATTATTCGTGGCATATGTATATTTATTTGTTTGTTAAAATTTATGTTTAAAGAAATGTTGCGGGTACTGCATCTAATATCTCCATGATTTAAGATCGGCATTTTTCGGTGATCTTGTTTTTATTTCTTCAGCCCATTTTTTAATAAACATTTGGTTGTAACGAAGGCGGGTGATATAATTTGGTAGTGTAGGATCTCCGTTCCAGCAATGTTCGGCCCGGTCGCCATAAGTTACCTCGCAATTGCACGAAGGACTGCTCAACTTTTTTAACATGTCTTCAGCGGTATAAACAGCATTATTCAAATAATAATTATCCATATCGCCTACGTAAATATGAATTTTTCCTTTTAGCTTATCACCCAGCTTTAACCAGTCTCTTTTAATAATATGTGTAAGGTCGTAGTTATCCCGCCAATACCTGGCAACGGATGTATCAATTGCACCTGTATATTTATCATAAATACGTTTGGGATAACCATCAGTATCCATAGGTGAGAAGACAGCTTCCCAAATATCAAACTGATCACCACTTCTACTTCGTGTTCCCAATGCAAGTTCCCGATGATTCATTTCTCTAACAGTTGCACTAACATGACCAAGATAATTTCTATGACCGGGACGTTGTAAGTTTTTGAAATCACTTTTTACATAATAGGCATTCTTATCATTATAAATATCAACCGTAACGTAATGATGAAAATCTATAGGATCCGGGCAAGCCGCATAACTACCATTGTATTCATCCGGGTAAAAAACCTGCACGGCCAGTGCTTCCCATCCGCCCGTTGATCCACCATAAAGAAATCTTGCCCAGCCTTGTCCAATACCACGAAAACGTTTTTCTATTACGGGAATAAGTTCATATGTAATGGCATCGCCGTACGGACCTAAGTTGGCAGAGTTGACGGCATAAGAATCATCGTAATATGGATTGGCATGCTGTATTTCTACAGCTATCACTCTTGGAAAGCCCGGACCAGTCCATTGTTTATAAAAATCATATTCTTCTTGCTGTTGAATTTTGTTATATCCTGTAATTTTAAAACGGTCGCTGGTATCAGGCTTTAAATTTGCATCGGGTGGGGTGGTGCGAAATCCACCAAAGTCAGCAGGAAAATGCCCATGAAAAACAGCCAGCGGATATTTTGTAGTTGGATGGCTATCGAAACCTTCTGGTAAAAGTACATGTGCACCAATGTACATAGGCCTTCCCCAAAATTCGGTGAGTAACTTGCTTTGTATTTTTATATGCTTAATATACTTCGTGTCATCAGGCTCCTTGATGGGAGGAATAATTTTATCAATGGTAATGGATATTTCGTTTGAGGCTTTTGAGTCAAAATGAATTTTTACTGGGGTAGAATAAATATTTCCCGGTGCTTCATTCCAGTGCTGGCCCTCGCCTCTGTCAATGGGTAACTTAACGGTGTGGCCGGTTTTTAATTTAAAGGTTTCATACTTGTGCATTAAAGCCTGTACATAATAATCGCCTGCAGGAATATTGCTTATCCTTTCCACGGGGTATCCGAATGCATCCTCACTAATCAATTGAGATGTACCGATTTGCCAGTTTTCTATATCCTTGCCAAAAACCATTTGGGTATTGGTAGCATCACTTATTTGAAATCTCGGTTCTTTATTGTTGTTAGCGGAAATCAATAAGAGCAGCCTTCCATCCAGCACGGCCTGTTTTAATTCAGCAGAAATTTGAATGCGAAATGTTTGGGCATTGGCAAGGCCAGCAAATAACATAAATGTTATAAAGAAAATTTTTTTATTCATGTTTAAATAATTTAATTGATTGAGTTATTAAGAAAGTTATACTTTTTTCCCTGTTACTTCCCATCCTTCATAACAATTGTAATCAACATTTAAAATATTGTTTTTGCAGCCTTGTATTATTTTTTATTAAATATTTTATTCCAAATGACATTCTTTTTTTATAAACTTATTAAAGTTGCTCCTTTTATTTTTAATCTGGTAAAACCTTGCACCTGAAGCATTCTGTTTCTTTTTACTGAGTGAATATGGATTAGCATTCTGTTTATGTCTTCTTTTTTGTAGCAATGATATTTACGTCTTGGAAAAGTATTGTGCTTTGTGAGTAAAGTTTGAAGGGTAGCAGTAACAAAATGATCAATTTCATACCAAATTTTTAAGGACCAATATTTTTAGGAATTAAGGAAACTTAGGTTGACTAAATGTTTTGTATCACTTTTTTGCGCATTATAAAATTACCATATCCTTTCTCGATCTTACATTCATTATTATCAATTGCTACTCTTCCTCTCAGTAAAACTGTTTTTACTTTACCGGTCACCTGCCATCCTTCATAAGCAGAATAATCTGTGTTCATGTGATGGGTTGCTGCGCTGATGGTATGTTCTTCATTTGGATCGAACAAAACAATATCAGCATCAGAACCCGGTGCGATGCAGCCCTTCTGGGGGAACATACCAAATATCTTTGCAGGATTTGTTGATAATAGTTCTACAAATTTATTGATGGTTATTCTACCTTTTTTCACCCCTTCGCTGTATAATAATTCCACACGATGCTCAATGGCCGGATGGCCATTTGGTATTTTAGAAAAATCATCCTTGCCCATTAATTTCTGTTCCCATTTAAACGGACAATGATCAGTTGCTACCACCTGTATCAATCCCTGGTTGATACCGGCCCACAAAGCTTCCTGGTCTTTCTTCTCCCGTAATGGGGGACTCATCACCCATTTAGCGGCTTCAAAATTCTGTTCGTATAAAGAAGCATCCAGTAATAAATATTGAATGCAGGTTTCTGCAAATACTTTTTGATTGTGGCTGTTGTTGTTACGCACTGCATTTAATGCGCCTTCGCAGGTCATATGCACAATGTAGCCGGGGCAGCCTGTGTATCCTGCAATAGATGCAAACCGTTCGGATGCTTCCGCCTCTGTTATTTCGGGTTGCGATAAATAATGATAGATTGGTGCCAGGTTTCCATCGGCCCTGTTTTTTGCAATCAGAAAATCAATCATGTCGCCATTGGTTGCATGAACAGTAATCATTCCGCCACGTGCTTTTACTTCATTCATCAAACCCACCATTTGTTTATCATCAATCATCAATGCGCCTTTGTACGCCATAAATATTTTAAAAGAAGTAATGCCTTCTTTTTCTATGAGATCAACAATTTCTTTGCGGGTGTTTTCATTAAAGTCTGTTACTGCCATGTGAAAGCTGTAATCACCTACAGCATTTCCATTGGCACGGCCACTCCATTCATTGTAAGCATCGTATAAAGAATTGCCTTGTTTTTGCAAAATGAAATCTATAACAGTGGTAGTACCACCATGCAAGGCAGCACGGGTTCCGGTCTCATAATTATCGCTGCTGAAGGTGCCCATAAAAGGCATTTCCAGGTGCACATGCGGATCTATACAACCGGGGAAAGCCAGCAAACCAGTAGCGTCAATTATTTTATCGGCTTTTATGTCGAGATTTTTACCAATCATTGCAATGCTTTCGCCCTGGATATAAATATCGCCGGTATAATTATCTGCAGCACCAATAATATTTGCGTTCTTAATTAGTATAGACATAAACAAGTTCTTTAACTGATGTTATATTTTGAATTTAATATTGTAACCCTCTGAATATTTTTTAAACATGATACCACAATTTGTGATTTCATGTTTTTAACACAGCTCATCACATTTTGTGATGAGTTAACATCCATCATCACAAATTGTGATGATGAGTAATATTTTTCTTCATCATCATTAAATATACAAAACCACTTACAAAAAAACCAACAAACCAGGCATAATGGTACAGGTCTGATATCCATACCGGGAATACATTTGCTGAAACCAGTTTAACCTGCAATAAAAAACCCGGTATGTTTGGAACAATGCCCACCAGCAATGCAATGATGGCTGCTATATTAAATCCATTCCAAAATCCATAAATCCCTTTATGACTATATAGATCATCAACATCCAGCTGTTGCTTTCTTATAAAATAATAATCAGCGATCATGATACCTCCTACAGGCCCAAGCAGGCTTGAATAGGCAATTAACCAGGTAAAAATATATCCATTGGGATCCGCAATTAATTTCCAGGGAAAGATCAGAATGCCAATAACACCGGTAATATATCCACCCGTTCTGAAATTTATTTTTTTAGGTGAAAGGTTTGCAAAATCATTTGCCGGACTAACAATGTTGGCTGCAATATTTGTTGCCAATGTTGAAATAGCAACAGCGATCATTGCAATACTCACCAATAACTTATTTTCAAACTTACCGGCCAATACAACCGGATCCCAAATGGTTTCTCCGTAAATAATGAATGTAGCCGATGTTACTACAACACCAATAAATGCAAATAAGGTCATGGAAGGTGGCAGGCCAATCACCTGTCCATTTATCTGCGCTTTCTGACTTTTTGCATAGCGTGTAAAATCGGGGATATTTAAAGATAGAGTAGCCCAAAAGCCAACCATCCCTGTTAGTGCCGGAAAAAAATAATTCCAGAATGAGGGACCGGTTAATTTAGCGGGCTGATCCAGTATCGGGCCCAACCCGTTGCCTGCATTGATGGCCCAGAACAATAAGGCCAGAGCAGCCAGTGGTAAAAAGATAGCTTTGAATACCAGCAATTTTTTTATGCTCTCAACACCCAGGTAAACAACCCACATATTCAACAACCAGAAAAGTAAAAAACAAATAGCAGGGCCTGTTTCTAATCCGAATGAATCAGGAAAAATTTGAGGTAAGGTCACCAATGCAGGAATCCACATTTTAAACATCTGATACAATGCAAAACCTCCGATCCAGGTTTGAATACCAAACCAGCCGCATGCAACAATTGCTCTCAACATAGCCGGAATATTAGCACCCTTTGTTCCAAAACTTGCCCTGGCAAAAACAGGAAATGGTATACCGTATTTTGCCCCTGCATGGCCATTCAATATCATTGGGATCAATACAATTATGTTACCAATAAAAATAGTAAGGATGGATTGCCACCAGTTCATACCGCCTTCTATCAGTGAACTTGCCAGCATGTAAGTAGGAATACATAAGCTCATGCTGATCCATAAAGCTGCATAGTTCCAGGTGCCCCAGGTACGCTTGTTTTGCGGAATGGGTGCAAGGTCTTCGTTGATAAGTGAAGCTTCCCTGCCCTCCAAAGGAGGGTTCTTTGACTCCGCGTTTTCGAGGTTAATGCTATTCATCTCCTAACACAAAATTTTAGGGTCTCTTAAGCCCCTCCTTTGGAGGGGTTTGGGGAGGCTTCTTCATCCGCTATCTTTATCGCTTCACTGATAATAGCCAACCCTTCCTCTATTTGTTCTTTAGTAACACAAAGTGGCGGTGCAATAAAAATATAACTCCATCTTACAAAAGTATAGAGGCCAAGTTCTTTTAATTTGGCGGCAACTTTATTCATTACAACCATTTCATCAGGTTTTGCATTGAAGGGTGCCATCGGTTCTTTGGTATCCCTGTTCTTCACCAGTTCTATACATCCCAATAAACCAGTATTTCTAAAATCGCCGATAGAAGGATGTTTTTGTTTCAGCAGTTCTACCTGTTCCTCTACATATTTACCCATGGCAACAGTATTTTCTATCAGGCCATCGTCTTCATAAATTTTTATGGTGGCCAAAGCGGCGGCACAACTAACAGGATGTGCTGAATATGTAAGGCCCAATGCCATTACCTGGTCATCATATTTGGATGCGATCTTATCACTCACCATCAAACATCCGAATGGAAGATAACCACAGGTCAATCCTTTTGCCATGCAGATCATATCCGGCACGATATCATGATTCTGAAAACCAAACCATTTTCCTGTACGGCCGAAGCCACTCATAACTTCGTCCATAATTAATAAGATGCCATGCTGGTTACATATCTCTCTTACCGCTTTTAAATACCCTTTTGGATATTGCAGGCACCCCGATGAACCCGATTCTCCTTCCAATAATATCGCAGCAATATTGCCTGGACTTTCATAATCGATCATTCTCTCTAATTGCGCAACCGATTCTTTGAGCATATTTTCCTCGCCATATTCCCAGCGGTATAAATAAGGAAGATCGAAGTGAATGAAATTAGGTGCCTGCTGTGCATCCACTGCTATCCGGCGTGGATCACCACTTGCACTGATAGCACCAATGGAAGCGCCATGGTAAGATTGGTAGCGGCTTAAAATTTTATGCCTGCCGGTATAAAGGCGGGCAAGCTTTATTGCATTTTCTATTGAGGTTGCGCCGCATAAAGTAAAGAATGCTTTGTTCAGGTCACCCGGACAGATCTCCGCCAGTTTTTTACCTAATTCGCCACGCACTTTGGTAACACAGCTCGGCGTAACATAACTCACTTCCTGCATTTGCTTAACAACAGCTTCGGTAATTCTTTGATCACCATGGCCAATATTAACGTTCATCAATCCTGATGAGAAATCAATGATTTTTTTATCATCATAATCGTAGAGATAAACCCCTTCGGCATATTTTACTGCAATGGGTGCAATGCCTTTCTGTTTGCTCCAGCTGAATAAAGTATGATCTAAGTTATTCTGCACAATCCCAGCCCCCCCACCCCCCAAGGGGGGATTTGAAGAGGCTTTAAATTCATTGTTTGTTTTTGTTTCAGTGCTCATAAAATTATTTTTCTGTTACAGATATTAATTTTAATACCTCTGGCATCATTAAGCTCCAAAGCTTCCCCCATGGGGGATTGAGGGGGCCTTAACTCATCCAGTTCACCCCAGCCTCTGCATTCCATTTTATTGTACTCTTTTTCAATTTGGTCCAGAACTCTATTGAACTCTTACCTGTAATATCTCCCACCCCAAATTTACTTTCGTTCCACCCTCCAAAACTAAATGGTTCACGTGGTACAGGCACACCAACATTTACACCTATCATACCTGCACTTGCATTGTCAATAATGTAACGTGCCATGGCTCCATTTTGTGTAAACACCGATGCTGCATTGCCATAAGGGTTTGCATTTTCTATTGCTAATGCCTCATCAACAGTATTGGTACGCATGATGGAAATTACAGGGCCAAAGATCTCTTCAGTTGCAACACTCATTTGCGGTGTTACAAAATCTATCACTGTAGGACCAACATAAGTACCCTTTTCTTTACCCCTTACTTTTATATTACGGCCATCAACTAAAATTTTAGCCCCATCTCTTTCTGCCTCTCCTATATATCTTTCTATTCTTTCTTTACTTTCTTTATTAATAACTGCCCCCAGGTTTTCTCCCGGTATGATCTTCCTAACTTCTTCACATATCTTATCAATGATCGCATCTACATTTCCCACCCCGATCATGGCGCTTGCAGCCATACAACGTTGTCCTGCACAGCCACTCATGCTTGCAGCCACATTTTGTGCGGTCATGCCCGGTATGGCATCGGGTAATACCATCAGGTGGTTTTTTGCACCGCCCAATGCGAGGCATCTTTTATAATTTGATGTCGCTCTCTGGTAAACAATTTTTGCTACTTTGGTTGAACCCACAAAAGAAACAGCTTCAATGCCGGGATGGTCACAGATAGCTTCTACTATTTCTACATCACCATGAACAATATTGAATACTCCATCAGGTAAACCTGCTTCCTTCAATAGTTCTGCGAGTCTTCCACAACTCAATGGTACTTTTTCAGATGGTTTAATGATCATACAATTTCCAAGAGCGATGGCATTAGGCAATGTCCAGTTTGGAACCATACTCGGAAAATTAAAAGGCACGATAGATGCCACCACCCCCAATGGCACGTGTTCAGTCCTGCATTCAACACCCCTGCTTACTTCAAGAATTTCCCCGGTAACCAATTGTGGCAGCGATGTTGCAAACTCCGTAAGCTCGATACATTTTTCTATTTCAGCAACAGACTCTCCATAGGTTTTACCATTCTCTTCGCTGCATAATTCCGCCAGTTCCTTTAAATGTTTTTCGAGTAAGGTCTTATATCGAAAGAAGACCTGTACCCTTTCCTTGATGGGTGTTTTACTCCAGCCTGCGAATGCAGCCTTAGCTGCTTTTACTGCATCATCCAGCTCGCCAGAAGCAGACATAGGCACTGTAGATAAAAGTTCACCATTTATCGGTGATATAACATCAAGTTTGCGCCCCGTTTTAGAACTGATAAAATCCCCGTTTATAAAATTTTGTATAGCGCTATATTTCATATTAATGGATTGAATCGTTTGTGAAAAAAGAGCATACTTAAAAATAGCTGATTTTAAGGTAAATGCGAAGAGTAATTTAAATGCATGACAGTACTGCCAATTAAAAACAAAACCCTGTGCTCCAATTTTAAAAGGTTGGGTTTGGATCTCAGTTGCTAACTACGGCGCAATTTTTGTGATACTTTCATTTTACACCTAAAACAAATCTTAATAACTTAAATATATTTTTTTATGATGAACAGAATGATCGTAGTAAGCTGCTTTATTGCAACCGGCATTTCCGTGGCATCCTGCAATAACTCTCCAAAGGGTGATGAAGCAACAATACAAAATGAGCAACAAACTACCGTTGCAGAAGGAATACCCTTCATCATAGATACAACTACTTCACGGGTTCGCTTTACAGGCAATGGCGTAGGTAAAAATCATCCGGGTATATTCCGGCTTTCCTCGGGAAATGTAGCAGTAGCAAATAACCAGGTCACAGGTGGCAGTTTTGTGATAAATATCAGGTCAATGGAACTGGAACAGAAAGGGGGCATATTTGATGAGAAGTTGCGTCCCCATCTGATGAGCGGCGATTTCTTTGATGCCGATAAATTTGGAACTGCAAAATTCGATCTTACCACTATTAAACCTTATGAACGGAATAATGCAGATACCTCGATTATAGAAGGCGCTAATTTTACAGTTAGTGGAAATTTTACATTGAAAAATGTGACAAAGAATGTTAGCTTTCCTGCAAGGATAGACCTTGATGGCAATACATTCAAGGCCAAAGCCAATTTTGATATTGATCGAACGCAATGGCAGATGAACTATGGCAATGATAAAACACTTAAAGATAAATTCATCTCCGAAAAAGTGAACATAGAACTTGACCTTCAGGCAAAGAAACAGTAATATTATTGTGATGCTCCCGGTAGCGATGGGAACGACGGCTAGCACCAAAATGAAGTTTAGAATACATTAGAGCCCTTCGAATTAATCGAAGGGCTCTAATGTATTTAACAGAATTTCCACCAAGTTCACCTAAAAATATTTTTTTATTCCTTTAATAAATATAAATGTTGCGCCACTTATGTATAAACGCTATTATGAAAAATCAATTCTAAACTCTAACAATTTAATCGACTTACATCAAACGGTTTACCTATTAACCTGATCCGGTTGAACAATATAAAAAATGTAACCGGGCCAATTAAAAAAAAATTGAATACCAACACCTGCATTGAATTGATGTGAATATTTTTAACACCATACTCCTGTTTCATATAACCCATATTAAACAGGAAAACATTGGTCGAATTAAATGTTTTTCTAATAAAGATCTCTGCTTTTTGGGTAGCAAGTTTATTTGCCGTATTTAACTGAATATTCCTGGTTCTGTCATCAGGCGAGATCCCAGTTCCCAAAAGAAGCATAACATAATCCTTATCATTTATATAATACCTGCATTTAGCAAAATAAGATTCGCAACCTCCCCTTCAAGCGGCGTTAAAAAAATATTTAGATTAAACCAGTATTACTTACAAAATGCCACGGTTTATTAAGTCCTTTATCAAAGGTTATAAGATCATACTTAATGCATATTTAACCTTGTTTTTACCGCCGGAACAACCAATGAATCCTGTGCAGTTGCTGCAAGAAAAAAAAATGCAAAACATAGGGTGGAAACAATGAATACGGATATTTTACGACTGGTTGGCATTAAATTAATTGTTTCTCGTGCATTAGGAAAAATGATACACTTACGGGAATGCTGCTAAACAGTTTTGGTATTAATGGCCCATTTTTTTATAATATCTATAAGGTTCAGTATTGATGTTGGCTTACTTATATAATCATTCATGCCTATACTCAGACAGTCTTCCATATCTTCCTTCCTGGCATTTGCTGTCAGGGCAATGATCACCGGTTGTATTCCCGCCCGCTTCCGGATAATTGAAGTCGTTTCCAAACCGTCTAATTCAGGCATTTGTAAATCCATCAAAATAAGATCATAAAACTTCTCTTCTGTCATCTTCAATGCCTGCAAACCATTTTCAGCGACCAGATTATCACCCAGAATGTATCGTGAAAAAACATCAAAGCTCTTGGGCTCCGTTCCGCTTCGGCTACGCCTTCGCTACACTACGCCCAAGAGTTTTGATTAAAACATGAAAATAGTCTACTTTTAAACTGTACTAAAAAGGGGGAGCTTACACACAATCCCACTCAGCAGAAATAATTTTTTGGCTTAATGAGAATTGTATTAACTCGCCATACATTATGATTCTGGAATATATAGGAAAAAGACCTTTCTTATCCACTCTGTTATTCCTGATAACAAAGTGAACACTAAATGTATTCTGTTTCATGGTTGGTAAAGTTTAGGCAAGCCATCATTTTCTTAAAAATGGGCTGAGTTTAAAAATGGATTTTGCTTGGCTACTGAATTGGATTCTGGAAAACCCCGTATAAAGTAGTTTTAAAGAGAGAGAAATTAAAATGAGAAATTTATACTAAACTTATGAAATTCTTACCTGTATTAAGTTACAGGCAATAAAAAAGCCTCACTGAAATCAATCAGAAAGGCTTTTCGTCGGGATGGCAAGATTCGAACTTGCGACCTCCTGGTCCCAAACCAGGCGCGATAACCGGGCTACGCTACATCCCGAACTATTGGTTACCAATTTTTAATATTTTTTTTGCGGAGAGGGTGGGATTCGAACCCACGGTACAGTGTAACCCGTACGACGATTTAGCAAACCGTTCCTTTCGGCCTCTCAGGCACCTCTCCAAAATACCTATATAATTAATTACTGCGTTCACTCTTCCTTTTGTCCGCTGCTGGCGAAACCTCCCCTGAACTCCCCTTTTTTGTTAAGGGTGGCAAAAATACAATTCAAAGTGTTATTACCCAAAACTAAATGCAAAAAGGGTGATATTTTAAATAGATATTTTTCAGCCATGTTTAAAACTCAAGCCAGTTAAAAGAACTGATCCGGGTTCAATAGAACCCGGATCAGTTATAATGCTTTATCTAAAATTTTACATAGCTGCCAAATGTACTTTTTGCTGCAGTTCCAACACACTTTCTTTAAACAGGCTGTCAGTATCCATCAGGTCTTTCACAGTTTGGCAACTATGAATCACAGTGGTATGATCCCTTCCTCCAAAGTGTTCGCCAATTGTTTTCAATGAATTCTTGGTAAAGGCCTTAGCCAGGAACATGGTTATCTGGCGGGCCTGAACGATCTCACGCTTGCGTGTTTTTTGCAGCAACTTATCATATGGCACATCAAAATACTCACACACCATTTTTTGAATGGCATCTATTGTTATTTCTTTACTGGATGATTTTACAAAATTTCTGAGCACTTTTTTAGCCAATTCAAGGTCAATTTCCCTTTTATTTAGCGAAGATTGTGCCAATAATGAAATTAAAGCGCCTTCAAGTTCACGAACATTGCTGTTTATATTATACGCTATATATTTTACTACCTCTGGCGGCATCTCCAGGCCATCATTCTTCATCTTCTTTTGCAGGATCTCTATCTTGGTATCATAATCAGGTACCTGCAGGTCGGCACTAAGTCCCCAACGGAACCTGCTTAATAACCTTTCCTGTACACCTTCCAGGTCTTTTGGTGGTTTATCACTTGTCAGTATCAGTTGTTTTCCGCTTTGGTGTAAGTGATTGAAAATAGAGAAAAATGCATCCTGCGATTTTTCAGCACGGTTAAAGAACTGTACATCATCTATGATCAACACATCTATTAACTGGTAAAAATGTATGAAATCGTTGATCGCACCATTGCGGCCATGGTCTATGAACTGGTTAATGAACTTCTCTGAGCTTACATATAGTACAACCTTATTGGCATGTAGCCTTTTTACCTCGTTTCCGATGGCCTGGGCCAGGTGAGTTTTGCCTAAACCAACGCCTCCATATATAACCAGGGGGTTAAAGGAGGTGGTCCCGGGTTTTTCGGCAACGGTTTTACCGGCACGGCGTGCTACCCGGTTACAATCGCCCTCTATAAATGCTTCAAAAGTATATGCATGATTTAATTGCGGGTCGATCTGCATTTTCTTAAGACCCGGAATTACAAAGGGGTTCTTTACAGGATTATTTATGACCAGCGGAAAATCCATTTCGTTATTTGAATATGATTTGTAACCCTGTCCCGGTACATCAACGGTCTGTGGTTTATTTTTACTGTTCCCACTGTCAACCATTATCCTGTATTCCAGTCTTGCTTCTTTTCCTAATTCTCTTTTTAATGTCTTTGCCAGTAATGAAACATAATGCTCTTCAAGATACTCATAAAAAAATTGACTTGGTACCTGTATCGTTAAAATTTTTTCTTTTAATGCAACCGGCATGATTGGTTCGAACCATGTTTTAAAATGTTGCCATTCTACAATGTCTTTGATTATCTCTAAACAGTTTACCCATACTTTTTCAAAAGCTTTCTCCATTAGTTCCTTAGCAATTTATATATCGAGTTAAGAATTGTTTCCTTAGTTAGTTCTGGCTTAAAATTTATTCCCAATTTTACAACTGAAAAAAAATCTTCGCAGGACAGCGAATATCGAATAAAATGTTGAAAAAAAAATTTTTTATTCATTTGTTTTTTTCCAGCTAACCACAGTATGCGTTTTTAGGTCCCGGACTTATCCACCCTTCTTAACCCAAACCTCCCAAAGCACCGAACCAGGTAAAACTGACCAACCTGATTTACAGCTAAATCCATGCTCTATTTATTAATAAATCAGGGTAAGGAGAAAAAACGGATCCCTGGAAAAACAAATTTTCCAGATTCCCACCCGGAGGACGGCTATATTATTTGACATCAAAATATTTATGATATACTCAATTAAAATGAGTATAGCAATATAAAACAGGGGCTTGTTCATTTAATGACCTGCCAGAATGAAACTTCAGTAAGGAATGAACAAATAATCATTATCAAAAAATAGATTTACTTTTGAACAATAAAGCCATTTTATGAGTTATGAGTTAACAGGCAAGCTGGTTGCCAAATATGATACAGTACAGCGTACAGAATCTTTTAAGACCCGTGAATTTGCTGTTGAAAAAACAGAAGAATTTAATGGACGAACCATTACTAACTATGCCAAGTTTCAATGTGTGCAGGACAAAACCACCATCATTGACAGGGTGAATGTGGGTGATGAAATAAAAGTATACTTCAACATCAAGGGAAGTAAATGGGAAAAAGATGGCAAGGTAAATTATATCACTAATCTTGATGCCTGGAGAATTGAACAGATCCTTCAGACAGGAACATCAAAAACAGACAGTGATTACCTGGAGCCATTGGACACTTTTTCTGCAACACCACCGGATGCGGTGGATGACCTGCCGTTTTAAAACACTCCCCCCTAAAGGGGGGAACCAGGAGAATGCTGATAAATAGTCTCTGCTTTTTTGGATAAAAACCAAACGCGTGCAACAAAAACTCTCCCTCAGGCTGCTACCTGCAGATGCCAATGACGATAAGGCTATAAAAAGAGCTATCGCAAATACAACTGGTAAAAAGCCAGCCACTATTTCAGGGTACCATATCTTAAAACAATCTATTGATGCCAGGGCAAAAACCATTTGGGTGAATTTAACCCTGAATGCATTTATTGAGGAGCCCTTTGCCGAAAGAGAGATCCAATCGTTTTACTTTAAAGATGTAAGCATGGCCCAAAGGCGGGTGGTTATTATTGGTGCAGGCCCTGCCGGCTTATTTGCAGCCCTATATTTAATCGAACAAGGTATCAAACCTATCCTTTTAGAAAGAGGGAAAGATGTAAGGGCCCGGCGCCGTGACCTTGCCATCCTTAATAAAGAAGGTATAGTTAACCCGGAAAGCAATTATTGTTTTGGTGAAGGAGGCGCAGGCACATATAGCGATGGTAAACTATACACCCGAAGCAATAAAAGAGGTGATATTGACCGCATCTTAAATTTATTTGTAAGATTTGGCGCCGAGGAAAAAATCCTATACCAATCACACCCACACATAGGCACCAACAAACTGCCCCAGATCATTACCGCCATGCGGCAGCAGGTAATTGATTGCGGCGGTGAATTCCTGTTTGAAAAAAAAGTGATTAATATTAATACCATCGATCAACAGGTACGGTCTGTTGTTACTGCCGATGGAAATATATTTGAAGCCGATGCATTCATTTTAGCCACAGGCCATAGTGCCCGGGATATCTTTGAATTACTGCATGAAAAAAAGATATTGATAGAAGCCAAGGGATTTGCATTAGGGGTTCGGATCGAGCATCCACAGGAAATAATTGACAATATACAGTATCATCTACCGCCCTTACAAAATAACGTGGGTGTTCCTTCCCCTGGCAAGGATACGAACGAAGTTCTTAGGAGGGGGCCTCTGCCACCGGCATCTTATTCATTTGTGAAACAGGTGAATGAAAGAGGTGTATTTTCTTTTTGCATGTGCCCCGGCGGTATCATTGCCCCGGCTGCCACATCACCCGGCGAACTGGTGGTTAACGGATGGAGCCCTTCCAAACGAAATAACCCTTTTGCCAATAGTGGTATGGTGGTGCAGGTAGAGCTGGAAGATGCCATCAGGGAACTGAAAGCATCAGGTAAAAAAAGTATTGATCCTGATAACCCACTCCTGCTCCTGTATTTTCAGCAAATGGTAGAACAAAATTGCTATACCACCGGTGGCGGAAAATTTGTTGCACCTGCACAACGCATGGTGGATTTCAGCAATGCAAAATTATCAGCTACGCTACCCAAAAATTCTTATCTGCCCGGATTAAGATCAGCACCTTTAAAAGATTGCTTACCCGATTTTATATACCAGTCGCTTGCAAAAGGCTTTATAGCGTTTGGTAAAAAGGTTTCCACCGGACCCGCGGGGAAAGGCTATTATACCAATGATGCGGTGGTGGTAGCTACCGAAAGCCGTACCTCATCGCCGGTACGTATTCCCCGGCATACTGAAAGCTTAACGCATCCACAATTAAATAACTTTTATCCCTGTGGCGAAGGTGCAGGCTATGCCGGTGGAATAGTAAGCGCAGCAATGGATGGCGAAAGGATAGCGCAGCAACTGGCAAAAATCTTAACATGAAATGAATAGCATTTATAAAAGGTTATTAATAATCATTCATACCTTCCTACATTTGGTTTCTTAAAATAACATTCCTCACATGAACATTTTAGAAGTACATAACCTCAAAAAATATTTTGCCACACAAAAAGCGGTTGATGGCATAAGCATGAATATTGAAGAAGGCAGCATTTTTGGGTTGCTCGGACCAAATGGAGCAGGTAAAACAACACTGCTAAGGATGATCACCGGCATATTTTACCAGGATAGCGGCGAAATATTATTCAACGGCAAAAAATTCAACCCGGAAAAAGATGTTGAACTCATCGGTTATATGCCCGAAGAGCGGGGGCTTTATAAAAAGATGAAGATCGGTGAACAGGCGGTTTACCTGGCACAATTAAAAGGCCTGAGCAAAGCAGACGCAAATACCAAAATAAAAGCCTGGTTCGAAAAGCTGGAAATGGAAAGCTGGTGGAATAAAAAAGTTGAAGATCTAAGTAAGGGCATGAGCCAGAAGCTCCAGTTTGTGACCACTGTGTTACACAATCCAAAACTCATCATTTTAGATGAACCATTTAGCGGGCTTGACCCTGTAAATGCTAACCTCATCAAAGATGAGATATTTAACCTTGCCAAAAACGGCAGCACCGTAATATTCAGTACACACCGTATGGAACAAGTAGAAGAAATATGTAATCATATTGTACTGGTGAATAAAGGAAAGAAGATACTGGACGGCACTTTAGCAAATATTAAAAATGATTTTAAAGAGCATATTTACAGGATCAATGCTGATGACATGCCTCAGGAAATGGATTCCGTTTTATTTGACGTTGTAAAACAAATGCCGGGCGGGCTCCTGATAAAATTAAAAGAGGGCACAAAAACAAACCAGGTGCTTCAATATTTAATAAATGAGAACATTGAGCTGCATTCATTCCAGGAAGTACTGCCATCATTGAACGAGATCTTTATAAAACTGGTTGAAGGCACTGCACCTGCCAGGCAATTCCAAAAAGTTAACTGAACAAAAAATAATTAAAGATTTATGCATAAGATTTTACTGATACTTAAAAGAGAATATTTTACCCGGGTTAAAAAAAGATCATTCCTGCTTACAACTATTTTATTCCCGGTATTGTATATAGCATTGATCTTTGGAACTACTTACCTGGGCAAGTCCACGCAAAAACTGGATATCGCTATATTGGACCAATCAGGATATTTTCCTGACTCTGTGCTCGACAGGGTAAATATGGCCGACAGCAGTACTATTTTCACAACTGTAAAAGACACTTCCATACAAAGCACCTATAAAATCTCAGGCTATGATGGATATATGATCATCCCAACACTGGACTGGAAGACGGGTTTGAAGAATATAAAATTCATAACCGACAAAACCCATGGCTCTGGCACAGAAACGATGATAGAGAATAAGCTCAACATTATTTGGAGCGAAATCATTAATGAGAAACTGGGTATTGATGTGGAAAAGAAAACGGTGCTTACCTCAAGCAATATTACCGTTAAGGAAGAGAACCAGAAAAACAAGAATGCCGATTCCTCTGTTTCAGCAACCATCGGCTATGCCTGTGGTTTCCTTATCTATTTTATTTTATTGATCTATGGATCGCAGGTAATGATGGGTGTAATGGAAGAAAAAACGAACCGTATCGCCGAAGTGATGATCTCATCCGTTAAACCATTTCAATTGATGTTGGGAAAGATCGTCGGGATAAGCCTGGTAGCATTGACCCAATTCTTAATATGGGTGGTCTGTATTTTCCTGGTGTATAATATTGGTAAAGTAATGGGCTCGGAAAGTGCTATAGCCAGCTCGGTGGTAGAAGGCATCCAAAAATCATTTGCCAGTGTTAACCTTCCGCTGATACTCGGTTGCTTTGCATTTTATTTTATGGGGGGGTTCTTCTTTTATTCATCTTTATATGCAGCCATTGGCAGCGCCATCAATGAAGATGTTAGGGAGGCCCAGTCATTGAGTTTCCCGATAACCCTCATTATCATCTTCGCCATTTTTATGATGACAGTGGCCATTCGCGACCCTAATGGACCTGTGGCAGTTTGGGGAAGCATTATTCCGTTTACCTCTCCCATTGTAATGATGGCCAGGTTGCCCTTTGGTGTGCCGGGTACTGTTCAGGTTTGGCAACTGGCATTATCCATGGCTTTATTAATAATTGGGTTTTTATGTACCACCTGGCTGGCAGCAAAAATATACCGCACCGGAATTTTAATGTACGGCAAAAAAGCAAGCTGGAAAGAAATGCTCAAATGGGCGTTAAGAAAATAAAATTATCCCGGCTACCTGAGGCAACCGGGATAATTTTAAAACTTATTTCAGGACACTACATCTTTTATTTTATGGGCTCCACCTGGGGAATTGCTAAAATTTCTCCTTTGGGTTTTGATGCTTTTTCAATGGCCCTGTTTAATTCTGTTGCCAGATATTTATTAATCACCTTCCAGCTTACCAGCAAAATACCAATTACAGTACCCAACAAAAGCCCGATTATAGTATACATCATCTTTGATTTTTGTGCCGAATCAAAAGGAGGTTCGGGCCTGTCGAGTGGCTCAATGATCGGCGTTTCTTTTTGCAGGCGGTATGCTGCCGATTCCCTGTTATTTACTGCGTAATAGTATTGAGATTGAACAGTAGCTTTATCCTGTGCAAGATTAATCTTTGGCAGGTTGTACCGCTTTAAGCCTTCATTGGTAAAGAATGTGCTTTCATCAAGTGCAACGGCCCGCCTGTCGAGCACATTTAAAACCGCCAGTAAAGAATCTGCTTTTTTAACCGCAAATTCATAATCGATCTGTGCTTTCTTTTTCTTAAGGTCGATATAAAACTCTGAAAGCTTATCAATATACACGTAGCTCACATCCCTTACCAGCGTCTGGTTACTGTTTGTAAAAAATAATTCCAGTATCCCGTTCTTATTGATCTTGGCAACAAATGCACCCTTTAATAAATTACTGGCTGTATTAACCAGGGAAAGACTATCTGTAGGCTGTGGGATACGAACATTCTGCATAAAACCGCTATGCCGGTTATGCTCATCTATCATTAACTGGGCAATTGTTTTATTCTGCATTGAAGGAAGGCGAACCATAGCTACAGCCTCCCTGGTACGGCGGCTGGCAGCCAATTCCACAATATTTATAGACGCATCTCCTGTAAAGGATTTTGTTGCATCACCAAGTCCAAGAAGACTGCTGATGGTTGAACCCGGACTGCTTTCGGCAGTACCATTTAAAGGGAATACAGTAGCCTTGGATGTATATAAAAGTATGCTTTGGTTAGCCATGTAATAAAAAAAACCACCAGATCCTGCCGCAATAATGATGATTATCCAGCTATATTTCTTTAGCCTTGCTATAAGCCGTTTCAAAAGTTCTATAGTGGTCATGCTGTACTTATTTAAGATCGTGAATTATTTCAGTAAATTAACTATAAATGCCGCCAGTGCTACAGGAATAGCCGAAACAACTACCTGTAAAAGGGTATCTGTAATTTCTGCACCCTCAGGCCTTGTAGGCACATTTACGGTAGAGCCTTCTTTCACTTTTGGATAAAAATGTATAAAGAACAAATTCTTTGTACGCCTGCTTTTCCCATTGGCATAAGTCACAAAGATCCTCCGGCGCCATGGCTTTATCCCAAAGCCCCCGGCCTTATCGATATAGTAACCAACACCGGTATGCTCTTTATCAAAAGTTAATTTCAGGGGAGACTGTACTGTTCCTTTTACACTTACAAAAGGATTAATCTCGGGTATAAAGATCACATCACCTTCCTGCAAAACAATATCGTATTTGCTGTTCCTATATTTTAATGCACGGTACAGGTCGATACTAACCGGTTCTTTTGCCGCTTCAACGATGCTTGTCTTGGCTGAGTCTACAACAATATTTCCAAGAGAGTCAGTTAAAGACGCCACTTTGTTGGTCACATTCTCCAGGTAAAACTGGGTTTTTTTTCTGTATAAAATGGCACCGCTCAGGTCTGCATTTTCTTTAATGCCACCTGCCCTTTGAATATAAGATGATAACCGCTCGAACTTGCTTAATCGTGGGTAAGGGCCCGAATACTGCACCATACCATTTATCAGGATCAGTTGTTGCAATTCAAATGTTGGATTCTTTCTTATATAGATCTGATCGTATGGACGCAATACTATGTTTTTTGAAATACTATCCAGTTCCAAATTTGGAGCGATCTTAATTGTGCGCAAAACGGTCCTGGTTGGCTGCTGCATGCCTTTGGCAGAATCAAGATCAACCACACTGGATATTTCAATTCTTCCATATTCTGCAGATTGCTTTATACCACCGGACAGGTACAAAAGATCCTGCAAGGTCATTCCGCCATATTTATTTACTTTACCTTCTTTCCTTACTTCACCAAATATTTCTACATACTGTTTATCTGCAAACTCGTTTGTATTAAAAAATAAAACCTGGTCATTTGCAAATAATTCAACATTATACTCACTGGCAGTATCATTGGTTGCAATATCGGTTAAATTCACTTCAACACGGCTCGCCTTAATATTGGTACTGTCGCCACCACCCCTGAAGATGAAGGCACGGGGTAAATAGGTATTACGGGTAATACCCCCTGCACGGTTTATCAGGTCGAAAAGCTTATCTCCTTTCCTGGTTTCATATTGGCCGGGGTAGGATATTTCACCCTTCATTTCGATCTTATTGGTGAGGCCCGGGTTTACTGCAATCACTTTAACGATATCTCCATCAGCCAATAAAAAATCCTGGCCTATCAGCCTTGAATCATTTGTAGGATTGATGATGGCAGTTACATTCACATCATTGATGGTCTGCTTCTCTAATTCAGTTCTGAATACTTTAACCCCGCTGGAGAATGCATCTCTTTCCAACCCGCCAGTGTATTTCAAAAGCGCTTTTATCCCCTCCTCTTTTTTTAATTGGTAAAACATGGGCCTTTTAAATTTTCCCTCGGCCTTAACTTTTTTCTCAACGGTTTGCAGGATCACAAAATCATTATTCTCCAGGTAGATATGTTTACCAAAATCACCGGTAGTTAAATATTTATAAACATCCAGTTCATCGATCACCCTGCCGTTCCTCTTTATTTGTATAGAACGCAGGTTAGCCAGGCTGGTAGGGCCACCCGCCAGTGCAATAACATTAAATGCATTTGTAAATGCAGAAACCACTACAGGGCCCTGGTTTTTAATTTCGCCCGCCACGTTTACAGAAATGGTACGAGGCTGGCCAATAGATACTGAAATATTTGTTGATGGGGGTACAAATGCTTTAAATCTGCGGGTTAATAATGACCTAACAGTTTCAAAAGGTAATCCCTGCAAGTATATCTTGCCAATGCTGGTGGGAAAAATAGAGCCATCTCTTGCAACGGTATATTCTAATGTTGCTTCTGCACCATTCCATAAAGAAACAATGATCTGGTCATAAACACCAATGGGATAATCCAACGGTGGGGTAGATAATTCGGTAATGGAAGCTATTACACCGCTCCTGAAAAGATTCATTCCATAAGTATCTTCCGTTGGGTTTAAGGACTGTGGCGTTTTTTCTTTTACAAGGCTGTCTCTTTCTATCCTTTCTTTAAGTGATTTATTATTATCCTCTCCCGTAGCTTTCCTGTTTTCACCATTCTTATCTTTTAAGATATCGTATAACTGGGCCGATGGCATTTGTGTAGGCAGGTTTGGTACTTCCGGGGTACTTGGGTCCCTGATCACCTGCGCATTTACATGGCCTGCAATTAAAAAAAAGATAATGCCAAAAACGAGAATTACTTTTTTTGATCTGCTATAAATTTGCCCTTGGTTTAATAACATTTTCTGGGTGTTGATTTATAATTTTTTAAAGTTGCGCAAATATAATATTATTTTAGCGGCTGCACCAGCGCTGCTTCATACTCACGGTATATTTCATCAACTACTGATGCAGCAGGTTGTATATTTTTAATCAATGCACTTACCTGTCCTATTTCAAGTTCTCCTTCCTGCAGGTTGCCTTCAAACATACCACGCTTAGCTCTTCCTCTTCCTAATAATTGCTGCAGCTCTTGCAGTGATGCGCAATTTTTTTCTGCCTGTTGTACCTGCTCAAAGAATTCATTTTTTAAAAGCCTTACAGGTGTTAATTGTTTTAAAGATAAATGCGTATCTCCTTCATTTGCGGAGATGACCATGTTTTTAAAATTATCATGAGAAGAAGCTTCAGTTGTTGCTACAAACCTGCTGCCCACCTGTACCCCTTCTGCACCTAACACCATGGCAGCAAGCATTTGTCTTCCTGTAGCGATCCCTCCCGCGGCTAAAACCGGTATCTGCACCTTTGCACAAACAGCCGGCACCAGCACCATGGTAGTTGTTTCTTCCCTGCCATTATGCCCACCTGCTTCAAAACCTTCTGCAACCACAGCATCACACCCTGCCTCCTGGGCCTTTATGGCAAACTTACTGCTGCTAACCACATGCACCACGGTAATGCCGTGCTCCTTCAAAACTGCTGTCCATGTTTTAGGATTACCGGCAGAAATAAATACAATGGGCACTTTTTCTTCGATGATCACCTGCATATGCCTGTCAATATCTGCATATAATAAAGGCACATTAACCCCGAATGATCTTTCAGTAGCTGCCCTGCATTTTTGTATATGCTCACGCAATACATCAGGGTACATACTCCCGCTTCCAATGATACCCAGTGCCCCTGCGTTGCTTACCGCACTTGCAAGGCGCCAGCCACTGGCCCAGATCATGCCTGCCTGTACAATAGGATAATCAATATTAAAGAGCTTCGTTATCCTGTTCTGCATAGTTAAATGTACTTTTTTTCAAATATCGGTAAAATAACTTACGCAAACGGAAAGTACTTTGAAACGCAAAGTAAATGGATTTATTTCATATTCATCTATATTTTGATAAAAAAAAGGCTAAATAATGGATCGGGAGTGGTGGAGATCATTTATTACTGCCGCCGCTCAGGTCAATTGCGGTATTATCACCAATATTCAGGCTGCGGTTAACACCCCTTACTTCGGCATCATTGCCGATGAGGGATTTGCTTAAAACGATCTCTATAAGGCTGGAATATGAACCAATGATTGAATCCTTGATTATCGCATGATTTAATGTAGAATGCTCTCCAATGGTTACATGAGGGCCAATAACAGAATTTTTTATATCGCATCCTTCGCCAATAGAAACCGGCGGAATAAAAATGGTATTTTCAAAATGATGATTATCAGAAATATTGCCGCCAAATTTCTTTAATAGCGTGGCGTTGGATTCTATCAGGGTTTCTTTTTTACCGCAATCAAACCAGTTAGGCACCTTAAATGATTTGAACTTTGCTCCCCTTTGCATCATACATTCCAGGGCTTCGGTGAGGCTAAATTCATGATAGCCTTTTTCGTTATTTACAATTAACTTTTCAAGGCAGGAGAACATAAACTCCGTTTCCTTTATTTTATATACGCCTACAAGCGCCATATTACTTTTTGGTATCGATGGTTTTTCCACCACCCTGCTGATAAATCCATCTTCCTCAATTTCTGCCACACCAAAATTCCGGGGGTCATCTACCTTTTTTACACCAAGCATTGAATACGGAGCATTGATTATTTCTTTCACATCATAATCCGCGATAGTATCACCTAACACGATCAATACTTCATCAGTGCCAACAAGTTCCCTGGTAAGATTGATGGCATGCCCTACCCCATACCTTTCACTTTGCTGCACAAAATCACAATTCAGGTGAGGGTAATGTTTTTTTACATAGTCCTGTATCTTATCCCCTAGGTAACCAATGATGAAAATGAAATCTTTAATGCCTGCCTCGTGTAGCTGGTCAACAATAATACTGAGTATTGTTTTGCCGGCAAGCGGGATCAATGCCTTGGGTTGTGTATATGTATGCGGACGAAGTTTTGTACCTGCTCCCGCTACCGGAATAATTGCCTTCATGTTTAAAACTAATCTGCCGTGGGCAGTGCATTTAGTTTACAATATTGATTTTCTTAAACTTGAAACGGGTATGAAAGTAGTACTTTTTAAGTAAACCGGTTTTTTATGGGTGCATTCCAAATTGTCGCATGCCAACAATAGAGGTGTCACCTTTTTTTGTTACTGCCAGATAATTGAAAGCCCGTTATGAAAGGGGAAACCTCTTGCGAAAATTTGAAATGCACCCTATTTTATGCACACATCCATTAATAATCAATTTATTGAAATACCGGGTGCAATGTATATTTGCAGTTCTAAAACAGGCTTATGCAAAAAGATACATTGGTTTTTGATTTGATTGATAAAGAACTAGCCCGACAGCGTGAAGGTATTGAGCTGATAGCATCTGAAAACTTTACCAGCCTGCAGGTAATGCAGGCCATGGGTACATCACTAACCAATAAATATGCAGAGGGTTATCCGGGCCGCAGGTATTATGGAGGATGTGAGATCGTGGACCAGGTTGAACAATTGGCCATTGACCGTATCAAAAAAGTTTTCAACTGTGACTATGCAAACGTACAACCACATAGCGGTGCACAGGCCAACGCTGCATTAATGCTTGCTATTTTACAGCCGGGCGATAAGATACTTGGGCTTGACCTGAGCATGGGTGGCCACCTTACACATGGCTCCCCGGTCAATTTTTCGGGCAAACTCTATCAACCCCATTTTTACACGGTGAAAAAAGATACCGGGTTAATTGATTATGAAATGCTGGAAGAAAAAGCCCGTTCCGAAAAACCAAAGCTTATCATCTGTGGCGCATCAGCTTACAGCAGGGATATTGATTATACAAGGATAAGAAAAGTGGCAGATGAGGTTGGCGCATTTGTAATGTGCGATATGGCTCATCCTGCAGGCCTGATTGCCAAAGGATTATTAAACTCACCTTTTGAACATTGCCATTTTGTAACCAGCACTACCCACAAAACCCTGCGTGGGCCAAGGGGCGGTATCATTTTAATGGGCAAGGATTTTGAAAATCCCTTTGGATTAAAAGATATGAAAGGCAATATCCGCATGATGAGCAACCTGCTCGACATGGCAGTATTCCCCGGCACCCAGGGCGGGCCTTTAGAGCATGTGATCGCAGCAAAAGCCATTGCCTTTGGAGAAATATTGACCGATGAATTTACCGTGTATGCAAAACAGGTTGTTGCCAATGCACGGGCCATGGCCAAAGCATTTGTTGCCAGGGATTACAAGATCATCAGCGGCGGAACCGATAACCATTTAATGCTGATAGACCTGCGCAATAAAAATATCACCGGTAAAAAAGCACAGGAAACTTTAGATAAAGCACATATCACCCTCAATAAAAATGCGGTGCCCTATGATGATAAAAGCCCTTTTGTAACATCGGGCATAAGGGTTGGAGTACCGGCTATTACCACCCGTGGCATGAAGGAAGCGCATATGACGACCGTTGTTGATTTTATTGATAAGATATTAATGAATATAGACGATGAAACTGTTATAGGAGAAGTGGCATCAAAAGTGAAAGTTTTCATGAAACAGTTTCCTTTGTACCCTGAACTGGCCTAGCACCAGGCCGAAATACCATTATATAGGTATTGCATTTTCTATCGCGATAAGCCTAAACAGGTTGAACCAGGTCCAGCGGTTAAACTCGGGGTCAATAAATCAATGTCGTAGTAATTTTTTTGCATACAAGCTCCCTTAGGGCAGCTTTTTTTGTTTGCTCCATTTAATTTAATTTCGGGGCAAAGAAAAGATCATGATACAACGCATACAATCCATATGGTTATTACTGGCTTCAGCCTGTGCCTTTGCAACACTTTATCTATCCTACTATACCGGCACAAAAACCGGTGAAGGAGCAGTGCAGGAATTAATTGGAAGATCAACGCTGCCACTGATGATCACTACAGTAGCTGTAGGTATCCTTGCGTTAATAACTATCTTTCTTTTCAAGAACCGTAATTTACAGTTGAGGCTTTGTTTCCTGGGTATTTTACTGGAAGCAGTTTTGATATTTTTATATTACCTCGAAGTAAAAACTTTTTCTACCGGTGAATATTCTTTAACAGCATTGCTGCACAGTATCATCGTTCTTGCTTTTGTTATAGCTGCAAGAGGGATCAGCAAGGATAATAAACTTGTGAAAGGAAGTGACAGATTGAGGTAGTGATACCATGTACAATGTTAGATGTACGAATGCTTTCTATATATAATGGTTGTAGTACATCGTACACCACACATCAAACATCAAAAACATCTTCAATTATAAAAACTTCCCCGTATAGCTTTCTTTGCATTTAGCAAGCTCTGCAGGCTTTCCTTTAAACACCAGGCTTCCTCCCCCATCACCGGCTTCGGGACCAAGATCAATAACCCAATCGGCTGAACGTATCACATCAGTATTGTGCTCTATCACCAGTATAGTATGTCCCTGCTCTATCAACGCATTAAAAGATGCCAGTAGCTTTTTTATGTCATGAAAATGAAGTCCTGTTGTTGGCTCATCAAAAATAAACAGGATGCTGCCCTGCGTTCTTCCTTTACCCAAAAAAGAAGCAAGCTTCACCCGCTGTGCTTCACCACCCGATAAAGTATCAGATGACTGTCCCAATTTTACATATCCCAAACCCACATCACTAAGGGGCTGAATTTTTTTTGCTACATCGGCCCCCTCCTTGCCTCCCCCCGAGGGGGAGGAAAAGAAATCAATGGCTTCATCAACACTCATCTCCAATACATCGTGAATGCTTTTATCTTTATACTTTACTTCCAGCACTTCTTCCTTAAATCTTTTCCCGTTGCATACATCGCAGGTAAGATGCACATCAGCGAGGAACTGCATTTCAATGGTTTGTTCGCCTTCTCCCTTGCAGGCATCACATCTTCCTCCATCCACGTTAAAAGAAAAATGCTTTGGCTGAAAGCCTCTTATTTTACTTAAAGGCTGCTTGCTGAACAGGTCTCTGATCTCATCATATGCTTTAATATATGTAACAGGATTACTGCGGGATGATTTGCCGATAGGGTTCTGATCAACCATTTCTACCTGCGCTATACAATCAATATCACCTTTAACCGCTTTATGCAATCCTGCTTTATCAATGAACTCGCCTTTCATTTTCTGCAGGGCAGGATATAATATTTGTTTTACCAATGTAGTCTTTCCGCTGCCGCTCACACCCGTAACCACGCAAAAGACCTGCAAAGGAAATTCCACAGTAAGGTTCTTTAAATTATTCTGTCTGGCACCTTCAACTGTTACCGAGCGGTTCCATTTACGAACCTGCTTTGGCGGTTCTATTTTTAATTTACCCGAAAGGTATTTGCCGGTCAGGCTTTCTTCATTGCTGATGATCGCATCATAATCTCCCTCTGCAATTACTTCACCACCCAAATGACTGGCCAGCGGGCCCATGTCAATGATATGATCAGCTTCCCTCATCATCATTTCATCATGCTCTACCACTACAACGGTATTTCCAAGATCTCTCAGTTCCTTTAAGACTTTTAGAAGCCGTTCCGTATCCCGGCTGTGAAGGCCTATAGAAGGTTCATCCAAAATATATAAGGAGTTGGTTAAATTACTGCCCAGGCTGCGGGTTAATTGTATGCGCTGGCTTTCGCCGCCGCTTAATGAATTCGCCAGCCGGTTCAATGTTAGATATCCCAAACCAACATCAATCAAAGTCTTTATGCGGTGATGAATTTCGATTAAGATTCTTTTAGCAACCTGCTGGTCATATTCGCCCAGTTTCAATTTATCGAACCAGGTATACAAATCTTTCACCGGTAACTCACACAATTCACCAATATGCTTTCCGCTTACTTTTACATACAGTGCTTCATTACGAAGCCGGTAACCCTTACAGGCAGTACATAGCGTACGGCCACGGTAGCGGCTTAATAAAACACGGTACTGTACCTTGTATAAATTTTGCTCTACTTCTTTAAAAAAATCATTGATGCCATTTGCATGTTCATTGCCTTCCCATAGATCGGCCAATTGTTTTTCGGTAAGATCAATTATGGGTTTATGAACAGGGAAATTGAATCTTTTGGCTGCAGTTATAAAACGGTCTTTCCATAAGCCCAACTTCTCGCCTTTCCAGGGTGCAACGGCACCTTCATACACACTCAGGCTTTTATTAGGAATAATAAGATCAGGATCGATACCCAGTATTTGTGAGAACCCTTCGCAAACCGGGCAGGCACCAAAAGGATTATTGAAAGAAAATAAATTAGGCACGGGTTCTTCAAAAACAATTCCATCGGCTTCAAACTTATTGGAAAAATGAAGCAGTTTATCTCTATTGATCTCCAGGAACATTTCTCCCTCACCTTCATAAAAAGCAGTGTTCACAGAATCGGCTATGCGGTGCAGATCGCCTTCTTCAAAATCTTTGGCTACAAGGCGGTCTACTAAAAGAGCCCCCCCACCCCCCAAGGGGGGAGTTGCAGACCCCGTGGCCTGAAACAGTTTTTTAATTTCTTTATCTGAAAGCTCTAAAATATCTTCAATCCTCATCACATCCCTGTTAATATAAAGCCTGCTAAAACCTTTTTGCAATAAAATATTCAGCTCTTCCTGTATATTCCGTTTGGCATGTTGCTTAAAAGTAACCAGCAGTAAAACCTTATCACCTGCAGATAAGTCTTGAATGGATTTTACCACATCGGACACATCATCTTTCTTAACTTCCTTGCCGCTAATGGGCGAAATAGTTTTGCCGGCCCTGGCAAAAAGCAACCGCAGGTAATCATATATCTCCGTCATACTACCTACTGTGCTCCTTGGCGTACGTGTAATAACTTTCTGCTCTATTGCAATAGCCGGGCAAAGCCCTTTAATAAAATCTACATCAGGTTTATTCATCCGCTGCATGAACTGGCGGGCATAGGCGCTCAGGCTTTCGGCATAGCGCCGCTGACCCTCGGCAAATAAGGTATCAATGGTTAAGGAAGATTTACCTGAACCCGAAACACCCGTAACTACGATTAACTTATCACGGGGTATAGTTACAGATATATTTTTAAGGTTATGAACCCTGGCACCTTTTATAAAAATATCCGCCTGTTTTGCTATTAATCCTTCCTTTTTTTTTGCTTTTGCTGTACCCATCCTCAAAAATACTTATTAATCGTGTTACATTGAATTTGTGAAATTTTTCTTAAAGAACTGTTACTCAATCTAAAATTAAAAGCACTATAGTATTTTTACTTAGTACAAAAACTCATTAAATTGAGCGTTAGTACCCACACTATTTTCAAAAACATCCTATACTTTTACTTTCCAATATCCCAAAAAATGAAAAGCCGTTAAAGCCTATCTAAAAGACTTCTACGTTATTTTTCACCATTTTTGGACATGTTGTTACTAAAAATCCTAACAATCTAAAACTGTAGAAGTTTATGAAATGCCTAACAAATCTTACCGACCAGCAGCTTATCCATTTATATATGGAAGGAGATGCCAATGCACTTGCAACCATTGTAATACGTTACAAGGACAAAATCTATACCTCAATTTATTTATTGGTTAAAGACAAGTACCTGACCGAAGACATCTTCCAGGATGTTTTTATCCGTATCATCGACACTTTAAAAGGTGGCCGTTATACCGATGAAGGCAAGTTCTTACCATGGGCCATGCGTATTGCTCACAATATGTGTGTAGACCATTTCCGCAAGGTTAAGCGTACCCCAACAATTAAGACCAGCGACGATCGGGACATTTTTGAAGTATTGAATTTCTCTGAGCCCGGAGCTGATCATAAAATGATGAATGGCCAGAGCCAGGATAAAGTAAGAAAGATGGTTGACCTGTTGCCTGAAGATCAGCGTGAAGTGATCATCCTGCGTCATTACGCCGACCTGAGCTTTAAAGAAATAGCTGACCTTACAAGCTGCAGCATTAATACTGCTCTTGGCCGTATGCGCTATGGTTTAATAAACCTCCGTAAAATGATGACAGAAAAGCAAATCGCATTATAGATCTGTGACCCCCAAAAACAACGACCTCCGTTTTATACGGAGGTTTTTTATTGGATCACTTTTTTTTCGTCTTCTCAAATGCTTCAAGTCCGCAGAGAAGCCAGTTCTTATATTCGGTTATGTCAGGTGTATAGCCAACCGGCTTGTTGAGCAATATCTCATCCCCGTTCAAAATGGCATATAGTGGCTGGGCATTATTCTTAAAATTCTCTGTTTCAAATGTTGCCCATTTATCACCAACAGTGATAATTTCTTTTTCAATTCCTTCTTTATTGGTATAGGTAAATTGTTTTACAGCAGGTAGTTTTTGCTTATCATCCACATACAGGGAAACGATAATAAATCTTTCTCCCATGATCCTTCTTACTTCTTCGTCAGTCCAAACATTTTCCTCCATTCGCCTGCAATTAACACAGGCGTATCCTGTAAAGTCAATAAGGATCGGTTTGTTTTCTGCTTTTGCTTTTTGAAGTGCCTGTTCATAATCTTTTAAAGGTTCAAAATCCTGGCAGTTTACAGGATTCTCATAAATACTATAACAAAGTGGAGGCGGAAACCCGCTGATCAATTTTAGATTAGCGTATTTAGTATTTGTAACCCCGGGCACCAGGTAAAGCGTGAAAGCAGCAAAAATAATTATCATTACGATCCTGGTTTTACTCAGTTTTTTTATGGGGCTGTCGTGCGGGAATCTTATTTTTCCAAGCAGGTACAATGTTATACCCAGCCCGATAAATATCCATATCCCAATAAAGACCTCTCTTTTTAACAGTCCCCAATGTTTTACAAGGTCGGCATTGGATAAGAATTTTATGGCAAGGCCTACTTCTATAAAACCCAGTACTACTTTTACGGCATTGAGCCACCCGCCTGATTTTGGCAAAGTGTTAAGCCAGTTGGGAAACATGGCAAAAAAAGCAAACGGTAAAGCTAATGCTAAACCAAATCCTGCCATACCGAAGGTTAATTGTACAGCACCGCCTGTTAATGAGCCTACCAGTAATGATCCTAAAATAGGCCCCGTGCAGGAAAAAGAAACGATTGCCAATGTAAGTGCCATGAAAAATATCCCTATAATATTGCCTGTGCCAGCCTTAGCATCTGCTTTGCCGGAAAAACTGCTGGGTAATGTTATTTCATACAGTCCGAAAAATGATAACGCAAACACTATAAACACAACAAAAAAAGTAATGTTAAGCCAGGGGTTTGTAGAGACTGAATTTAATATTTCCGGGTTGGCTCCATCCAGGAAATAAAAAGGCACACTTAAAAGCACATAGATGAGGAATATAAAAAAACCATATATAGAGGCATTGAATATTCCCTTTTTTTTGGTAATTGCCTTTTTAGTAAAGAAAGAAACGGTTAACGGTATCATGGGGAATACACAGGGTGTGATCAAAGCTACCAGCCCCCCTAAGAATCCCCAAAGAAAAATGGTTAGTAAGCCGTTTGAACCCGATTCTTCCACACTAATGCCCGTACCACCACAGGAATTTACAGGATTGTTCAGGTCGATCGTGGTTATTAATATTCGATTAGCAGCAGACATATCAACACCGCCTTCCATTGCTATTTCAATTTTGTGCTCTTCGGGAATAAAGGCATCATTGCCGGCGGTATTGTAGGTAATCGTAGCTTTTAACCTGGCTGGAACATCTCCTGTAATTTGTATGGTTTGAATGATCTCAATACTATCCATTGCCACATCAGCGGGGATTCCAAAAACTTTATCACTAATACTTTTGATATTGCCTGATAACTGCTGCCTACCCTTCATTTGTATGGAAGAGTCTGAGAACCGGATCGCAATCTCTTCTATACCTGCATCTGTTACTGGTTTTGCATAAACATACCATCCCTGGCGGATGATGCCTTTGAACCTTAACTCGTATTGTCCTGCTGCATTTTTTTTACCTGCAGCCTGCCAGCTTACAGCCGAAGAATCCTGTGCAAGGCCTGTAAAATTAAAAAGCAACAAAACTACAGTGAGTAATGAAGCTGTTTTTTTAAAATGCATACTATTTCATTTATGAAAAATCCCGGGGGTAAATATCGGGATAAATAAAGTAAGCCATGTTATTTCCCACTAACATTTATACTAAACAGTATATCTTTGGGAGGGATACATTCCTTACCATTACAAACCACAAAATTTACAGTTCCTTTTATAACTGTTGATACTGGCGATTTTACACTTACTTTTTGTACAAACTTTACCTTTCTTTCATAATATTTCAAGGTAGCTTTAAAATAATTATCGTACTCTTTTTTCATATTGCCTATTTCTCTCACCTTGCCCTCAAAATTCAATAAAGCATTTTTGGTAAAACTAATAGTGGTTGCTGCAGGCCCATCACCGCCCTGTGCATATATATGCCATGTACCCTCAATGTTTGCCGTAATCTCAAGTTCATACTTATTCTTTGCTATTTTTTTTGCAATATATGTCCAGGTAACCGGAGTTTTGATCTGTGCCTCAGTTGTGCCTGCAAAAAGTAGCATGAAAATTCCAAGGACAATCTTGTTTATGTATATATTAATCATGAATAAACCTACGTTTTTATTAAGCGTAGGGATGTTTTCATTTAAAATGCTTTGCCCGATATTGTTTATTATATAGAGATGGAATTTAGAAATAATTATCCCGATAGTAAATATCGGGATAATGTAGAAGTGAATTTATTTGCCACCCACATTGATGCTGAACGGTATATCTCTTGGAGGGAGACATTGCCTGTCGTTACAAACCATGAAAGTTACGGTCCCTTTAACAACAGTGGCAATTGGTGATTTTACTTTTACCTTTTGTACAAACACCACTTTTTTACCATAATATTTTAATACTGACTTAAAATTTTTATCGTAGGTCTTTTCGAGTTTACCTACTTCCTTTACTTTACCTTCAAAATTTAATAAGGGATTCTTTGTAAAATTAAATGAAGTAGGTTCAGGCCCTTCACCAGCATCCTGTGCATACAAATGCCAGTTGCCTTCAATACTAGCCGTCATGTGAAGCTCGTAGGTTTTATCGGCTGTTTTTTTGGCGATATAGGTCCAGGTTACCGGGTTTTTGATCTGTGCATTTAATACATTAGCAAAAAGCACCAGGAATAAACCAAAGATGATCTTCTTCATGTATATTTTATTCATAAAGCAAATTTACGCTTTTATTGATAGACAGGATATTTACTTAACGGCTTATTACGGGGGTTATTGTTAATTTATTCCAAATAAGTGACGAAAGATATACCTGCCATCATTATTGCCTAAGGCATTGCTGCAGGCTCTTTCAGGATGAGGCATCATACCAAAAACATTTCTTTCTTTATTGCAGATGCCTGCTATATTAAATATTGCACCATTTGGATTTGCAGCATCATTGATATTACCCTGCTCATCGCAATAATGATAGATCACCTGCCGGTTCTTTTCCATGTCCTGCAAAGTGGCCTCATTGGCAAAGAAGCGCCCTTCGCCATGCGCCACAGGTATCTTAAGCGGAGTGGGAGGATCAGGGGTTTGTGAATTACCATTTGACGAAGTTTCTTTCATAAAAATATTCTTACAAACAAACTGCTGCTGGCTGTTGCGAAGCAGTACACCCGGCAACAGGCCGCTCTCACACAATATCTGGAAACCATTACAAACACCCAGTACTTTTCCTCCCTGATTTGCAAATTCAATAACACTTTGCATCATGTGACTGAAACGGGCAATGGCACCACAGCGCAGGTAATCACCATAGCTGAACCCCCCGGGCAACACGATACAATCTGATGTATTGAACATGCTGATATCTTTATCCTTATGCCAAAGGGGTATCACCTCCTGTTGCAAGTCATTACGAAGGGTGTCGATCATATCCCTGTCGCAATTACTGCCGGGAAAAATTACTACGCCAAATTTCATTTTGTAAAAGATGTTGAGATGCAAATGTACAATTAGGATCGCAATTTTTAGACGAAGTAGCACAACGCGATAACCAAAGCCACCATCATCCAATGCAGGGCTGTGGGAAACAAGGTTTTTGACGGGTATAAGAAAGTAGCTGCAATCAATGCTGATAAAGGAACAGCACATAGTATCCAGTATTCAAAAGTATGGGTTGCATTAACAAAGGGTACAAAGAAAGCAACGATGAGGTATAAGAAGATCAGGTTCCAGCTTTTGCGGGCCTGAATGAGCTGCCGCTGGAAATTTTGCTGAATATAAAACACCCCCACAATAGCGCTTGCTATTACGATAATAATGGCAACAAGCACCCCTTTGGTTTGATCAAACACGGGATTGATCACAGCAAAAGCCGGGAATTTATACCCCTGCCATTTATCCGTTAGGAAAACATAAGTCAGTAAAAAATAATAAGGTGTAATGATGCCTAATAAAGCGATCACCCATTCAGCCAGTTTAAACGGCCTGGTGAGTGCAAGTCCGAAAATGATCAACGCAGCAAATGCCAGTGAAGGAAAATAAAAGAATGTACATATACCAATGGCAATACCAATATTAAACAGGGCTGCTTTGGGTTTTTGATCAGTATTAAGCCCGCTCAATTTAGCCCATACCCAAATGAGCAGGCTATTTATAATAAGCGGGGAAGAAAGTAAATTCCATTCAGCAAAAAGTGACGTGATAAGCAGGTAGGTCATGCCGGTAAGGTAATTGGGCCTTTGCATTATGCGCTGGTCATTTACCAGCTTATTAAAATAGATCGCCTGTGTATATAATAAGATAAATGCGATCAGTGAATATAACATGGGCCACCCCTTACCAACAGGCTGCAAAGTATTTATGAATTCTTTATACAAAAACCCATCAATTGGCTGCGGCTGTGGAGTGGTGGGATGCAGGAATATGGGAAGCTTCAGCAATACACCATATATCAACAGTAAAAAATTATTATAGGGATTATTGGCTTTAAAAGTTCCGGTCACTTAAAATGATATTGCTGATGAATAATTATTTGCTATCACAAAAATGAACAATAATTATTTACTGGAAAAAACTGTTTGTGAACCGCTGCTAAAAATCCACTTTGGCAAAGCAGATATTATTGCGGTAAACACAGGGAATGATAATTTGATTGGCTCCCACCTGCTTGCTTAAGCTGGGCATGAACTCATAGCCTTTTTGAGGGCTTTTTAATGTAGGATATCTTTTGATGATCCCGGAAGGAGATATCCCCTGGTCAGAAACAACCTGGTACTTTTTATCCTGGTTGAATAAAAAATGTATCTCGTTGCCCCAGGTGATATTTGAAAAAGAAAGGAAATTTTCATCATTATCATCAAACTGGCTTTTGTGCAGCACTTTGCTCCATTCCAGCATGCCGGTCTTGCTGATGCTGAACACAACTATGTTTTCGTAATAATAACGGGTAGATTGATTATTATAATTGCTCAGTGGGCGGTAATAACCGGTGTACGGGTTATAGTAGTATCTGCCTGATGAGAGGGAATAAGGATTATATAAATAATCGTACCGGTTAAAGTTGTTGGTTCCCCGGTTATCACTGGTAAAATCCTCTGCTGCCAAAATAAATCCACCATCCCCTTTTACAACCACCTGGCGAATAAAGAAATTATCAAATGCAAAACGCAACATGCCGCTGCTTTTTGCTTCATAGCGAAGGGAATCATACAGCTCCGTAAACTGTGCTGCATATGTTCTAACGTTGGCCTTATCCCAGATATAGGTAAACAATCCTTCAATATTTCCCCGGTTCTTTTTATAATAGAATGTATTAATAATGTAACGGCTGTTACGGTTGTCTATCTTAAGTTTTACTTCATCAATATATTTTTCTTTCAGGTCTATTTCCTGGTAGCTGAACGTATTTTGAAGCGGCGATTTGATCACCAGCCACAATGCATTGCTGTTATCGCGGTTGCCAGATTGTTTAGCGTGGGTAAACAAAAAATTCCCGTCATTGCCCACCATAAAATTATCATAGCTTTCTTTCCTGTCATTATACTCAACCGTATGGCGGTTCTTATTTAACAATACCATTTCCTGATTATAGAGCAGTGTTTGCAGGTTGAATTTCTGGTACCTCGTCTGGATCTTAAAGATCACGATCTTTTGCCTGTCTTCACTGAAGACCGTAGTATAGATCTTATTATCTGACATCGCAGGTATCCTGGTGGTGTCTATCTCAACTGGCTCAGAAATTCTTTTAGCATTGGCGTCCATCTTTACAGCCATACAATACAGTATAGCACCTTTCTGGTATTGGTAGATCATAAAAAAATGATCGGGGTACTGGATAAAATCTATATTAAAGGTCCTGTCCGGAATAAAGTCAAGCTTCACCGTTTCAACTGTATTCATATCCCTATCATAAATATTTATCTTATGTTTTGAACGGATATTCTTATACACCAAAACATTAGTTTTCACCTTGCCGATTATTTCAAAGCTGATATCCCTGGTATCCTCCCTTTCAAAATCAGATATCCTGACAATTTGTGCTTTAAGGGAGGAGGCCGTAGAAAAAATAATAATAAATAAGAGGAGATTGATCCGGTTCATGCAGATAAGACTTTATTATTAAAATTACGATTTAAAAAGCATTGGCTGTACTTTCACTGAACAAGATGTGGTGATTTTTGTTTTTACATAAGAGATTTAACTTTTTAATATAATGCAGACAGTTTTAATAACAGGTGGCACCGGTTTGGTGGGAAAAGCACTCAGCAATGCACTGCTGGGAAAAGGATATAAAGTAATTATTTTAAGCCGGGAAACGATCGGGAAACGACACAAAGAAAATTTAAGTTATGCCCGGTGGAATGTAAAAACACAGGAAATAGAGCAAGCTTCCATTCAAGCCGCTGATCATATTATACACCTGGCTGGCGCTGGAGTAGTTGAAAAAAAATGGACAGCTGCATACAAAAAAGAAATTGTTGAAAGCCGTACAGAAAGCAGCCGGCTGATCATTAGCGCATTAAAAGATCATCCAAATAAAGTAAGGACGGTTATAAGCGCAAGTGCAATTGGCTGGTATGGTACAAGCCCCCTCCAAACCTCCCCCGGATGGGGAGGCTTTAAAGAGAATGACAATCATGATAATTCTTTTTTAGGCAATACCTGTAAACTGTGGGAAGAAAGTATTGAACCCGTAACTATCCTTGGCAAGCGGCTTGTAAAACTCCGTATTGGGATCGTTTTAAGCAATGAGGGTGGGGCCCTGCCCGAGTTTAAAAAGCCGCTACATTTTGGAATAGCTGCTATTTTAGGTGATGGCAGGCAAATAGTGAGCTGGGTACATATTGACGACCTGTGCAGGATGTTCATAGCCGCAATTGAAAATGAAAGTCTGCATGGCAGCTATAACGCAGTGGCATCCAATCCTGTAAGCAATAAAGAACTTACGCTCACACTGGCAAAAGCCATGAAAGCTAAGTTTTACATACCGGTTCATGTACCCGCTTTTGTATTGAAGATAATGATGGGAGAGCGGAGTGTTGAGGTTTTAAAAAGCACGACGGTCAGTAACAAAAAGATACTGGGCACCGGGTTTGAATTCCACTTTAAAACAATTGAGGATGCTATTAATGACCTGATGAAAAAATGATCAAAGATCAGATCTCAGCATTTTTCTCCTGCTCCAGAAATAAAACAACACGAGGTACATTAATGCCATAGCCAGAACCTCTGAATTAAAATTGGAAGGCAGAATGCTTTTCGCCATACCTGAAAATTGTTCAAAGGGCGCAGTAAGTAAACCATCTGAAGCATTCATAGGCAGGTAATTGCCCAGGTTACCCCAATCAAAGTTCTGTTCCTTTTTAAGATGAACAGCCCAGAAGAATAAGAATAGTGATACGCCATTCTCAAAAATGGTATAAATAAAGAAGATCGCAATAGCTACGCCTGATCTTTTGGTGATCAATGCTATAATGATGGCCACCATATTATACGTGAAAGCCTTTAGCAGGAAATAACCAACATTTTCAAAACCGGCTAAGGAAAATGATGTTCCCGATGCAAACCCAAATATTAAAGCTGTAAGAATAACAACCAAAGCACTTACCAGGGCAAAAATTAAAGCCATGGATATCTTTACTTTTAAAAATTCAAACCGGCTCATGCCATCAATGATATTTTGCCGGTGTGTTTTATAATTGAATTCATTGGTGATCAGGATCACGATCAATAAAGCCGGCAACATTAAAAAATAACTGCTGTAATAGCTAACCGTTGTCCACACCATATCAAATCCAAATGGGGCACCTCCAAGAAACATTTTTGTCACCTGTACTTTGTCCAATACATTTTTAATGAACAGGTAAACTATATAATTGCAGGCAACTACTCCCACTACAAAAAAAGATGCCAGCAATATGAAACCCGTATAATTTTTTACCTTAAGCCATTCTATTCTTAAAAGATTGATCATTGTATAATTATAATGAGTTTAGAATTTTATTTATCACTTTGTTTCCCTGTAATTTCCAGGAACCTGGTTTCTAGCGATTTCTTTTTTACATTCAATTTATTAAGTACGATACCTTTTTCAAAACACATCCTGTTTATTCCTTCGCCGGTAACTTTATCTGTACATAACAGGTGCAGGTCTTTCTCCACTTCGGAAATTGATAACAGACCCTCAAATTGGGCCAGGGTATTTTTTAAAGCAGCGTTATCAGCAGCGCTGATCTCTATCAAAACAGTTGCAGCATCATCCATAATGCCGGCATGCATCAGCTCTGCAACCGAACCAACGGTTTTTAAAACACCTTTTTGAATAATGGCCACATGCGTACAAACCTTTTCCACTTCATCAAGTATATGGCTTGCCATGATGATGGTTTTGCCGCTTTTATACAGGCTCCTGATCAACTCTCTTATCTCTGCAATACCCGCAGGATCCAGGCCATTGGTAGGCTCGTCAAAGACCAGTATATCAGGATCCCCCAATAAAGAAGATGCAATGGCCAGCCGCTGTTTCATTCCTAAAGAATAAGTATTGAATTTCGATGTCCTTCTATCGTAAAGGTTCACCATTTTTAACACCTTCTCAATATCCTCTTCCCCCTTACCCTTGATCATAGCTGCTATCCTCAGGTTTTTTTCTGCACTCAGGTAATGATAAAAATTGGGCGTCTCCAGTAAGGTGCCGATCGTTTTGCGTACATCATTTGCAGCAAGTCCTTCGTTGGCCCATGCATAGGTACCACCCGATGCCTTGATCACATCCATCACGATTCCCAGCAAAGTAGTTTTGCCACTTCCATTGGGACCTAAAATGCCAAACACGGTTTTGGGAGGTACTTCAAAACTTACATTATCGAGTGCTTTTACCTTACGGTAATTTTTTGTGAGATTATCAATGCGGAGAACTGCCATTAGTGGTTTTTATAAATGTTAATGAAGATAGCAGAATTTTATTAATCCTAAGCAGGCAAATGTTTGTGATGCCATACAGAACTAAAGCCTCCCAAAATGGCAAAGCCTTTGTTATCAAAATCAAGATGCTGCAGGCGCAGGTCATCAATGTCATTTTGTAAAACCTTCCGGGTAAAGGGGTTTAAGGTTCCTCCTTTTTGGCCGGGCGCAACATCGGGAGAATATTGAAACTCCGGATCCACTAAAGTTCCCCGTGGATACATGATACCAGGAGTACCATGTCCTCTTATATCAAGATTGTGCGGATGATCAAGTCCAATGGTATGGCCAAATTCATGTGCAGCGGTTGTAGAATTATCGAGCAAGTTCTCCAGTTTAAAATAACCGGTATTGGAATTCAACCCATCAACAAAAGATATATTGCCAATAGCATATTCTTCAATGCGGAAATAATTATTGCGGAGGTTTTTATTTTCGTAAATCATTTCCGGGGTAAGGCCTTTATCAAATTTACCGGTGATGCTGAACCTTACATCATACATCTTTTTAGAAAACAGGTTTTCTTTTATTCCAACTTTGCCTTCTGCCTGGTTCCAGTGATCTTCAATATCTTTTGCTACCTGCATGCTCAAAGCATTATTGGCAGCATCGCCATAAATATTAATTACTGCATGAATGATGAGTAGATCATTATGGGGTTGTAATTCCGCTTCGCCCATGGTTTGTACTTTATCTAACGGCCTGTCTGGCCATTTTTAACCAGTTACAATTATGCCAATAGTATTTTGTTTACCTGGTTAGACGAGGGCGTTTGACCATGTTTTAATTCCGCAATGGCTTACCTGTCTTTAACACAGATTGAATTCTTTCCAGTGTTTTCTTCTCGCCGGTAAGGCTTAAGAATGCTTCTCTTTCCAGGTCAAGTAAATATTGT
This sequence comes from Ferruginibacter sp., assembly GCA_046596255.1. Classification (GTDB taxonomy): domain Bacteria; phylum Bacteroidota; class Bacteroidia; order Chitinophagales; family Chitinophagaceae; genus Ferruginibacter. Next base: position 21,300 of record JBKJMZ010000141.1, on the reverse strand, counting down.
TCGCTTACCAGCGTTGGAGCACTCAGGTCGCCGCCGCACATTACATAAGCCAGTTTTTTAGCAACAGTTACATCATGATCAGTTGCATAATTGCCACGCCACATACCATTTATACCGGCATGCATGGCGCCCAGCATAGAGCGGCCCAATACATTGATATCTGTACGTTGCACAGGCATTACATAACCATCATCAAACAATTCAATCACAGCCTGTTTAGCTTCCGCAATTCTTCTGCCTTGGTTAATGCTCACCACATCTTTTCCTTTCCTGTAAATACCGAGGTCATAAGCTTCGTATGCAGAGGTGGCAACTTTTGCAGTGGCAATAGTCAGGAAACGGTTTTGTAATGGAATAGTATCTGGTTCGCCGCTATGTACTTCATCAGCTGCACGTAAAACGAATTCCTTTGTGCCGCCGCCGCCGGGAATTACACCAATGCCAACTTCTACTAAACCGCTGTAAGTTTCTGCAGCAGCAATAACTTTATCTGCATGCAGGCTCATTTCGCAGGCACCGCCTAATGCAAGCCCGTGTGGAGCAACCACAACTGGAATGCCCGAATAACGCACCCTCATCATCGTATTCTGAAACTGGCGGATGGCCATATCAATTTCATCATAGTCCTGCTCGATGGCCATCATAAATATCATGGCCACATTTGCACCGGCACTAAAATTCGATCCTTCATTCGCAATAACAAGGCCCTTATATTTATCTTCTGCTAAAGCAATGGACCGTTGAATACCTTCGAGTACTTCGCCACCGATACTTCCCATTTTTGTATACCATTCCAATCCTAAAACATCATTACCCAAATGGTAAGTACGGCACGCAGAATTTTTCCAAACGGTTTCGTTCTCAAAATTCTTCATCACGATAAATGCGGCCCCCCCGGCCCCCGAAGGAGGGATTTGGTAAGCCCCTGCTGAAGGTGAATAGCATAATTTTTTTCCGTTTTCTACTTTATAGAATGAGGTTGCACCGGATGCCAGCATTTCATCAACCCATGGGGCTACTTTAAAACCCGCAGCTTTCATGGCTTCTGCAGTTTTTGCAACGCCTAAAACATCCCAGCTTTCAAATGCGCCTATCTCCCAGCCAAAGCCTGCCATCATACCATCATCAACACGATACAATTCATCGCTTATCTCCGGAATTCGGTGTGAAATATAGGAGAAAAGATAATAATGAAAGAGGCGGTAAAACTCTCCTGCTTTGTCAGTGCCTGCAGCCAAAGCCTTTAACCTTGTTTTCAGATCTTCAATAGGTTTGGCTGCTTCCAGTGTGGCAAACTTTGGTTTTTGTCTTGCACCATATTCCATCGTTTGCAGGTTCAGTGTAAGGATCTCTTTTTCACCTGCTGCATTCGTTGTTTTTTTAAAAAAGCCTTGTCCTGTTTTATCTCCCAGCCAGTTGTTCTCAACCATTTTATTTAACCATGCCGGGATATTAAATTGCTCTTTCGCCTCATCATCCGGACAATTATCATGTACTCCTTTGGCGACTTTAACCAAGGTATCAATGCCCACCACATCTGCTGTGCGGAAAGTAGCAGACTTGGGACGGCCAACGACAGGGCCTGTCAACACCTCAATTTCATCAACTGATAACTGAAGCTTCTCCATTGCATTCATAATGGCCATCATACCAAAAACACCCACCCGGTTTGCAATGAAGGCTGGTGTATCCTTACATAGCACAGTTGTTTTACCCAGGGTGAGATCGCCGTAATGCATCAGGAAATCTACGATCTCCCGATCAGTATGCGGGGTTGGGATTATTTCGAGCAATCGTAAATACCTGGGCGGATTAAAAAAGTGTGTTCCGCAAAAATGTTTTTTAAAGTCATCGCTGCGCCCTTCTGTCATCATATGAATAGGAATGCCCGAAGTATTAGAAGTGATCAAAGTTCCCGGCCTGCGGTATTTTTCTACATCAGTAAAAACAAGTTGTTTGATATCCAGCCTTTCTACAACTACTTCTATTACCCAATCACAATCAGCAATATCTTTCATGTTATCTGTAAAGTTGCCTGTCGTAATTCTCTTCACCACATCTTTGGTATACACCGGTGAGGGATTAGATTTTAAAGCAGATGCAAGTGCATCATTAACTACTTGATTCCTTGCAGCAAGCTTGGCATCTGCCGGCAGATCCTTGGGCATTATATCCAACAGTATTACCTGCAACCCCACCCCCGCAAAATGACAGGCAATACGGCTTCCCATTACACCACTACCCAATACAGCGACCTTTTTTATAATTCTTTTTGACATGATCTAAAATTAGTTAGTTAAACAACTATTGTAAGTCGAAATTAAGACTTTCCTGATTAAGGCTGAAATAAAAGAGGAAATAATTCTATCACGGATATAAAACGATCTGAACTATGCAACGTTTTAAAAATTAAGATACATCGCAGTGCAGTTTCCTATAACCAAGCATAAAAAAACTGCTGTTTTAATATCAGCAGTTTTCAAGAAATTCATAATTTCAGATCAATCCACAAAGAATTCAACCCCACTATTGCTTATATATCCCCATTTACCGGTAGAATTTTTTATCATAACATACTCGCCCCCTTTTACCGGTTTTACTTCAGTAAACCGGGCTTCCAAAATAGTATTATTTGCAAAGGTATAGCCTTTAAGATTGTTATTTACCAATACAAATCCATTTCCATCCGCATCATAAGTGATATCATCATACACCGGTTCAACAATTGTTGTATAAAGGTTATTTTTTAATCCGGTTTTGCCATCTTTTGCATAAATAAAATAACGTTTGCCATCCTTAGCAGGCACATACATTAATTTAGTGTTTTCAAGCGCCATATAAGGTGAGCCGTTCCCAAAAAGAATACCTTTCATGCCGCCTTTCTCAACCATCACATAGGTCATTGCTCCAATATTTAGTTTTTCAATTTTACTGTATTCAAAAGGAACAACCACTTCATACTTATTGTTAATTACACCAAAATTATTATTCCTGGCAGCTATATAATATGAATCCTCTGTTCCGGGCATTTTATAGTCGTCAACGATATTATCGAAAACCTCAGATTTGGGAACATTATAACTGCGCTTTGTTGTTACAATATTTGCCTTATTCAGGTCTGGGGCACTGTTCTCATTAATAGCAGGGCATTTTATTTTCACACCTTTAGCGTTAATGCATATTTCGTAGCCATCAGCTTTTGGCGCGGCTCCTGCAAACAAAACGGTCTTCTGTGAATTAATTGAACCGTCGCCTGGGTTATTATTTCCGGAAGCATCATAATATCCAAACCTAAAAGGCTTTGCCGCATAATAGTTAAAGGGGATCACTGTTTTACCGGATTTATTGATATATCCATATTTATTATTCTTTTTTACAACTGCGTATCCTTCATAAAAAAACTGTGCGTCCTGGAATTGTGGTGTAATGACTATTGTTTTATCAGTAGTTGCATATCCCCACAGGTCACCCTTACGATAAGGTATTAACGTCATATCAGGCTCTTGCGCAAATACCTGCATGCTAAATGTAAGTAATATTACAAGTAAATAATTTTTCGTTCTCATAATGGTATTTTATTTTATTTATTCTGATGAATGTCTAATTCAATATTAATTTACAAATAATTACTGAAAGGCTTAACATATAAGTTTTAGTTATTTGAAATGCCTTTACTTTATCAAAATTAATTTACTGCACTCCCTGTATCTATAATAGTGCCGGGATTTACAAAATGCAGTTTACCAGCTTTATCCTCAGCCATTAAAATCATACCCTGGCTTTCGATACCTCTCATTTTGCGTGGCGCCAGGTTTGCTACCACAACAACCTGTTTGCCTACAATATCTTCCGGCGCAAAATGCAATGCGATGCCGCTTACAATAGTCCTTTTCTCAAACCCCATATCAACCTCAAGTTTCAAGAGCTTATCAGCCTTCTCCACTTTTTCAGCAGCCGTAATGGTTCCTACCTTCAGATCAATCTTTGCAAAGTCATCGAACTGGATCTCGGACTTAGCCCCCCCACCCCCCAGGGGGGGATGAACAGACTCTGCAATTGGCTGGCTCTTTTCGTTACTTTCCATTTTAAGTTTTTTAATTTTTAATTTTTCAACCTGTTCTTTCACTTCTTCATCCTCAATCTTCCGGAACAATAATTCCGGTGCCCTTAAAGAATAACCTATACTTAAAAGCTTTGCTTTACCGGCATTTTCCCAATCTAATATCTTATCCACCACTTTCATCATGTAACACATTTTCTTTGCAGCAAATGGTAAAAAAGGATTGATGAATATGGCAAGGTTAGCTGTAAGCTGCAGGCAAACATGCAGGCAGTTATCAATTTGCATTTGGGCCTCCCTGCCCTCCAAAGAAGGGTTCTGAGCTACTGATTGTGCAAGTTTCTTTTCTGTTAACTTAGAGAGAATGGTATTTAAAACAAAGTCAGTATTATTTATAATATCATTATTAGTAAATCGTAGAACCTCAAAGCCAAATTTGTTCAATTCAACAGTACGTTCTGTGTCACTTAACTTATTCTCAGGAATTTCATGAATTAAACCGTCAACTTCAACTATCAGTTTTTGAGAAAGGCATACAAAATCAGCAATATAAGTACCAATAATATGCTGCCTTCTGAATTTAAAGCTATCTAATTTTCTTCCTCTTACTACCTCCCATAACAAATCCTCAGCTTCAGTGGGATTAAAACGGCGCTCTTCAACAAATTTCTTAAGCAACCCATAAATTGCTGTATTTGCAGTTTGATAATTATAAGAATCTGCCTCCTTAGTCTCTGAAAAATTAGAAGGCTCATGGTGATTCGCCGGTTCCAGAAACCCTCCTTTGGAGGGCAGGGAGGCTTTCTTTGCCAATATCCACGGTTCCTTATCCTGCATGTATTTATTTCCCTTCCTTGCCAAATCAATTACTTCATACAATGCATCCCTGAACTTATAACCTTCAATTAAATTCTCAATTTTTGTTTTTGTGTTTTGAATATCTCCAAACATTTTTTTGTCTGCAGCATCTATAATATCCATATGCAATGGAGGCACTTTACCTTTGCATAATTTATGCATCAATACAAAAGTCCTATTCACAAAATTTCCAAAAATAGCTACCAGCTCACTATTCACCGCATCCTGGAAACCCTTCCAGGTAAATTCGCTATCCTTGGTCTCTGGTGCAATTTGCGTAAGGTAATATCGCAATGCATCAACCATCATATCACCACCGCCTGCCTGTCCGGTAGGCAGGTTCCCTTTTTTTACAAAGTCATTGATGTAATCATCCATTTCAATGCTCCATCCACGGCTGGTACTCATTTTATCCCCTTCCAGGTTCATGAACTCATTGCTGGGGACATTATCCGGTAAAATATTTCCATGGAGTTTCAGCATCACCGGGAAAATGATCGCATGAAAAACAATATTATCCTTGCCGATAAAATGAACAAGCTTTGTATCCGCATCATACCAATAAGGTTTCCAGTCCTTATTATTATCTAAAGCCCATTGCTTAGTTGCGCTGATATACCCTATTGGGGCATCAAACCATACATATAAGACCTTTCCAGCCCCCCCACCCCCCAAGGGGGGATTTGGCACAGGCTTCACTTTATCAGGAAGAGAATGCAATTTTACAGAGATAGCTTCTAAAGTTTTTTCGGTATCTGCTAAAACTTCTTCATTGGTAAATCTAATGACTGTGAATCCTTCTTTATTTAGCCATTCAGTTCTTTCTATATCACTGATTTTATGCTCAGGTAGTTGATGAATCAATCCATCAACTTCAATAATCAGCATTTTATCTAAACAAACAAAATCAGCAATGAACGAACCAATAATATGCTGCCTTCTGAATTTAAACCATTCAAGTTTTTTTCCTCTAAGCATTTGCCACAAGGCATTTTCTGCATCCGTTGGATTAGTCCTACTTCGCTTTACAAAATCTTTAAGCAACCCATATATTATAGGATCCGCAGTTGCATAATCAAAAGGTTCTTTCAAATTATCAAACTCCAAACTCCCCCCTTGGGGGGCGGGGGGGCTTGGAAGTTTTACACCCCACTCCAGGTCTCTTGTTACAGCCCTGGGCTGTAAACCCAGGTCCAACCAGCTTTTGCATTGTCCCAGTACATTTATCTTCCAGTCATCTTTATGCTCTTTCAATATCCATTCACGCAGGAATGCTTCATGCCTGTCCAAAGGTAAGAACCAATGCGTGGTTAATTTTTTTGTGGGGGCATTGCCACTTAAAGTACTACGGGGATTTATCAGCTGATCGGGACTTAATGAAGTGCCGCATTTTTCGCACTGGTCGCCATAAGCACTATCATTGGCACAAACAGGGCAGGTACCAGTAATATAGCGATCAGCCAAAAATGTTTTGGCTTCCTCATCATAATATTGTTCTGTTTCTTTTTGTTCAAGGTCGCCATTATTATTCAGTACCGTAAAAAATTCCTGTGCAGTTTCATGATGAAGTGCTGAAGAAGTACGGTGATAAATGTCAAAGGAGATACCCAGGTCGGCCATATTGCTTTTAAGCATGGCGTGGTACTTATCAACGATCTCCCGTGGCGTTGTGTTTTCCTTCATGGCCTGTATAGTAATAGCAGCACCATGTTCATCACTGCCACACACATATACTACATCAGCTTTTTTGGCCCGCAGGTAACGAACGTAAATATCGGCTGGCAAATAAGCTCCCGCCAGGTGGCCAATATGCTTGGGGCCGTTGGCATAAGGCAGGGCCGATGTAATTAAATATCTTTTAGGTTCTTTCATTGAGGGGCAAAAATACCTAATAAGCGCTCAATACCGAAATTTGAGTAAATTCATCCCATGAACCGCAAACATTTTCTGTCTTCTTTTATTCCCTTAGCCGCCACATTTACTGCTTTAGCGAAAGGAAAAACTAGCACCGACACAGATTCGCCGGTTAAAATACCGCCTTATTTAAAAAATGGAGATACTGTTGGTATCTGCTGTGCAGGAGGACATATTACAGTAGAAGAGATCCAACCAGCTTTACTAAAATTAAAAGAATGGGGCTTTAACAACCGGGTTGGTGAAACCATCGGCAAAAAAGATTTTAGTTTTGGTGGCACAGATGATGAACGTGTGAAAGATCTTCAGCAAATGCTGGATGATAAAACGATCAAAGCCATTCTTTTTGCACGTGGAGGCTATGGTGCAGTAAGAATTATTGACAGGCTTGATTTTAAGAAATTTAAAAGGGATCCAAAATGGCTGATCGGCTTTAGTGATGCAACAGTTTTTCATGCGCATATCAATGAAAATTTCCGGGTGGCATCCATCCATTCAAAAATGTGTAACAGCTTTCCTGCAGACTGGGCTAAGGCCGAGACTGCACAAAAAGAAACCATTGAATCCATTAACCTTTGCTTAAAGGGAGAAAAGATGAAATATCTCTTTACGCCTCATATAAAGAACAGGACGGGCCTTGCTTCAGGTGAGTTGGTGGGTGGTAATTTAAAAACCATCGAATCATTGGCTGGAAGCAAATCAGATCTGAAAACAAAGGATAAAATTTTATTTATAGAAGATACTGGTGAATATTTATACAGTATTGACCGGATGTTCTGGAACTTGAAACGCACGGGCAAACTGGAAAAATTAAAAGGATTGATCATTGGGGGATTTAAAGTTAAGCCTGATGACCCGGGCGAAGAATTTGGCAGGTCTATTGAGGATATTGTGCTGGAAAAAGTGGCTGAATACAATTACCCCGTGTGTTTTGATTTCCCGGTTGGCCACCAGAAAAATAATTTCGCCCTTAAGTATGGTGCATTACATACCCTGGGTGTACATTTAAATGAATGCAGATTAACAGAAGCAAGGTAATTAGCTGTTAGTATTTAGCTGTTAGAACTGGTGCTGATACTAACTGAAATCCAAAAAATGTTAAATGTATTGATAGGGAAACTTAAACGATGAAGAGCAACTAAAAGCTATTGTCTAACTACTAAAAGCTTGGTCTATGATAACAATACCTCCATATCTTAAAAAAGGCGATACCATCGGCATCACCTGCCCCGCTGGATATATGGCTACTGAAAAAGCACAAGCCTGTATAAACACACTTCAAAGCTGGGGCTTTGAAGTGATGGTGGGCAAGACATTGGGCAGCGGATCTAAAAATTATTTTAGCGGTACTGATGAAGTGCGTACAAATGAGATGCAGGCCATGCTGGATGATAAACATATCCATGCCATACTTTGTGGCCGCGGAGGCTACGGTATTGGCCGGATCATCGACAAGCTGGATCTTAGCAAATTTAAAAAGAACCCCAAGTGGATAATTGGTTTTAGTGATGTTACTGTGCTGCATGCACATCTTTTCACAAAAATAAAAGTTGCTTCGCTGCATGCACCCATGGCATTGGCCTTTAATGACGGCGAAAGTGAATTCATTCAGTCGCTGCACAATGCCATCATCGGGAAGAAAGGAAAATATAGCTGTAACCCCCATCCCTTCAATAAACCGGGTAAAGCATCGGGCAGGTTGGTTGGTGGCAATCTTTCACTGCTGGCGCATTTAACAGGAACGCCATCTGATATCAATACAAAAAATAAAATACTTTTTATTGAAGATATTGGTGAACAGGTTTACAATGTTGACAGGATGCTATACCAGTTAAAACGCAGTGGCAAATTGAAAAACCTGGCAGGCCTGGTAGTTGGCATGTTTACTGATATGCAGGATACAGAAAAACCTTTTGGCAAAAAAGTATATGAAGTGATACAGGAGATCATTGCTGAATACGATTACCCGGTAGCATTTGATTTCCCGGTAAGCCATACCGCAGCAAACTATGCATTAAAAGTGGGCGTTAACTACACACTGGAGGTTACTAAAACAAAGACCAGGTTAACGGAGGATCAATAGGCTGTCAATCTTCTTTTTAAAAAGATCAAAATCATTCAGATTGTTGTGTGTTCCTTTTTCTATGGTAATGAATTCATCCGAAGCCTTTAAATGCTTTTTTAACCTGGCAGCATTGCGGTAAGGTATTACGCCATCATCATCTCCATGAAAAATACTGACCGGGCATTTTACATCATCCAGGTAATTGTATAAAGGAATTTTATATGTGCTCATTCTGCCTGTAGGATATATTGGAGCATAGGTAGCAAACAATGATGGAATGCTGTAATAAGGTGTTTCCAGGATTAGTCGCTGGTTATTGGTTTGAGCTGCCACATATGCGGCAATGCCTGTGCCGAAAGACTTTCCAAAGAGTATAATACTATCCTTACCATATTCAGAAGCTGCCATTTTCTGAATCTGCAATGCATGTTCATACATTTTTTTTTCTGTCCTTACGCCCGTACTTTTTCCAAAGCCCGGGTAATCAGGCATCCAAACTTCGTGACCCTGTTTGGTGAATATGTCAGCAAATTTTGCAAAGCGCTCAATATTCCCTGCATTGCCATGAAAATAAACAACTACGCCTTTCCTTACAGAATCATGCGGAAGGAATTTGATCATATTTACTGTATCCGTTTTATTGAATGGAATATTTATTTCTTCAAAGGGAACCTTAAAGTTATATACATAAGCATTTGAGAATTTTACCGGATGAAACAGAAAACTTTCCTGGAGATAATATAACGTAATGCCAATTAAGCTGTACAGGAGGATAATGACCTTAAGCCAGCGGAAAATTATTTTTCGGTTCATGAAGGGTAAAGCTAATTGTTAATTGGTTAAATAGTTAATTGGTTAATCCGTAGGGATCTTTATAACTGCAGAAGACATCAATTGAAATAAGGTTCCCACCAATTAACGAATTAACTATTTAACTAATTAACGTTAGTATTGAAGTATATCTCTTATGAAATTATGATACTCCGGAAATGAGGGCAGGTTATTATGTCCCCCGCCGGGGATGCGGATCAGTGTTATTTTACGTGGATTTAGCGCCTGCAGCTTTTCAGCATTGCTGATGGGTAGCAGCCAATCTTTAGTACCATGCAGGATATAGGTATGGCAATTCACTTTTGTTATCCATTTATCAGTACGCATATGAAAACGTAGTACCAGCCTTACGGGTAGCATGGGTAAAAATCTTTCCACCGCTTTTTTAAAACTGTAATAAGGTGCATCCAGTATCAAATACCGCGGCTTATTATCGCTTGCCACTTTTGTAGCAAAGCCACTTCCCATGCTGCGTCCATAAACGATCATATGGTTCTCCTGGTAGTTCCCGGCCAGTGTTTTGTACACATACTGCATATCGTTGAGCATATCTTTTTCATTACGCTTGCCGGTACTTTTGCCAAAACCCCGGTAATCCACAAGCACTACATCATATTTATACCGGTAAAAATCTTTAGCGTATTTAGCCCAGCCTTTAATGCTGCGGCTGTTGCCATGAAAATAAAGTACAAGTCCCAAAGGGTTATCAACCTTAAAATGCAGGCCATTAATGCGAACCCCGGGTTCCACATCAAAAAAGAGCTCATCAAAAGGCATATCATATTTGTAAATAAAATCCTGCTTTAATTTTTCGGGCTTGAAAATAAAACGTTCCTGGATAAAATAGATAATGATAGATAATGCCGCAATGCCAAGGATGATATAGAGAAGGATCTGAAGCAAGTTTAGTTTTTGGTTTGTGGTTTGTGGTTATCAGCACACTGTTAAATTAAGTATTCTCTATTTACCTGCAAACCACAAACTACAAACTTTAAATTTTATACTTCAAACTGTTTTTTCCACGCTTCAGTGCCGCCAATTAAATTAATAAGATTTGTAAAAGGGAATTTTTCCTGCAGCCGCTGTATGGCGATCTGGCTTCGGATGCCTTTGCGGCAATAGAGGATAACGGGTTTTCCTGTTGCAATTTGATCAAAGTGTTGGGTAATTTCAATTAGCGGGATCAATTCGCCGCCAATGTTGAATTCCTCGTGCTCGTAAGATTCACGAACATCTATCAGCTGAATATCTTCACCTTGATTGATCTTTTCCTTTAAGGCTATACCTGTTATTGAATTCATGTTTTACTCTCTACTTTGGATGAGACTTTAATGCATAATAAGATTTGCATCTTCAACCACTCTTACATCAATTAAAAACTCTTTAAAACCTCATGCTCTATACTTCCCCCTTGGGGGATCGAGGGGGCTCTATTCCTCCTCATCCGGGTATATTCTTTTCAACTTTAAACTACTTACCGGCGCAATGATCAGCGGGAATTTTTCAACCTGTACAGTGCTCTGTTCAAGACCAAATCCTTTTTCTTCATTTAGTGATATTTCCTTTAACCAGAAATATGCCCTCATAATGATGCGTTCAAAAAATGGAAGTTCGTTATCCTGGCTCAGGAATTTTTCCATCACGATAAATTTAAAATCGCCTGCCATATTATTTCGCTGCTGGCTTTCGTAGCGGCTGGTAACATTTACTTCCCTGTTTGTTACCAGGTCTTCCACCACTTTTTTAAACATCAGGTTAATGCGTGGCGCCATCCGGAAACCAAGCCTGAACTCAACCCTGATAATATCATTGGGTATAATATGCTCAACAGAATATTCGCAGGTATAGGGATCATCCATCGTATCAACATGTATGAACCAGAAAATATCGGCCCGCTTTGGCTTACCGCTCAAAATGGAATAGATGATCTTGTGCTCGATCTCTTTGGGATTATTAGCACTGGTCAGGTACACCAAATGCGTTGCATACTTAGGTACCGATGAATCATTGCTGAGCTCTTCCAGCTTGGGTACATATTCATCCATACGCACAAACTCCACGTAACGGTTCTTGATCTTGCGGCTGCGGTACCAGATATACATCACTGAGAAAAGGACAAACCCGATCAGTAAAGTAATATAACCGCCATGCAGGAATTTATCCATCAAAGCAATGAGGAAGGCTGCTTCGATGGTTACATAAGCTGCCAGGAAAATATAAATCAGCATTGGTTTTACCCTGTGCAATACCAGGTAATTTGCAAATAAAATGGTAGTCATGAACATAGTGGTAATAATGGCCAGGCCATAGGCTGCTTCCATTTTAGCTGCCTCCCGGAAAAATAAAACCACGCCCACGCATCCTATGAACAGGATCATGTTAATGGCCGGAATAAAGATCTGGCCACGTGCCTCTGAAGGATAAATGATCTTAAGTTTTGGCCAAAGGTTAAGACGAATCGCTTCACTGATCAAAGTAAAGGATCCCGAAACCATGGCTTGGCTTGCAATGATAGCCGCACTGGTGGCTATTACTACACCGGGCACAATGAACCAATCCGGCATCAGGTCGTAAAAAGCATTTATTCCTTCTGTGTCGATAGTAGCCTTGTCTAACAGTTTGCCGCTATGGTGCTTTAACAAACTGGCACCTTGTCCAAAATAATTAATGAGTAAACAGGACTTTACAAAAATCCAGGAAATGCGTATATTATTCTTGCCGCAATGTCCTAGGTCGCTGTATAGTGCTTCTGCACCGGTAGTACAGAGGAAAACAGCGCCCAGCAACCAGAATCCTTCAGAATAGGTGAACAGGAATTTAATACCATAATAAGGATTGAGGGCCCTGAAAATGGTAAAATCATCACTGATATGTATTAGGCCCAAAACAGCCAACATCCCAAACCAAACCGACATGAAAGGGCCGAAAAATTTACCAATACTGCTGGTACCGAATTGTTGCGTAAGAAAGAAAAGTGTAATAATTCCCAATACAATATATACAATGGTATTCTGGTTCAGGTCATGAAACTGCGGTAACTCCTTTAAACCTTCAATGGCCGATGTGATAGAGATTGGCGGCGTGATTATACCATCTGAGAGCAAAGCGGCACCACCGATCATTGCTGGTATCACGAGCCATTTTTTCCTGCGCCTTACCAAGGCAAAAAGTGAAAATATCCCACCCTCTCCCCTGTTATCGGCCCTTAGAACAAGTATCACATATTTGATGGTAGTAAGTAAGGTAATGGTCCAGATGATTAGGGAAAGTGTGCCCAGGATAAGCGTATCGTCAACGACACGGTTTTTTATAATAGAATTAAAAACATATAGTGGCGAGGTACCAATATCTCCGTAAATAATTCCTAAGGCAACCAACAGGCCGGCAGCCGTAACCGTGTTAACATGTTTTGACACACAAAAGATTTAAACGTTCAAAGGGCATTTTTAAAATGCAGGTACAAATGTAGAAGGAAAACAAATAAATTAGCCCTTTTATTTTTAACTGTTTTTTATACCGCTGTACCTATTATCAAAAATTTCCGTTCCTTTATCAAAATATAGCATAAATAAACTGAGTAAGGTCAAGCAAAATGAGTAAAGGGGCGGTCTATAATTTAAAAATTAAAGTTTTATTAAACAGTCTGTTTTCAATAATACTGATAAACTTATATGCACAGGATAGTTCTAAAGCAATCCCGTTAACCATTTCGGGTTATGCGGAAGTTTATTATAGCTATGATCTTGGCAACCCTGTTAACCACGAGAGACCTTCTTTCTTTTACAGTCTGAACAGGCATAATGAAGTCAATTTGAATTTAGGTTTTGTAAAGGCTGCCTATGCTGCAGAAAAAGTTCGCGGAAATTTTGCACTGATGGCCGGAACGTATGCTCAATATAACCTGGCTACCGAACCCGGGTTATTGAAAAATATTTTTGAAGCGAATGTGGGTGTTAAAATTGCAAAGAATCAAAATTTGTGGATCGATGCGGGTATAATGCCTTCGCATATTGGATTTGAAAGTGCTGTAAGTAAAGATTGCTGGGTATTAACAAGGAGTATTTTAGCAGACAATTCGCCTTATTATGAAGCCGGTATTAAACTGGGATATACTTCTAAAAATGAAAAGTTATATGTAGCCATAATGTATCTTAATGGATGGCAACGCATACAACGTATTCCTGGCAATCATACCCCTGCATGGGGAACACAGCTTACTTACAAACCAGTTTCAAAGATTATTTTAAACTGGAGTACATATTTTGGCAATGAACAGCCTGATAGTTTGAAACTTTGGCGTTATTTCAATAACTTATACATGCAGTATGCTATAAATGATAAGTTTGGTTTAATAGCAGGTTTTGATTTTGGTATGCAACAAAAGAACAAAGGTGGCAGCAGTTATAACAATTGGTTTTCACCGGTTTTAATAGTACGCTATATGCCATCAGATAAAATCAGGATAGGTGGAAGAGTTGAATACTACGCCGATAAAAATGCTGTCATCATTCCAACAGGTACTCCAAATGGATTTAAAGTTTTTGGCTATTCGTTAAACTTTGATTACTTGCCCAGGGCTAATGTAATGGTGCGTTTAGAAGGACGAAGTTTAAAGAGTGAAGACAAAATTTTTGTTTTGAATAAGAAACCCGACAATAAGAATTTTTTTATTACAGGTTCATTAGCGCTTAGTTTCTAAAATAAAAGATCAGAAAATTTTATCAGGCATATAAATTATTCTTAAAACCACTTACTATGCATTTAAAAAACATCCGGACATTAGCTGTATGCTACTTTTTATTTGTGCTAATCAGTTGCAACAGTAAAAGCAACAATGCCCCGCTTGCAGAGATCGATTCCCTGAATCTTAAAAAAGGAGATGTTGTTTTATGCGGTCCACCCGACAAAGAATTTGGCGATGTTGGTTTTGTAACTTCCTGCTCTGAAAAAGTAAAAAAAGATTTTGAACTGGCCATTGCACTGTTACATTCATTTGAATATGATGAAGCTGAAAAAGTATTTGCAAAGGTCATTGCTGCAGAGCCTGAATGCGCTATGGCATATTGGGGAGTGGCCATGAGCAATTATCACCCGCTGTGGGCCCCGCCAACCAAACCTGAGCTTGAGAAGGGAGCAAAAGCCATAGTTATAGCACAATCAATTAACCAAAAAACAAAAAGAGAATCGGATTATATAGATGCCCTTGGTACTTTTTATACAAACCGGGATAAAGCAGATCATCTCACCCGTTCCACAGCATTTGAAAAGGCCATGGAACAGTTACAAAAAAAATACCCCGATGATAAAGAAGCTGCTATATTTTATGCATTGGCTTTAACTGCTGCTGCCAGTCCTACTGACAAAACTTTTTCAAAACAAAAAAAAGCAGGGAGTATCTTAAATGCTTTTTATTCAAGTCAGCCCAACCACCCGGGTGTTGTTCATTATATCATACACACATTCGATTCTCCGGAACTTGCAGAGTTGGCTCTGCCTGCTGCCAGAAAATATGCTTCTGTTGCTCCATCATCTGCCCATGCCCAACATATGCCTTCGCATATTTTTACCCGGTTGGGACTATGGGATGAATGTATCAAATCAAATTTGGCCTCGGTATATGCGGCCCAATGCTATGCGCAGGGCGCAGGCATAAAAGGCCATTGGGATGAAGAGCTGCACGGGTTGGATTACCTAATGTATGCCTACCTCCAATCGGGACAGAACGAGGCAGCCAAAAAACAATGGGATTACCTGCAAACGATCTCCGAAGTTCAGCCCGCTAATTTTAAGGTTGCCTATGCATTTGCGGCCATACCTGCACGCTATGTGCTTGAAAATAAATTATGGAAAGAAGCCTCAATTTTAAAAGCACATACTTCCAATCTTAACTGGCAGCATTTTCCCTGGCAAAAAGCCATTACACATTTTGCACGTGTAATGGGTTTGGTTAACAGTGGCAACACAAGCACAGCAAGAACTGAACTAAAAGCGCTGCAGGTAATATATGATACTTTAATAAACCAGCAGGATCAGTATAATGCAACACAGGTGCAGATACAATTACAAACTGCAGAGGCATGGATCCTTTTTAAAGAAGGTAAAAGCAATGAAGCATTAAAATTGATGCAGGCTGCTGCTTACATGGAGGATGGTATTCAAAAACACCCTGTAACACCCGGCGAAATAATACCGGCAAGAGAACTACTGGGCGATATGCTGCTACAGATGAACCAGCCTGCCAAAGCATTGGAAGCATACGAAGCCAACCTGAAGACACACCCCAATCGGTTCAATGGGCTATATGGAGCTGGTGTAGCGGCTGAAAAGCTGAACAATACGGTAAAAGCAAATTTGTATTATAAAAAGCTTACCGGTTTTACAAATACAGAAACATCAAAAAGGCCGGAAATTAATAGGGCAAATCTTTTTTTAAAGAAGAACTAAGCCAGTCAATATGATCTGTTGGCCAAGCTAACGGGCAGCCTTATTGTTTTTAAAAGGCCGATGAAAATGGCGATTACCAATATTACATAGAATTTTCTTCACTGTTTAAGGGAAATTGAATAATATGCCGGTTTATGGGAGCACGCCTCACGGCGTGTTTAATTTATAGAATTCGCCAAAGGCGAATGCTTACACTAATTCCTTCAGCTTCGCCACCACCGCATGTACCTCTGCCTTTGTATTATGTTTACTGAAACTGAAACGAACCGTTACCTGGTTGGGATTATTGTTGATAGCTCGGATCACATGACTGCCCTGGTCGGCGCCGCTGGTGCAGGCGCTTCCGCCGCTGGCGCATATATTATTGATATCGAGATTAAAAAGGATCATCTCGCTCTTTTCTGTTTTTGGAAAACTGGCACTAAGTACGGTGTATAAACTTTTTCCCAATGGATCACCATTAAAAGAAACACCAGGAATATGCTTCTTTAATCCGTCCATCATATAGTATTTCAAAGTACCAATGTATGCACTGTCCTCTTCGTACCTTGCAGTTGCTATTTCCAATGCCTTTGCAAAGCCCACAATACCATACAGGTTTTCTGTTCCGGCCCTCATATTGCGTTCCTGTGCACCACCATGTACAAGTGGTTTTATTTTCACATTCTCATTAATGTATAAAATACCAACACCTTTTGGACCGTGAAATTTATGGGCTGCACCGGTAATAAAATGTACAGGTGTATTTCTCAGATCGAATGGAAAATGGCCAACTGTCTGCACGGTATCACTATGAAAAATGGCGCCATATAATTTGCATAATGCGCCAACGGCATGTATATCCATGATATTACCGATCTCGTTATTGGCATGCATTAAACTAACCAATGTTTTTTCTTCGGATGCTGCCAGTAATTTTTCAAGGTCCTCAATATCCACATGGCCATTGGGTAATATATTTACATAGCTCACTTTGGCTGTGTCCTGGTTATTTATATGTTCAACAGAATGCATTACTGCATGATGTTCAATTAATGAAGTAATGATATGCCTGCATCCCAGGTCACGTACAGCGCAAGAAATAACAGTATTGCTGCTTTCGGTACCACCGCTGGTAAAAAATATTTCGGCAGGGTGTGCATTCAGGATCTTTGCCACGGTTTTACGTGCCGTTTCAATAGCCATGCGGCTTTCCCTTCCATAAGAATAGATAGAAGAAGGGTTACCAAATTTTTCGGTAAGGTAAGGCATCATGGCTTCCAGCACCTGTGCATCAAGTGCGGTGGTTGCGGCATTGTCGAAATAAATACGGTTCATAGTTAATAGTTCATGGTCCATAGAAGGGTTCCATAACTTGAATGATCCATGAACTATGAACCATACGCCATGAACCTGCCTTCCGTTTACATCATCTTCCCAATATCCTGCATAAGTCTTCTTGCAATATTATCTGCAGTTGTTTCAAAGTTGCTTTCGGCATAGATACGAATGATAGGCTCCGTATTGCTGGTACGCAAATGTACCCAGTCATTATCAAATTCTATCTTCAACCCGTCCTCTGCATTTATCGGATAATTCTTATATAGGTCCTGTATATTTTCAAAAATGGTTTTTATATCTGTACCCTTATTTAATTCGATCTTATTCTTACTGATAAAATAATCGGGGTAAGTATTGCGTAGTTGCCTGGTGGTCTTTTTACTTTTTGCAAGATGCGTTAAGAACAAAGCTATACCGATCAGGGCGTCCCTCCCGTAATGCAGGTCCGGAACAATGATACCGCCATTGCCTTCACCCCCGATCACTGCATTCACCGCTTTCATTTTATTGACCACATTAACCTCGCCAACCATGCTGGGAAAATACTCCCCGCCATGTTTTATAGTAACATCTTTTAAAGCCCTGGTAGATGACATGTTGGAAACCGTATTCCCTTTTCTTTTACTTAAGATATAATCGGCCACCGCAACCAGGGTATATTCTTCACCAAACATGCTGCCATCCTCGCAAACAAAACAAAGCCTGTCAACATCCGGATCCACTGCAATGCCCAGGTCGGCATTATGTTTTACCACAGCCTGGCTAAGATCGCCCAGGTGTTCGGGCAGCGGCTCTGGATTGTGTGCAAAATGGCCATTAACTTCTTCATTCAACACTACAATGTCCTTTACGCCTAATGCTTTTAATAATGCAGGTACAGCTATAGCGCCTGTACTGTTCACAGCATCAATAACTATTTTAAAATTTTTCTTCTTTATAGCTGCAGCATCAACCAGTTCATATCCTAAAACTGCATCAATATGTTTTTGTAATAAACTTTCTTCCTTTGTATATGTACCCAGTTTATCAACTTTTGCAAAACTAAAATTTTCCTTTTCAGCAGCAGTTAAAATAAGCCTGCCCTCCTCCCCACTTATAAATTCACCCTTATTGTTCAGCAATTTCAATGCATTCCACTCTTTGGGGTTATGACTGGCAGTAAGAATGATACCGCCTGCAGCTTCTTCGAATTTAACGGCCATTTCTACGGTGGGTGTAGTACTAAGTCCCAGGTCAACTACATCCAGTCCAAGACCGATAAGGGTATTAACTACCAGGTTGCTCACCATTTCGCCGCTGATACGGCCATCGCGGCCAATAACTATTTTGGTATTGCTGCCCTGCTGTAATATCCAGCTACCATAGGCTGCTGCAAACTTTACAATGTCAACTGGGGTAAGGTTATCATTGGTCTTTCCGCCGATGGTGCCTCTGATTCCGGATATACTCTTGATCAATGCCATGCTCATGCTTTTTAGGGAAGGCAAAGATAAGAAACTGTTTAGAGTTAGGAGTTGTGAGTTTTGCGTTTGGGTTTTGGGACCCGGGACTTGGGACTTTGCTATATACAAGATTGCTCTTATTTTAAAAAACACAAAACACAAAACCTAAAACGCTAAACTGTATTCCTTTAACTTTGTTTCATGCAAATGACCTGGTTCAAAGATTGGTTCAACTCCCCATATTATCATCAATTATATTTTAACAGGGATGATAAAGAAGCTGAAGCTTTTATTGACAAGCTCATCAATTACCTGAAACCCCCACCTGCAAGCCGTATGCTTGACGTGGCCTGTGGAAAAGGGAGGCATTCTATTCAACTCGCAGGTAAGGGGTATGATGTTACGGGCATTGACCTGAGTGATGACAGCATCAATGAAGCGCTGTTATCCCAAACAGATACACTGCATTTTTATAAGCATGATATGCGCCTGCCCTTTTGGATAAATTATTTTGACCATGCCTTTAATTTTTTTACAAGCTTTGGCTATTTCAATACCAGGCGTGAGCATGATAATGCCATACGTACCATTGCACAATCGGTTAAAAAAGACGGCATTTTTGTAATGGATTTTTTGAATGTGCATTATGCAGAAGATCATTTGGTACACCAGTCAGAAAAAGAAATTGACGGCATTAACTTTATCATCACCAAGTGGTTTGACGAGACCCATTTTTTTAAAAAGATCATCATTGAAGATGAATCCCAGGAAGAACCACTTACCTACACCGAAAAAGTAGCCAAGTTCTCGTTGGGTGATTTTACCGAGATGTTTGCTTACCAGGGCCTGCAAATACAGGAAGTATTTGGTGATTATGATTTTGGAAATTATGATGTAAGAAGATCCCCACGCATGCTGATGATCGCGAAGAAGATAAAAGTGTAACCTTATGGTCGGGACGCTGTAGCGACCTGATTATAAGGTTATGCTTCAACACTTCGGAAGGGTTCATGCCGCTGGAGCGTCCCGACCCTGCTGTAGCGTTCCGGCTATTCACTATTTATTTTTATTATTGATGAGCATCCACCTTGCCGTTTCATACATGGCCGAAGTTAGTTGTGACAGATGCGCTTTTATTGAATCTTCCTGTTTTTTATTTAGTGGAGGCAGGTTATTACGTACCGGAACCAATTCTTCTTTTTGAATGCGGATATTTTTTCGAAAAAAATAATCATCACTCACCATGCCTATCCATCCCGGCGCATGGTAGATGATAAAAGCTGCATTTACTGTTTTGGCAGTATCAAGCAAGTCTCTTCCAAGCGTTGTATTCAAATATGGTTGTTGCATCATTCCTGCAACCGTTGGTAAAATATCTATTTGAGATACGGGCTCTGATCTTTTTTGTGGTGCAAGCAATGCCGGTGCATAAAAGAGCAGTGGTACATGCTCCTCACTAAGGCGTTGCTCTGTCCAGGCTTTGGGATATATGGCCGTTGCATTTCCTTCCACGCCATGATCCCCTGTAAAAATGAAAATAGTATTGCTGTACCAGGGAGAAGTTTTGGCAGCTTCCATAAATTTTTTGATGCAATAATCAGTGTAGGCAAAAGCATGAAATTCGGCGATAGATTCAAACCCATATTTGGCCAATTCTTCTTCAACAATATTTTGTTTTACAAAATCCCTGTCCTCTTCGGGTATATCAAAAGGGCGATGGTTGTCGGCGGTTTGTATTATGGCAAAAAAGGGTTTTTGCTGTTTAGCCAGAACAGCATTGGCTTCCAGGAAAAGATTTTTATCGCTGATGCCCCACACGTTTAGTTTGGCTGATTTGTATTTTCCTTCTTCAAATATTTGTATGCCGTTGATATTATCTACAAGCCCCCTGAAATTATTGAACTGGCTGCGGCCGCCTATAAAATAATATTTGTCATAGCCGTCAAAATCGTTGATGATAGTGCGCTGGTTTACCGACTCGGGATTCCGCGTTGAGAATTTAGAAAGCTGTACATCCGGTATACCGGTAATGGTAGCAAAAACACCTCGGGCCGTTCCGAAGGTTGGTGTAAAACAACGCTCAAAAAATATACCTTCATTGCACATCTGGTTAAAGTAAGGTGTACTGTTCAAAGGATTACCGCTCATGCTGCTTTTGTACATGCTGAAGCTTTCGCAGAGCACCAGCACTACATTGGGCTGGCTTTCAAATGCCTTGCTGCCGGGATGAACAAGCCGGCTATACCCTTTCTGAAAATTATTAATATTCTTTAGCTGCAGGAATGAACACATGTCTTTGTAATATTCTTTGGCCCGTGTGTTATAATCCGGTGCCCTGAAGCGAAGCGTGGTAAAAAAATTCTGCA
>JBKJMZ010000157.1:0-4478 GCA_046596255.1 Ferruginibacter sp. | reverse complement strand
CCGTCCATATCTATTATTTCAATATCAAACCCATTCCATTCAAACCTTTCGCCTGTAACAGGTATATGTTCCAGTTCATGTAAAACAAAACCGGCAATGGTATCAAAATCATGCTCACCTTCGTTCATCCATTCCGTTTTTTCAAACCTGCTTAAAAAATCATAAAAAGGTATCTGCGCATCTACCAGGTACGATCCATCCTGGCGCTCAACGATCTCGTATTCTTCCTGCCCGGTTTGCGGCACCTCGCCAATAATGGCTTCCAGCACATCATTCAGCGTTATCATGCCTTCCAATGTTCCATATTCATTTACAATAAAACAACTATGTATTTTTGTTGACTTAAATTTTTCCAGCAATTGGTAAGCACTGTTATTTTCAGGTACAAACATGGCAGGCTTGGCCAGGGTTTTAAGTAATGTAGTGGCAGAAGCTTTAATAATATCCTTTACATAAATAACACCCTTTATATCATCAACCACTTTATTGCAAACCGGGTATGTTGAATAAGTAAGTATCTCAAACCTGTCTTTAAATTGCTGAACGGTTTCGTCTTCATCAAACCAAACAATATCTGTACGGTGGGTCATTAGCGAAGTGATATTCCTGTCGCCAAGGTGAAACAACCTTTCAATGATCTCTTTTTCCTCTTCTTCTATGGCCCCATGTTCACTTCCTTCACTGATCATGGCTTTGATCTCTTCCTCAGTTACCTGGTTATCATTAACCTTGAGGTTAAAAAGTTTTACAATTAAATGGGTTGAGGAAGTTAATAACCAGATAAAAGGGAAAGTGATCTTGCTTAACCAACTCATTGGCTTTGCAAAATTTTTGGCAATTAATTCAGGTTTGGCAAGTCCTATGCGTTTAGGAACTAACTCTCCTAACACCAGGGAAAAATAAGTAAGAATAACCACAATAATTGTAGTGCTTATCCCATTACTGTAATCCCTGGACCATTCAAAACGATTAAAATATTCAATAAGGGGGGTCTTTAGTTTTTCGCCTGAAAATATACCGGTTAAGATACCAATGAGTGTAATACCAACCTGTACAGTAGAAAGGAAAACATCGGGATGATTGGCCAGCTTTAAGGCAGCTTTTGCCTTTTCGTCTCCCTTATTGGCCTGGCCTTCCAGCCGGGCCTTTCTTGCAGAAACCAGGGCAATTTCGGCCATGGAAAAGATGCCGTTAATTAATATCAGCCCCAGTATTATTAGAATTTCCGCCATGTATTTTTAAGCTAAACCGTAGTTTTTGTTAAACGATCTTCCCGACAAATATCCGATAAGTATTCCAATTAGTCCCCCAATCATTACATCCAGTGGATAATGTACCCCCACATATACCTGCGCAAATGCAATACCAAAGGCCCATAAAAAGAATACAGCAGGCCAGTGTTTGAACCTGTCCTTTAATGTATAAAAGATAAACATAGCCATTCCAAAATGATTAACCGCATGTGAAGAAGTGAAACTGCTGCTTTGGGGACGGTATCCCACCAGTACATTTATCCAACTGGCAATACCCGGGTCATTGCAGGGCCGAAGGCGGTAAAAATTTTCTTTGATGATCTTGCTGCTCACAAAATCGCAGAGAATTACGGTACCCACACCAAACAATATCCACCAGAACACATTTTTCTTAAAATTAACGATCACCAGTAAGAACAAAAAAAGATAGAGGGGATACCACATTAATGAATTCCGCATCAGTGGCATCAGCCAGTCAAAAAAAGGATTGCTCCACTGATCGTTGATGAGCTTGAAAAGTTGCTTGTCGTATAAAAGCAGTTGTTTCATTAAATGCAAGATGTAAGTTAAATAAACATCAGCCAAAAATAAATTAAGTTCCGGTTGGTGAGGACACCAACCGTGGGGATGCCCGTGGCCGGTGTCTTCACCGGCCACCAGCTAAATATAATTTTAATAGCCCAACACGTTAAACTAATTTTGGCGGGTCATTAAATAAATACTGCATGCTTTTTTTACAAAGGGTTCCCAGGCTTTTACGTTGGATACTTTCTGTGGGTTTGATCTTCCTGCTGGTTATGACAATTTCCAGGCTCATCATTTTCTGGAACTTCAATCCTCCCGGCAAAGTTTTTTCGGGCTCAGCATTTATTTTGGGACTTCGTTATGATGCCCGTGTGGTATGTATCATAGCGCTGGTAACGATGCTGCTTTGCGCCATTCCTTTTATTAACCCGTTCAAAAATTTTAAAGCCGCTGCTTTCTGGAATTTTTTACTTCCCTTAGTATTCATCCTGCTTGTGCTGGTATTGGCCATAGATTATTATCATTTTGATTACCTGCACCAGCGGCTCAACGCCACTGTTTTAAATTACTTGGAAGATGCAGGCATATCATTTAACATGATGTGGCAATCTTATCCATTGGTACCGAGCAGTATTGTTTTAATTGTGTTTATTGTACTGGCCAGGCTTATGTTCGGAAAATTACTTGCACGTTACCAGCAGCAATACACGTATTATAAAAGAAAAGGAAGCTTATGGTTTGTGGCTGCATTTTTTGTATTCGGCATTTTTATCTTTGGGAAGATCGGGCAATTCCCACTGCGTTGGAGCGATGCTTATACCTTAAGTGATGATTTTAAGGCCAACCTCGCATTAAACCCTTTCCAGAGTTTTATAAGCACATTAAATTTCAGGACCTCAACTTATGATATAAAACAAGTAAGGGCCAGTTATGCTTTGATGGCAGCATACCTTGAAGTGACCAATCCCGATAGTGTATCATTGAATTACCAGCGGATGAATGCAGCAGCAGATACTTCAGGCACAAGTCCCAACATTATTTTGGTCATCTGCGAAAGCTTCAGTGCTTACAAAAGCAGCATGTACAATAATCCTTTAAATACCACTCCCTATTTTGATGAACTTTGTAAGAATGGTATCTTCTTCGACCGTTGCTTTACACCGGCATATGGCACTGCCCGTGGTGTATGGGCTACTATTACCGGTATTCCCGATGTGGCAAGCCCTAAAACTGCAAGCCGCAATCCCAATGCAGTTGATCAGCATACCATCATCAACAGTTTTAAAGGATACGATAATTTTTATTTTTTAGGAGGTAGTGCCACCTGGGCAAATATCCGTGGCGTGCTCACCAACAATATCAACAAACTGAAGTTGTATGAAGAAGATGATTACACAGCAAAGAAAATCGACGTGTGGGGTATCAGCGATAAGAATTTATTTTTAGAAGCCAATAAAGTTTTAAAGCAACAAACAAAGCCATTCTTTGCCATAATACAAACTGCCGACAATCACCGGCCATATACTATTCCTGCAGAAGACAAAAAGGAATTCAAACTTATTTCATATACTGCTGATTCCTTAAAGCGCTTCGGGTTTGAGAGCAATGCAGAAATGAATGCGTTCCGCTACACTGATTTTGGCTACCAGAAATTTATGGAAGCTGCAAAAAAGGAAACTTATTATAAGAATACCATTTTTGTTTTTGTAGGCGACCATGGTATCCGCTATAATGGCACGCTGGATCATTTTCCTAAAAGCTGGACCGAGCAGGGGCTAAGCTGCGAACATGTACCCCTATTATTTTATGCACCCGGTATATTGAAGCCTCAAAGAATAAGTGAAGTTTGCTCGCAGGTTGATGTATTACCTAGCATTGCATCACTTGCCGGTATCCCATACAGCAATAATTCATTAGGCAGAGACCTCTTCGATACCCTTTCAGCTGTAACTGTTAACAAAGAAAAATACGCATTCATTATTGATCATGATGTAAAAACGATTGGTTTGGTGGGCAACAAATATTATTACCTTAAGAATTATAAAACCGGAAAGGAGGAAATCGTTTCTGTAACCGGTAATGATGAAGTGCCTCAAACAGCTGCAACAGACAGCCTCAAAAGTAAACTTAGACGGCTTACTGATGCGTATTACGAAACTGCCAGGTATTTATTAATGAACAATAAGAAGAAGCCGTAGAAGACGATTAGAAAATACTTTGTAGTTTTTTGCGCCACGAATTGCACGAATTTACACGAATAGCAATGTGGTTTATTAGTGCTCATTAGTGCAATTCGTGACGGCAGAATTTACCATATGAATGTACAAGTTCCTATTCCATGTCTATCCATGTAAATCAATATAAATCCCCGGAAACTGTCCATACCTCCCCGCAGGTAGGTTCCTAACTGCAGTTTTAGTATTTTCGCGTTCTTTGTCAGGCTAAGGAATTATAAATTATGCTCATAAGCAGGCGTGTTCCCAAAACTATACAATGGATAGTCAAACTATTCTTTATATACCTGTGTATATTCACCGCATTCAGGATCGCTACGGTATTTTTCTTTAAACCTGCCAGCATCGGTGTATTAGACCTGGTACCTTCCTTCTGGCTGGGACTAAAATATGATCTGCGCTGGATCGCACTTATACTTTTACCCATTGCACTGTTCTCGTTGTATCCACGGCTTTCACCATTCTA
>JBKJMZ010000166.1:0-3207 GCA_046596255.1 Ferruginibacter sp. | reverse complement strand
TCAGCAGGAATACCGCGATTATATTGACCTGGCAAAAATGGCCCAGCTTATCCCCGTTATAGGCGCCCCGGTTGGAGTAATTGTAAACTATGGGCTTATTAAAAAGTTGGGAGTTACGGCGATGAATGCGTATAGGATGCGGGTGTTAAAAACCGTTAACCCGTTAATTGGTTAATTGATTAATCCGTGGATTCATTGATCTTATGTCAATATTGGAAGTGTCAGAAGTGCGTTACAAATCAGACTTAACCGAAGCAAGTCCAATTAAACCCGAAGACTTGCGAATTACGGCAATCTTTTCTCCAGTGTTTAATTGCTTATTTTTATCAACTAAAAGAATTAAAGATATTTGATAATTAAACTTAAATATTTATAAGTTTTAAATGCCTGAACAACAAACCATAGAATACAAACAAAGCTGGCACGATGATTACCTGAAATGGATTTGTGGATTTTCAAATGCACTTGGTGGTGTAATATTTATCGGCAAAGACGATAATGGAAATGTAGTTGGTGTTGCAGCATATAAGAGACTGATGGAAGAAATACCCAACAAGATTAGAAATGCAATGGGTATTACAGCAGAAGTAAACCTGCATGAAGAAGATGGGAAATATTTTATTGAAATTGTAACGCATCCTTATTCTGTCCCCATTTCAGTAAGAGGCAGATATTATTACCGTAGCGGCAGTACCAAACAAGAGTTAACAGGTGCAGCACTCAATGAATTCCTTTTGAAGAAATCAGGCAAGACATGGGATGATGTAATTGAAGCAAGGGCAACATTTGCCGACATTGATGAGAAGACGGTTAAAATATTTCTTGCCGCTTCTCAAAATACCGGTCGCCTTCCGGAAAATGACGGACTTGATTTGCCTGAATTATTTGAAAAATTACGGCTTACAGAAAATGGGCAATTGAAAAGGGCAGCTATTATTTTATTCGGTAAAGACCCGGGAAAATTTTATCCAGGTATTTATGTAAAGATTGGCAGGTTTGGAAAGGATGATACAGATATTATATTTCAGGAAACGGAAGAAGGAAATTTAATCATGTTACTGCAAGCCGTTTTAAATCAACTCAACCATAAATTTTTGATACGGTCAATTGGATTTGAAGGAATGCACCGCATTGAAAAAGGAGAATATCCTTTACCTGCAATCCGGGAAATGTTATTGAACGCTTTGGTACATCGCAACTATATGGGAGCACCCATTCAAATCCGTGTATATGACGACAAAATAAGCATTTGGAATGAAGGCTCTTTACCGGCCGGTTTAACATTGGCTGCTTTGAAGGGTTCCCATTCTTCAAGGCCAAGAAATCCAATCATTGCAGACGTAAGTTTTAAAGGTGGGTACATTGATGCCTGGGGCCGTGGTACTATTAAAATTCTGGACACTTGTAAAGAAGCGGAATTACCAGAGCCGGAAATGCAGGAGCAAGACGGCGGTTTTAATATTACCCTTTTCAAAAATAAATTGACACAGGAACAGTTAGCAAAGCTGGGGCTTAATGACCGGCAAGTGAAGGCTGTATTATTTGTAAAAGAAAAAGGAAGAATTAGTAATAAAGAATATCAGGAAACATTTAATGTAGCAAGAATTACGGCAACAAGAGACTTGAAAGAACTAGTTGAAAAAGGAATATTAAAATCATCTGAAACAAAAGGTGCAGGTTCTTATTATGAAATATGAATTGCACCATAATTGCACCAATTGCACCATGATTACACCATAATTGCACCAATTGCACATCAATTGCATAAGGATTGCACAATTGAGAGGACTAATAGCTGATATGTTGAAATGGGCTCACGATGGGTTCATAATGGACTCGGAGCCCTGATATCAGTTGTTTTCCCTAATCCCCGCCAACACTACCAACCCATAATGTGTTACCCGTGCAAGAATATTTATTTAAAGATGACGGACTGGGAAGAGAAGCGTAAAAACCTGCCGGAGAACATCAATGAATTTGACTGGCGTAATTTTCAACAGGAATACCGTGATTATATTGACCTGGCAAAAATGGCACAGCTCATCCCGGTTATAGGCGCACCTGTTGGTGTGATAGTAAACTATGGGCTTATTAAGAAGTTGGGAGTTACGGCCATGAATGCGTATAGGATGCGGGTGTTGAAAACAGTTAATCCGTTAATTGGTTAATTGGTTAATCCGTGGATTCATTGTTCTTATGTCAATATATCGTACTCTTATTAGTTTTTTTAATATATTGCATTACTGCTAGTTTACAACTGCCTACTTGTGTAAAATGTATAATACCACTTACATGATAATCAATGAAAATTTTAAGTTGGCTCTTGCGTATTATAGCATGAATACTAATGTTATGGGCAATTATATGGCGACAGCAAAAATGACTATTTTAAAATACTAATGAAGTATCAAAACATAAGAGAAGAAGAACTTAAAAACAAAGTAGCGCTTGACTACTTTTGGATATACGATTGCTCCAAAATAATTGGCAATGTTGACTTTAGTGTATGTATGCATCAAAGCCAAAAAGAATTATTTGAACAAGAATCATTATTGTGGGCAGAAGCAAAAAAAGGTTCTTCGGACATTTATAAGTCAGTGGTTCAACTTATATTGACAATTGGAAAGGCAAGAACATTTGACAAGTTCTTACCTCCAGCAATGTTAGGAGCATTTGACGGAGAAAAAATCGCTTTCATTCCATACAATGACATTCACGAAGTTTTCTACATTAATGACTTTAATTGGAACGTAACACCTTCAAACTACGAGACAAAGGAATTTAAACTCATTCACGAGAAGGTTAAAGCAGATATTGACAACAAAGCTTTGCTATTCAATTTTATTAATGACGACAGAGAGCTAAAAAAATTTATCAAAAAGAATTTTATTGTTGGAAAATTCGGATTGACGAAGACTAAGATTGACAAAAACAATTTCATGGTCATCTACAATAAGTGGTTGCAGAATGTAAAGGCTACAATTGCGGTGAATTGGGAAGTCGCAAAAAAGAGCGGAATCATTGATGGAGACTTTTATCTAGCCGACCTACTTTCACACGAAAATAATACTTTAAAAGAAAAACTTTACGTCACTAGCGTTTTGATATTACTCGAAGATATTCAATTGATTATGATTTAGCTCTTTGAAATTTTGTTGTATTTGGTTTGCGAACAGGTCTTTAATTGGCATTTTATCAAAGACAGAA
>JBKJMZ010000163.1:0-10106 GCA_046596255.1 Ferruginibacter sp. | reverse complement strand
GTTGCCGAAGTGTGGGACAACTACAACATGGGTTTGATCACCAATAACGAGCGTTACAACCAGATCATCGATATCTGGAGTCGTGTTGATACCAAAGTAACAGAAACATTAATTCAGGAGTTGGCCGCAAATAAACAAGGTTTCAACTCTGTGTATATGATGCTTGATAGTGGAGCCCGTGGTAGTAAGCAGCAGATTAAGCAGCTTGCAGGTTTAAGGGGATTGATGGCCAAACCACGTAAGTCAGGTTCATCAGGTAGCGAGATTATTGAGAATCCAATTCTTGCAAACTTTAAAGATGGCTTGAGTGTATTAGAATACTTTATCTCTACGCATGGTGCAAGAAAAGGTTTGGCCGATACAGCTTTAAAAACAGCCGATGCCGGTTACTTAACACGTCGTTTGGTGGATGTTAGCCAGGATGTGGTTATTAATGAAGAAGATTGCGGAACACTCCGTGGTATTGCAACATCGGCATTAAAAGATAATGAAGATATTATTGAAGCATTAAGCGACAGGATTGAAGGTCGGATGTCTTTACATGATGTTTTTCACCCGGTTTCTGAAGCAATAGTTATAAATGCCGGTGAAGAGATAAGTGCTGAGATGGCTAAGCAAATAGAGGAGAGCGGAATTGAAACTGTGGAGATACGTTCTGTATTGACCTGCGAAAGCAAGCGTGGTGTTTGTGTAAAATGTTATGGTAAGAACCTGGCTTCGGGCATGCTGGCACAGCGTGGTGATGCAGTTGGTATTATTGCAGCACAATCCATCGGTGAGCCGGGTACCCAGTTAACGCTACGTACTTTCCACGTGGGTGGTGTGGCTGGTTCTGCATCTGTAGAATCTACCTTACCAGCTAAGTTTGATGGAACATTACAGTTTGACGGTTTACGTACTGTACATACAGAAGATGCTAATGGTAAAAAAATAAATGTGGTTATTGGCCGTACCGGTGAGATCAGGAATATAGACGTGAAGAGTGACCGTTTACTGAATACATCACATATTCCTTACGGAGCTGTCCTGAACGTAAAAGACGGTCAGAAAGTTTCTAAAGGTGAGATCATTTGTACCTGGGATCCGTTCAACAACGTAATCGTTGCGGAAGTAAATGGTAAGATCCATTTTGAAAGTCTGATCGAAGGTATTACCTACCGTGATGAAGCCGATGAGCAGACCGGTCACCGTGAAAAAGTGGTTATTGAAACAAAAGACAAAACCAAATTACCTGTTATTATTGTAGAAGGTAAAGAGAAGAAATCATACAACTTACCAGTAGGGTCGCATATTGTGGTTGAAGAAGGCAGTGATGTAAGAAGCGGACAGGTATTGGTAAAGATCCCAAGGATATTAAGCAAGCTGAAGGATATTACCGGTGGTTTGCCTCGTGTAACAGAATTGTTTGAGGCACGTAACCCAAGTAACCCTGCAGTAGTTTGTGAAATTGATGGTGTGGTTGCTTTTGGTGCTATCAAGCGTGGTAACAGGGAGATCATTGTAGAAGCAAAGGATGGTGTGGTTAAAAAATACCTGGTTCCATTGAGCCGTCAGATCCTGGTTCAGGATGGCGACTTTGTAAAAGCAGGTGCTGCATTGAGCGATGGACAAACTGCTCCTATCGATATCTTAGCAATCAAAGGACCCTTTGCTGTTCAGGAATATGTTGTGAACGAGATACAGGAAGTTTACCGTTTACAGGGGGTGAAGATCAATGATAAACACGTGGAAGTTATTGTTCGCCAGATGATGCGGAAGATCAGGATCGAGGATGCAGGTGATACCAAATTCCTTGAAGGAGATACAGAAGACCGTTTAGACTTTAATACGGAGAATGATTACATCTACGATAAGAAGGTTGTAACTGAAGCCGGTGACAGTACTAAATTAAAATCAGGACAGATCATAACCTTACGTGAAGTTCGTGAAGAGAATTCTGTATTAAGAAGAGCTGATAAAAAACTGGTTGAGTTCCGTGATGCTTCACCTGCAACTTCTTCACCGTTGTTGCTCGGTATTACCAAGGCGTCATTGGGTACACATAGTTGGATATCTGCCGCTTCGTTCCAGGAAACCACCAAGGTATTAAGCAGTGCTGCTATACAGGGTAAGACTGACGAAATGCTTGGATTGAAAGAGAATGTTATTACCGGACATCATATACCTGCCGGAACAGGGCTGCGTGAGTTTGAGAACATGATCGTAGGAAGCAAAGAAGAATACGAACTGTTGATGACAACGAAAGAAGCAATGAGTTTTGATGAAGAAGAGTAAAGCCCCCTAAATCCCCCGAAGGGGGACTTGTGGAGAGTAATATATTTAGGAGTAAGATTAATTTCTTACTCTTTTTTTTATTAGTTAACGAGTTGCCTTTTCTTGAAACGGAGTGAGTTTAACAGTCTTATCTTCATAAAAGCGCACTGGGTAGCAAATAATTGGTAAGTTATAATATCTTTGAAGTTCTTAATGGGGAGATATTCCTTCAGCACATCATCATACAGTTGCTTGAAATAGTTCTCACAGTTATTACAAAGTGCAACTATTTCCCCTCCCTGGGTAAAACTTGCCTCTTTCTGCATTTCCAATTCGATCTGTTCCCATAAGGAAGTGCTGTGAACGATCGGAACGCAAACATTTATATTCTGCAATTGATCGCATATCTCTTCAGCATATTGCTTGCTCTCAACCGATAAAGCGATGAGTGCAGTTTTTAGGTTGTTGCATTCTATCTCTTCAGCAATATTTTCAAATCCAGCCGTGATCTCCCATAGATAGGATACCAGGTTTTGCAACTTGCTTTGCTGATTTAGATTAATACTGCTCATCGTTATTTGTATAAAAAAATTATCCGGTACCGTGCTTTGCTGTAACTCAAGAATAGGTAAAACAGTTGCTTTTTAAGGTACAACATTTATACCATAATTTAAGCCGGAATATTTCAAAAAATAAAGTATTACTTAATGGTCATTTTTTTTGAAAAACGGCGCAGCTAGAGAACGGTTAGTTTAAAATAATCTTATATAATGGGCTGGCACAGGGGTTTTTACCCGCCATATCCATCTTCCAAAAGTAAAGGATCTTCAGGTCTATTGAATAATGGATTCCCAATGTGGAAATAAGGATTAGCTTATCAAAGGGCTCTCTAGGTACTGGAATGCTGTGTTTACGGCAACCGGATAGCCCGGTATATTTTTGCCGAGATAAATGTTTCTTTCACCAACCAGGATACCGTTTACGTTTTTAAGTTTGATGATCCCATCTCCACCCCGTTGCTGGTGCCCTTTTCTTATTCCAGGCGTTAAAAACGGATCATCATCAAAAATGAATTCATCTATCCAGTATTCATTATTACCCGGTTCTTTAATGGTGGGATGAATATGTTGTATTGTTGTAGAATTGGCGTAGGAGGCCGGCTTTAACGTATAGAACCTGTATTGTCCCTTTTCATTGGTCTTCATCCAGCCCCGAATATAGCCCTGCCTGACGGCCCATCCTTTTTCATTGAACTTATTGGTATAGTTTCCTTCCTGGTCGGTATGATAAATAAAAAGTACTACTCCGGGGGCAGGCGTTTTTCCATCAGCCTTATAAATAGTGCCACTGATCATCATTTTGGGGCCGGGCTCATTGAAATCGGGTAAGGTGTCTATCCAGGTTAGTTTGTTTAAAGGAACAGGGCTTTCAAAAACTGCTTCACAACCCTCACAGGGCCCACCAATATGCTTTTGCAGTTTGTTATCCTTTTTATCCTGTGAGCAGGCGGTTAATGAGAAAAGGAAGATCAGTATATTTAAAATGGCTGCTAATTTCATGACTGTATATTTTTAGTGATACGAATTTGTACAAATCCCAAACAGCATAAAAATCATTTACACAAAAGGTTGATTATACCTGACAAACTGAAAACGGTATTTCGTCATGAAAATACCCCCAATGCTGTAATCAATATTGCCAAAAGGAATTAGTACTTTTATTTTGACATATGCACAACGCCAGCTTTTTTATTAAGTATAAACTGCACCACCTCTTTATCTGGATGCTGATCTTTGGATTATGGTTTTTTCTGCGTTATGAGGATTATGCATTGGAGAGCACAGCCTTTAAGGTTACATTGGTTAAAGTGGCAGACCTGGCCGTGATGGTATATTTTACTAACTATGTGCTTATTCCAAAGCTGCTGTATAAGAAGCAATATTTCTGGTTTGCACTGTCCTTTATCTTTATGATATTCATCAGTAGTGCTATAAAAATGAATATCCTGGGGCATATTTTGGGTAATCCCACCTTAATGAACCTGTCGGGTAATTTAAAGGCAAGGATATATGATAATGTAATTCCGCATTTCTTTTTAGTGTTATCCGGTGCTGCTGTTAAACTGATGCTGGATTATACGTGGATGCAGCAGCACATGGTAGAAATGGCAAAGGAAAAAGCAGAAGCTGAGCTTAATTTTTTGAAATCGCAGATCAACCCTCACTTTCTGTTTAATTCCCTTAACTCGGTTTACTTTCTTATTGAGAAAAACAACAACGAAGCCCGGGATGCCTTACATAAATTCTCTGCCATGCTTCGTTACCAATTGTATGAAATGAATGGTAAAACTATTTTCATTGAAAGAGAGATCGGCTATTTAAAAGATTATATAGACCTGCAAAAGTTGCGTAAAGAAGATAATTTTTCAGTAGTGCTGAACTGTTCTTCAAACCTAGAGGGAGTTTCAATTGAACCATTACTGCTTATCCCCTTTGTTGAAAATGCATTCAAGCACATTTCTCATCATAAAACTGAACAGAATTATATCAAAATAGATATTTCTTTTGAGCATGGGGAAATTTATTTCACCATTGAGAACAGCAAGGATAGCTTTGCAAAAACTACGGAAGCTCATTCAGGTATAGGACTGGCAAATGTAAAAAGAAGGCTGGTACTATTGTACCCGGGAAAACACGAGTTGAAGATAAACGATGGAATAGATACTTTTACTGCGGCGTTAATGATTAGAATCTAATATTAAGATCATGCAAATCAATTGTATCATAATAGATGATGAACCCCTTGCAAGGAACGGGTTAAAGGAGTACATTAATGATATTGAATTTCTCAACCTCGCAGGTGAATTTGATAATCCCCTGAATGCAGCAGCAATTTTGGGGTCGGGTATTGTACAGCTTATTTTTTTAGATATACAAATGCCTAAAATAACAGGTCTTGAGTTCTTGAAAACATTATCCAGAGCACCGGCAGTAATTTTCACCACAGCGTACCCACAGTATGCCATTGAAGGATTTGAAGTAAATGCTGTTGATTACCTGGTAAAACCAATTTCCTTTGAACGGTTTTTAAAAGCAGCTCTAAAAGCAAAAGAGCTCCTGAATCAAAAAGAAATAAGAGCAGAAGAGCAGGATTATTTTTTTATAAAAGTAGATAATACTTTAGTAAAGCTTTTTTATGATGATATATTGTTTGTAGAGGCATTGCAGAATTATGTCAGCATTCATACCAATTCAAAAAAGCATATCAGCTATCTCACTTTCAGATCGGTGGAAGAATACCTGCCGGCAGACAGGTTCATTAAAGTGCATAAATCCTATATTGTTTCAGCGGGTAAAGTGAACAGTATTGACGGCAACGAGATCTGCATCGGCCAGCACCACATACCTATAAGCCGGGGCTTAAAAGATGAAGTAATGGATAAATTAACAAAAGGTAAATTCCTTAAGAGATAATACGGAACCTCCCCCTAAAGAGCTTTGATCGTTCCTTTGCAAGGAACCCTAAGGAGAGGAAACGAAAGATCCTGCCTTTGTAGATTCATAAGGGGATATACTTAAGACCGGCTAAGCAGATTTTTTATAGGTTTCCTGAATCCTTTTTCTTGACCTGTAAAATTGTGATTTGGATGTGCCTTCACTACAACCCAATATGCCCGCTATTTCCCGGTGGTTATAGCCTTCTATCATATGCATCACAAATATCTTGCGGTAACCTGATGGCAGGGTAGTAACAATATTTACAATATCCTTTTCGGCCAGCTTATCTAAAACATTGCAGTCTTTATCCTCAATTGCATAATTTAAAGTACCCTGGTGTGCATGCTTTTTATTGTCCCTTAAATAAGTGAGTGCAGTATTCTTGATGATCTTTCTTACCCAGCCTTCAAAAGATCCATCTTCCCTGAAATTATGCAGGTTCCTGAATACTTTCAAAAATCCTTCCTGTAAGATATCCTGCGAATCTTCTTTATTGTTGGTATACCTGAAGCATACTGCAAACATAGTCTCAGCATACAGGTCATATAACATCTTCTGCATTCGCTGGTTCCCGTTTATTGACTCCTGTATCATCCGGCTCAGCAGGATATTATTACTTAGGTTAATTTTCATGATCATTGGGTTAAACTTGTCTATAGATAATTTTGTTTTCTTATTCCGGATTATTTTTTTCTTAAAAGCAAATTGATAGCGGCTCACAATAAGGAGTAAATGTAGTTCTGTAAATTAATACTGCGTTTGATCGCTGTAATACCAAATTATTAATTTACACAACTACACACTTTTTAAATTAATTGAAACCTTATTGGCAATGTGATCCTTGTTTTTACATTTTTCCCTTTCACTTTTGCAGGGCTCCAGGCCGGCATTCTTTTGATCACCCTCAATGCTTCTTCCTCAAGTCCATACCCTAAATTTTCTCCCGATACCTGCGGAGCAATAAGCCTCCCATTTTCATCAACTATAAAAGTCACTTTTACCGTACCTTCCACACCTTCGTTACTTGCATCAGCAGGGTACTCCAGGTTTTTATCAAAATAATTTTGCAAACCGTTTGTTCCATTGGGGAATGAAGCCATAATATCTGCAACAGGATAGACTCCGGTGGCATCAGCTTCCATTTTTGCATTATTATTTGCAGGCATCTCTGGTCTTGCAGTCACTTTACCTTTTAATCCCTTTTTGGCCGGATTAGGCTTAGCCACACCTGGCTTGGTTGCTGCCATCATAGTTCCCGAGTCCATCATCTCCGTATTAGCTGGCGTAGGGATAGTTTGAGTTGTATCTATTATAGTTTCTGAAGTGGTTTCTGTAGTTTCATAGCTGTCATTATTATTACACGCATTAAAAAAAATACTAATGATATATGTGGTAATAAATAATTTTGCAGTAAGACTAGTTTTAAGTGCCATGGATCATTGCTTGGTTTTACTATCATTGCATATTTTCAAATAGTATGCCAATAAAACGTTAAGATTATATGTATTGGTGGCTGTGGGAACAGGTTACGGGGTTTAATCTACTATTTTACGCTGCATCAGCTTGTAATGCTTTATTGTAAAGGTTTGCAGTAGCTTTAAGACCGCCGCTCCCTGGAAATTGGTAATGGTAATTTGATACGCTGCTGTTTTAATTCTGGCAGAAAAGTAGCAAAGTGGGAAAGAAATGGGTCATATGATAAAATCACACTGAATGACAGGAAATACTATGGGAGAACGGGTAGTTTCAAAATAACTTCATGCCATAATAACCAACCAGGGTAAATACGATACAACGGGTTATAACACCAATACAACACCAGGTAACTAATTTTTTGATATTAGCATGCAAACTTACCCCTACAGCAATGGTTACCGGAGCACCCACAGAAACAGTGCCTAAGAATCCCAGGCCGATAATACCATACTTATTCCATATACGATAGATAACGGGATGCTTTTGTTTTTGCTCTTCAGGTTTCGGTTGTTTTTTCTTATTGAAAAAGGTCCGGATCTTATCCCCTAGGAAAGCAGCAATAAAAACGCCCCCCAGGCCGCCTGTAAGGCTGGCTAAAAAAATGGTCCAGGGTGATAAACCAAAAGCAAAACCTGCAGGAATTGCAGCATATATTTCAAAAGTTGCAAGTCCCGCAACGGTAAGTATTTTTAAGAACATAATTAATGGGTATGCATTGATTTATTGATGCGCAAAAGTACCTGATTAAAGGGAAGTATGCCTGTTAATTTTAAGCCCCTAATGCTGATCTTCCACTACGCCATAATACATAAGTTAAATTGCTATTTCCTTTTATTAAGCAGAAAGTTTCATATACTGTATACCCCGGCCAGGTTAAATTATTACCTGCAGATCATTTATGAAGAAGATTACTGGGAACTAAAAAAATAATTATTAACAGGTAACAAACCAGATCAGGCATATTAAGCTGTTTCAATTTTTTGGAGAGCGTTTTTTTTATTGTGGTTCAGCACTTCCTGTACTTTGGTGAACAGGTAATTCATATCAAATGGCTTTGCTATAAATCCGTTCACTTTATATTCATCTGCTATTTCAGGTAAGCGGCTGTTAGCCGAAATAAAGATTACCGGAATATGCTTTGTATTTTCTGTTGCTTTCATTTTTGTATAAATATCCCTGCCATCTATACCCGACATCCAGAGATCGAGTAGTACAAGGTCGGCAGGAACCCCGGGTTTTGAAAAAATATCTGTTGCATTGGTACTTGCTTCTACATCATAGCCACGTGAGGAAAGCATCATGCTGAGGATCTCCAAAATATCCGGATCGTCATCTGCTATAAAGATTTTGTTCATAATTCAATTTAAATTTAAAGGAAGCTCAAAATAAAATGTTGATCCATTACCTTCTTCGCTTTCAACCCCAATGAACCCTTTGTGCCGCTTTATTATTTCAGAAGAAATGTATAAGCCCAGTCCCAGCCCCGAATAAGTGTTTTCTGATTTTCTACTTACCCTGTAAAACCTTTCAAATACCTTACTGAGCTGGTCTTTGGGAATGCCCATACCAAAATCCTGGATGGTACATTTCATTTTATCCTTTGTAACCGAAACAGCAATATTTATTTCACTTGCCGCTGGCGAATATTTGGAAGCATTATCCAGCAGGTTAGTAAGTACCTGGCCTATCTTATTACGGTCACCATATACTTTGCAGTTGCCAGTATGTTTGCACTTTAGCATTTCCCTGTTCATTATTCTTGCCGAATCTTCTGTTATTTCATCCACCAAGTCGTTAAAATCAAAGACTTCTTCCTGATACTGTAACTGGCCAGTCTCAATCTTCTTTACATCCAACAGTTCATTGATCAGTGTCAATAATTTATTAACCTGTGCATCGGCCCTGGCCAGCATAGTATCTGCTTTATTATTCCCCTGTTCCAGGAAATCCTGTCTTAAAAGCTGTATATACCCTTTGATACTGGTAACTGGTGTTTTTAATTCGTGACTGGCAATGGAAATGAATTCATCTTTCTGTTCGATAGCTTTTTTTTGCTCCTGCGCTTCTTTTTGAAATGAAAGATCTGAAATGATAATACTTAATAATTCTCCCCCATCAATTTCCAGTGTATTTAAAGAAAGCAGAACCGGCAAGGGCTTATTTTCCCCAGTAAATGTTATTTCGGCCTTGCAATCCTGTTTCCATGCTTTTTTAATGATGGTATTTACCAGCGATCTGAATTCGCCGGGTACCAGGTTCTCAAATAAAGCGCCCAAAACCGCGGTAAGAGGGAGGTTGAGCATCCGGGCAAAACTGGAATTGCAGTACAGTACTATGCCCTCTTTATTAAGGGTAACCGCTCCATCATTCATTTTCTCAATAAAGATACCGTAGGTATGATCGGCGCTTTTTATGGTATACAGTTCCGGTTCATCTCCTTTTTTTACGATCACAGCATCCACCTCTCCATTACGGATGGCACGAATAATGTCCAGTGCTACATCGAGCCGGGACTTTAACTCCTCATTTTGAGAAATTAATTCTCCATATTTATTTATATTCAAATCCATTATAGATCTTGCTATTCCAATCGTTTAAGCACTTTTTGAGTATCGGATATGTTACCTATCAGCCTTTTTACCAGTAAGGGAGATGATTTGATCTGGATGGGTAGTGCTACTATCTCTTCTTTTCCAGCAATGGCAGGCTGCTGGTAAATATCAATGATCTCAAGCCTGTAGCCGTTTTAAGATATTCCTCGCATCACTAGCGTTTTGATATTACTCGAAGATATTCAATTGATTATGATTTAGCTCTTTGAAATTTTGTTGTATTTGGTTTGCGAACAGGTCTTTAATTGGCATTTTATCAAAGACAGAA
>JBKJMZ010000120.1:0-24309 GCA_046596255.1 Ferruginibacter sp. | reverse complement strand
GTAAAAAAAGCTTCACCCTTTGCAAGGGGCATCAGCCTTTTTCCGAAGACAGATTGAGCTGCATCAGCCTCATCCCTGTACACATGACTTGTATCCTGCACAAATATTTTTACATTTTCTCCACTTAATACATCAATCGCAAATTGATTAGCCATTGTACCGGTGGGCATAAATACGGCACTTTCCTTCCCGGTAATTTCAGCAAATTTTCTTTCCAAAGATTCTACCGCTCCTCCGGAACCGTACCTGTCCCTGGTGATACTATGTGTGGCATGAGCCTTTTGTAATTCATTGAGATAATCACCTGGTTCAAACATTTCGCCATCACCATAAAATTTAATAATGGGTGTAGTTGGAGATAACGCTTGTTGCTTATTGCTAACCGATGCCTGGATCGCCGTTATGCCTGTAAGTGAAGGCAACAAGGTAAGGCCTGATGCTTTCAAAAAATATCTTCTATCAAATGATTCCATATTATTTGCCTGTTTACTGTAAATAAAATTTCCACCTGCCTTGAAGCATTTTTTTGAAGCGAAGTTTAAAATTCTTCCCTTTAACTCCCCATCAACTTATTCTTCTGAGCCACATACTCCTCCTGCGTTATAGCCCCCTTCTGCAACAGTACAAATAATTTATCCAGTTCATCGGCTATTGTAAGTTGTGAGGGCCTGCCTGCTATGTTGGTACGGGCTATTGCCTCTGCAAGCTGGTTGGCCTGGTTGGTTATTTGTAACTTTTTATATTCTTCCTGTGCCTGGGTGATGGTATCTTTTAATTGCTTGGGATGATGGATAAGATCGTATTTTGTTTCGCCCATTTCAGCAGCGGTCTGTATGTCAACATTACCATAACCAAAAATGCGGCCCATGATACTTTGGTCGTACTCTACATTGTTTATTTTATCAAGCGGGCTTTCTTTAGAGTAACGGGTAATAAAACCGGTCTCATCAATAACCCGTAAACTGGTAACACACCAGAGGTTATGCCGCCAGTTAATATATTCCAGCAGGGGATACAATGCAGTAACTGCAATAATGATCCATACTGTTAACGTGCTGCCCAACCACCACAGTAAAACCACGGTCAATAATATCCAGGCAAAAAAAGGCAACACCAGTTTTATCCAATGCTGCCTTGTTATTAGTAATTGCTTTTCGTCTTTTTTTAGTTCTGTTCTCATTTGCGTTTAGATAAATGTACCGTAAAGTACTAAAAACAATGAAAAAAATAGCCGGTAAGGCGGGAAGACGGAAATTAAAAACGCCTTACCGCCTTCGTTGGCCATAAGTTGAGAACCGGTCACTCTATAAATTGTCATACGATTTGTTTATAGCATGGCTGGATATGAAGGTTTTAAAAAGCATACGAAGCAATATTTATGTGTAGTTTTAAGGATAAAAGAAATATTTTAAATCTATGCGATATTTAATCTCAATTTTTTTGGTTACAATTTTCTGGAGCTCAATTGTCTTTACTTCCTGTACTAAAAACGAAAAAGTTACTGCAAATACCCAGCAGGATATATTGATACGCCATAAATGGAAACACTTTCAAACAAGGACAGTTACTATTGACACTATAACGAATACTATAGTAAAAGACACTATTGTTCAAACAGAAGTTTGCTATCAAAATTCATTATTTGTCTTTGCTGCAGATAGTGTTGTAAAAAGAACACTACAATGTTTTACTCCTGCCAGTAATCATGAAGGCAGATGGTATTTAAAAGCTGATTCAACATTTGCAGCACCAATCATTGTACGGAGCAGTTATGGAACCGGTTCGGTTTATACAGATTTTGGTTTACCCTACAGTAAAATAAAATTGCTCACTGAAACAGATCTTCAATTGCTGAGCATTTCCTACAATGGTTTTAGTCCTCTCAAATTCTACAGCACCTGGTATCTAAAAGCAGCGTATTAAAAAAATCCTTCTATGCGGCAACCCGTTGCAAAATAACTTTGCAGGGTATAGCAGAGGTTACTTTTACCAGGTGGGTTTTATGTAAAGGGATGGAAAAATAATCTCCTGGTACCAGGTGATTGATCTCCTCTTCTACAATGATATCGCAGGTGCCTTCCACAACCAGGAAACGTTCAAATTCATTATCGTGTACCTCATGCGGGGCATAGGTTTTTATCCATACAATTGCTGTTACTACCTGTGGAGTATAATTAATGATCTTTGCACATATATCATCATTACCGTAAGAGACCATATCGGCACGGTTGAGCCACGGGGCATAATCTTCGGGCTTTGAGTTTGATTGTAGCATCGGAGGATCGGAAACCGGTTCGCCATTAGTGAGCCTTTCTGTATAGTCTATAACAGCCATTAAAAACGGCTTTAATATCGGATCGGGTTTTACTGCATTTTCCATGGCAAATTTTTCCAGGGTTTGGCTAATGGCATTTATCTCTACCTGAATAACGGGGTCTGCCGCTACCATTAATTGTATCTGTTCTATCTCGGCGGCACTGGCATTGCCTAAAACATACTGTTCTAAAATGCCGGAATCTATAAATTCCTTACTGGTCATGTTGCTGCTTTGGTTTTAATTATATCCTGTACTGTGCTTCGTAAATCATTTTTAAATGCGGTGTCTGTCATACCCAGGCTATCCATGGCTTCTTTATACGGTAATCCTTTGTAATAAACCAACTCAAAAGGGCTGGCGTTTGACGGGGTTACATTATTACCGTATTCATTTTTAATTTTGTCAAAAGCCAATTGCCTGGCAATATTGATAAGCCAGGTAAAAAGTGAGCATCCTGAATCATGGAAACTGGCTGCCTGGCTGCATGCTTTTATAAATACGTTTTGTAAAATATCTTCTCCCACCTGCTTATCTGGTATTATGCTACAGATAATGCCCAATAAGGCAGCTGCATATCTATCATATAAAATCCCTATAGACAGCATACATTTCTGTTCAATCTTGATAGCCAGTTGCTGATCTTCCTCACCAGGTATATTTCTAATCATAGATTGAAATTTAAAGCAGGCCCATCACGGGTAAAAGTGCGGGACTGGAATATTGTAAAATTAAATAAAATAACAAGCTAAGCCATATAAATATTCATGCGTGTTAAATGCATGGGGAATGTTGGGGCGCAAAGGCCTCATTGCAGGTACCTGGTTTGGGGGGAGGGTGGTTGAAGGTTGTTGAAAGTGATTGAAAGTTGATGAAGGAGCAAGTTGCCAGGGAGAACAGCAACAGCGACTGAGATACAATGCTTTGTTTTTAACAGTCCGAAGTTCTCTGTTTGCTGTTGTGGGTTGTGTTTGTGAATGGGCAACAGCAACAACATGTGTGAAGTTTGACGCTGGAGTTTTATTTTGCCGGCACTCTGCTGGTTGTTGGTGATTGCTAACGCTGTTTTACCCTCGGTACGAACACCAAAAGCAGTGGAACAACAGTGTTCATCGTTGCCCGGTGTACTGAGCGGAGCCAAAGTATCACCGACGACTGAAATTTGAACTATTGTGAATTTGTTTTTTGGACTCTTGCTGCTGCTATCGCCGTTGGTCATAAGACCAGACGGCGGCGTTAGCTGGTGCGCCAGTTAGCTTGCGTGTGATTTAAGTAACACCAACGTGGGCAGAAAAATCTTCCAGCCCTGCACAGTTGAACAAGCGATTATTTCGCTTTAAGATATTTTCTTTTATTGAGGTATTTTACAAACTCGATACAAAGAACAGCGCAAAGCGTGACAAGAAGCGTTATACCCATGATC
Organism: Ferruginibacter sp.; assembly: GCA_046596255.1. Classification (GTDB taxonomy): domain Bacteria; phylum Bacteroidota; class Bacteroidia; order Chitinophagales; family Chitinophagaceae; genus Ferruginibacter. The sequence goes on along the minus strand of JBKJMZ010000120.1, from coordinate 20,572 downwards.
TCCAGGTCTAAAGCTGTTGTTTTAAAAATGTTTTGCAAAAAAGGGATATACACAATTAATAATTGAAGCATAACTGTTAGCACAATTGCTCCCCACATACCACGGTTAGCAAAAATCCCGGAAGAGAACATGGAATGATAAAATGAACGCACTGAAAGTGCATTACCCAGTTGAACAAAACAAAGTGTTGTGAATACCGCTGTTTGCTGTGTCCGTACATCATAACCCCCGTTCATTGCCCACCATTGCATAAAGATGGCTGCTATGGCCATTATGGTGCCTGTCAGTAATATTCTTGGGATCAGTCCACCTGCGAATAGATTCTCTTTGGGAGGGCGTGGAGGTCGGTTCATGATATCTTTCTCTGCCGGTTCTGCTACAAGGGCAAGTCCGGGTAAACCATCAGTTACCAGGTTGATCCAAAGAATATGGATGGGAAGCAAAGGAATAGCAAACCCAAGAATGGGAGCTAAGAAAATAGTTAATATCTCCCCCAGGTTGCAGGATAGTACATACAGGATGAATTTCCGGATATTCTCGTAAATTCTTCTGCCTTCACGTACTGCTTTAACAATGGTAGCAAAATTATCATCAAGCAGGATCATATCTGCCGCTTCTTTAGATACGTCTGTACCCGTTATTCCCATCGCCACACCAATATCTGCCTGTTTCAAGGATGGTGCATCATTAACGCCATCTCCTGTCATGGCTACAAACTCACCATTTCTTTGTAAGGCTTTTACAATATTCAATTTTTGTTCAGGAGATACCCTTGCATATACGATCGTGTTCTTTATTTCATTGGCAAACTCTTCTTTTGAAAGCTTGTCAAGATCAACTCCTGTTTTTACTCCCTGGTGTCCAGCTTCGATCATGCCCAGGCGTTCTGCTATCGCAGTGGCAGTCAGCGGTTGATCACCGGTGATCATTACTGATTTGATCCCTGCTGTCTTACATTGTTTGATCGCTTCTATTACTTCTTCCCGTGGCGGGTCTATCATAGCTGCCATGCCCAAAAAATCCAGACCGCTCTCTGCATCTGCTTTTATCTCACCAGGATCTTTATCAAAGATCTTGTATGCAAAGAACAGTACCCTTAATCCTTCGGTTGCCCATGTTTTGTTTATATCCAGCCATCCAGTGATCTTATCTTTATACTTTTCACTTAGTACTTCCGTCACTTTTCCTGGAGCTCCTTTCACAAACAAGAGCCATTTATCTTCGTGCCGGTGTAAAGTGCTCATCCGCATTCTTTCGGAATCAAATGGCAGTTTTAATATAAGGGGAAATTTTTCATCTGATGCCGGCTTTGAAAAGCCCTTTTCTACTGCATGATCCACCAATGCTGTTTCTGTTGAATCTCCCAGCAAGCCATCTTCCGAAAACCTTACTTCGTTATTTAAGATCATCGCATGGCTCAATAATTCTTCTTTTCCTTCTGCCGCCTGCCTCTTTTCTACCGTCATTACATTTTGCGTAAGCGTCCCGGTTTTGTCACTGCATATGTAGGTAACGGAACCTAAGGTCTCTACGGCAGGCAATTTTCTTATTAAGGCTTTTTGTTTTACCATTCTGTTGGCACCACGGGCAAGCGCTATGATAATTACTGCAGGAAGTGCTTCCGGTAATGCAGCTACTGCTAATGATAATGCAGTAAGAAACATCTGGAAAGGGGGCTCGCCACGCCACAATCCAAATGCAAAGACCAAAAGGCATATCAGTATAACAACAAAAGCTAACTGCTTACTAAATACCGCAAGCCTTTTCTGAAGTGGCGTTCTTTGCATTCCAACTTCCAGCAGTCCAGCAATCTTCCCTATTTCTGTATTCATGCCCGTGGATGTAACAACGGCTTTTGCAGATCCATTACTCACGATAGTTCCTTTGAAAACCATATTATGCTGATCTCCGGGAACCAGGTTGTTATCTTTGATGGCTTCGGTTTTCTTTTCAATAGCATGACTTTCACCTGTCAACGATGCCTCATCTGTTTTAAAAGAACTCACTTCGATCAACCTTGCATCTGCAGGAACAATATCGCCTGCAGCTAATTCAATGATATCACCAGGTACAAGTTCGCCTGCTTCAACTTTGGAAGGTTTATTATTGCGAACCACCAATGCAAATTGCGCAGACATTTTTTGTAACAGCCTTACCGATTCTTCTGCATTATATTCCTGTGAATAACCCATCCAGGCATTTCCAATAATGATCGCAAGAATTACATAGGCATCTGTATGTTCGCCTACAATAAAAGAGATAATAGCCGCAACGATCAAAATAATGATCATTACATCAGAAAATTGTGAAAATAGTATGGATAATTTACTTCTTCGCTTTGTTTCCTTTAAAGCATTTTTACCAAATTCTTTTTGCAGTGATGGCACAACTTCGCTATTCAAACCTGAGAGTGATGTTTTGAGCTGATCTAAGACCTCTTCTTTGCTAAGCTGGTAAAATGCCGGCATTATGTTACTTAATTATTATACCTGTTAAAGTTAATGCTTTGCAGGCGAAGGACTGGGTAGATGGTATGGAATTGAATTTAAAACTGCAGCAATCCAGCTTTATATAATGTATTCACAGGCTTATTATCCCAGAATAATTCAAAATCTTCCAGGCCGGCATTTTCATAATTGGTTTTTACTTCCTGCAGGGTGAGGATCTTTGAATTTGATATGGATAGCAGTTGTAAGATGTTAGCAAGCCATTCGCCCTGTGCTTTATCAATTTTAATATTGAAAGCCTCTTTCTTTGTTTCAAAGCTGAGCGATAACAATTCCCACTGGTTACCTTTTTTTCTTTTGATAGTAGTTTCTGTCTTTGGTGGTTTGCCAAGCCATATAACTTTTGTGGTGGGGTTTGAATTTATGATCTCAACTTCCTCTATCGCTTTGATGATATAATCCGGTGGAATGGTTGTGCGTGGTACTTTATGATCGAACCATTTTTGTAGGGGATGATCAAAGCAGGCGCCATGCATATAATTCAATAAAGATTTCTTTAAACCAAAACTGAAGCTTTCATGATCAGTGCCAGTGGGGTCAATATGTTCAATATCATTGTTGGCAAAGGTTCCAACAGCATCTGATACTTTTTGAACTTTAAATCTTTCAGGATGCAGGCCTACCGGGCTATGTGCCGTCATCGTAAACAGATGCCAGAAAGCAGATTGTAAAATGCCGGCTTCAAAAAGCTGTCGCACCATTTCCAGGGAGTCAATAGTTTCCTGTGCGGTCTGGGTAGGAAAGCCATACATTAAATAGGCATGCACCATGATGCCAGCTTCAGTAAAATGTTTATTCACCCTGGCAACCTGTGCTACAGTAATGCCTTTATCTATCAATGCCAACAGCCTGTCTGATGCAACCTCCAGTCCGCCCGAAACCGCAATGCAGCCCGATGCTTTCAATAAGATGCAAAGATCCCTTGTAAAACTTTTTTCAAAACGGATATTGGCCCACCAGCTTACTATTAATTTCCTGCGGATGATCTCGATGGCCAGTGCACGCATTAATGCAGGCGGTGCGGCTTCATCTACAAAGTGAAAACCATTTTGCCCGGTTTGTGCGATCATTTCTTCCATGCGGTCGGCAAGCAATGATGCAGTGATGGGCTCGTAATTCTTTATGTAATCAAGCGAAATATCGCAGAATGTACATTTGCCCCAGTAGCAGCCATGGGCCATGGTGAGTTTATTCCAGCGGCCATCGCTCCATAAACTGTGCATGGGATTGATAACTTCGATCGCAGAAATATATTTATCAAGATAAAGATCGCTGTAATCGGGTGTGCCCACCTGGCCCTGTTTGTAATCGGTGCAGGTGCTGTTGTTGATATAGGTTACTTCGCCGTTGATCAAAGTGAATGTGCGTTTGAGTGAGGGAACCCGGTCTGACGTCCCCGTCTGACCGTGTGGTTGGGTGATTGGTTCATGGTCAGACGGGGACGTCAGCCCATGAAGAACTTCCAGGGGTGCTTCACCGTCATCCAGGGTAATAAAATCATAGAATTCAAATACCCTTGCGTCAGATAAAGAACGTAATTCCGTATTTGCAAAACCACCACCCATAGCTACTTTAGCCAAAGGGTAATTTTTTTTGATCCATTGCCCGCAGCGAAGTGAAGTGTATAAGTTTCCGGGGAAAGGAACAGAGATGGCAACCAGTGCCGGCTGAACAGCCTCTATTTTTTTTTGTAAAATATCAATGAGTATTTTATCCAGGTAGGTAAAGGATTGTTGTAATGCCTGGTATAATTCATCAAAGCTGTTTGCACTGCGGCCCAATCTTTCTGCATAGCGGCTGAAACCAAAATGTTCATCAACGGTTTCTTTGATGAGATCAGAAAGGTCTTCCAGGTACATGGTGGCAATATGTTTGGCCTTATCCTGTGTGCCCATGCTGCCAAAGGCCCATTTCAGGTCATCCAGTTGTGCAAAGCGAGAAGCTTCGGGCAAAAAATCTCTTTTACAAATTAAGTGGGCAAGGGTAGGGCTTTTGCCCTGCAGAAATAATATCACTGCATCAATGGTATTTATATAATCATCCTGCAGTGCAATGATCCGTGCTGCGTTTGACGAGTGATCCTTTTCCTGTTTATTGATCTCCGTAAACAGATCCTGCAAACCTGTTTTTGAAAATAAAGCCACGGTAACTTCAATACCCAGGTCGGCCTGGAAGGATTGGATATTCTTTGTATTCAAAAAACCTTTCAGGTAAGCCGTGGCTGGGTAAGGCGTATTAAGCTGTGTGAATGGGGGTGTTATTAAAAGGATCGTTTTACTCAAATGAATTGGTTGTGCAACAAAAATATTCTTTTTATTCCCTTCGGAAATATATTTTGCCACAGAAGCACAGAAGCACAGAATTGAACTTGTATTTTTCTGTGTCTCCGTGCCTCTGTGGCAATTTTTTTTATTTTACCGCATAGGCGCTGAGACGCGGAGGATATGCTTATTCAAATTTATGTAATTCGTGTAATAGTCTAATTAGTGTTATAGATTTGCACACATGACTCCCGAAAGAAATGACCGCCTCACTTCAGTTTTAAACAAACGGCAACCCGATCTTACTATATTATTAGAAAATGTTTTTGATCCACATAATATATCAGCGGTGATGAGAACCTGCGATGCAGTTGGTATACAGGATATTTATATTTTAAATACAAGGATACCGCCGCATAAAAAATGGGGAGCCAAAAGTTCGTCCAGCGCAGCTAAATGGCTGACCATTCACCAGTTCACCGATGCCGCCGAATGCTTTGCGGAAATGCGGAAACATTATAAAAAGATCTACACTACCCATTTAAGCAGTGATGCCATTGGACTACATGAATTGAATTTAACCGAGCCAGTGGCCCTTGTATTTGGCAATGAGCACAGCGGTGTTAGTGAAGAGATCATTGCGATAGCCGATGGGAATTTTATCATCCCACAGGTTGGCATCATAAAATCATTGAATATTTCAGTAGCCTGTGCAGTAACATTATATGAAGCCTACCGGCAGAAGTTTAATGCCGGGCATTATGAGCAGGGGAAACTTGAAGGTGAAAAGCTTATTTCCCTTCGGGAAGAATGGGGATTTATCCCTCACCCTCCATCTCCCTCTCCTTAAAGAGAGGGAGCGGTGCTTTAATGAGTAGCCAGGCATATGTTCTTCCACCTTTTCATTTATTCATTAATCAACAACTCAAAAACAATAAAACATATTCTTCGCTAATATCTCCCAGTTCCCTCTCCTCAAGGAGTTCCTTACAAAAGAACGAGCGATAGCTCGTTGGGGTGAGGTTAATTGATAAACGGCTTACTTATTCTGCTTCATTTCCAATAACTTTATCTCCTTAAATAACCTCTAATGAAGAAATTATTTCTCCCTATTTTATTATTGATTAGCACCTGCGTACTTGGGCAGAAAAAACCTTTAGACCACAACGTGTACGACGGCTGGAAAAGCGTTGGTGAAAGATTGGTGAGTAATGACGGTGCATATACTGTATATAGCATTAATCCCCAGGAGGGCGATGGCGAACTCATCATCCAACACCTGCCATCGCAAAGTAAAAAGGTTATTGCACGTGGTTATGGCGCGGTGATCACCGAAGACAGCCGGTACGTTGTATTTAAGATAAAACCCATTTTCCAGGAAACACGCCAGGCAAAGATCAAGAAGAAAAAGGCCGATGACATGACCAAAGATTCCATTGGCATTTTTGAGCTTGGTAAAGATGATGTACTGAAGTTTGCCAGGGTGAAAAGTTTTAAAACACCTGAAAAAGGTTTTGGATTTGTTGCTTACCAGATGGAAAAAGTTTTACCCGATACAAGTAAGAAAACAAAAAAAGCTGTCGTCGATTCTGCAAAGATGAATGTGGATATGCTGGTAAAGCTGGCAGATTCGATCATCCGTCAAGCTGTAAGCCAGGCGCAGGGAAACCTTACAAGGGAAGAAGTAATTATTGCAGCAAATAAAGCAGCCAAAGAGATCATTAAGAAAGGAAAAGATGAAGCTGTTGATGAAAATATATTGACTGATGCGGAAGGCGATGAAGCCCCCGGAGCTGGTGGGGCAACTGAGGGCACGGACCTGATAGTAAGAAATATGAACAACGGCAAGGACAAAACCTTTAAGCTGGTTAATGATTATGCATTTGATAAAAAAGGTACCAAGCTGGTAATGAGAATAACCAAAGCTGCAAAGGACAGTAACAGCATTGCTTATGTTTTATTATACAACCTGGCAACGGAAAAAATCGATACGGTAATGCGCAGGCTGAATGATATAAAGAATTTCAGCTTTGATGAAGATGGAAAGCAACTGGCTTATGTGGCAGAAAGGGACAGCAGTGCAAAGTCACTTCAAAAATTTTATAAACTTTGGTATTATACCGCGGGCCAGGACAGCGCTAAATTATTAGCAGAAAAAAATACTGTGGGCATGCAGCTTGGTTTTACGGTGAGTGAGCATGCCGCTATAAGATTCAGTAAGGACAGCCGTAAATTATTTTTTGGCACTGCACCAATTACTGCAGCTAGAGATACCAACCTGGTAGATTTTGAACTGGCCCGGCTGGATATATGGCATTATAACGATGATTATTTACAGCCTATGCAGCTTAAGAATTTAACCAATGAATTGAAGCGGAGTTATATGGCGGTGGTGAAACCCGGAGATGACAGGATCCTGCAACTGGGCACACTGGATGCTGATGATATAAGCATGGTTGATGAAGGCAATGCAGACTGGGTATTATCTGAAAATAATAAAGGCAACCGAATTACCATGCAGTGGGAGGGCAGGGCAAGAACCAATGCCTATGCCATCAATACCAATGATGGAAGCAAGCGACTGATAAAAGCAAATTCGCTGGGTAATTTCACTCCATCCCCATCCGGTAAATATGTTTACTGGTATGAGCCTGACACAAAAACATATTATACCTGGAACAGTACCAATGGTACCATAAAGAATATAAGTGATAAAATAAAAGAACCGCTGTATGATGTAGAGAATGATGTACCCGATTATCCAAGAGCAATGGGTAATGCAGGCTGGACAGCCGATGATCGCTATTTCCTGGTAAAGGATGTATATGATATCTGGCAGGTAGATCCTAACGGTATAGAACAGCCCAAAAATATAACCAACGGTTTTGGTAAAAAGAACAAGGTTGAATTCAACTACATAAACCTCGACAGGGAAAAACGTTTTATCAATGCGGATGAGAATATCCTGTTGCGTTCATTTAATAAAACGAGTAAATATGCAGGTTTCTATACCAAAAAGGTTAACGAGGTTAGCGACCCTGTGCTGCTTACTGACGGATCTTACAGTTTCAGTAATCCTGTAAAGGCAAAGAACGCAGAACAATATTTGGTGCAGCGTTCAAACATCAGCAAAACAGAAATGTTTGCAACTCCAGATCTTAAAACACTGTCACAACTGACCGATCTTGCTGCGCAACAAAAAGATTACAACTGGCTTACCGTGGAACTTGTAAAATGGAAAATGTTTGATGGTAAAATGAGTGAAGGTTTATTGTTCAAGCCGGAAGATTTTGATCCAAAGAAAAAATACCCCGTGATATTTTATTTCTATGAGCGCAATGCTGATGGCCTTTATGGATACCGTGGCCCTGCGCCAAGTGCATCAACCGTTAACATCGCTTATTTTGTAAGCAATGGCTACCTGGTATTTGATCCGAATATTTATTACAAGGATGGTGAGCCGGGGCAGAGCGCTTATAACAGCGTGGTGAGCGCAGCCAAACATCTTTCTAAAATGCCTTATGTTGATAGTACCAAAATGGCCCTGCAGGGGCAGAGTTGGGGTGGTTACCAGATTGCTTACTTAGTTACAAAAACAAATATCTTCCGTGCCGCATGGGCAGGGGCTCCTGTTAGTAATATGACCAGTGCGTATGGCGGCATCCGCTGGGGATCGGGCTTGAACCGCCAGTTCCAGTATGAAAAAACACAAAGTCGTATTGGCGCTACGCTTTGGCAAAGACCGGACCTGTACATGAAAAACTCACCATTATTTTATGCAGATAAAGTAAATACGCCTTTGGTAATGATGCATAACGATGCTGACGGTGCCGTGCCCTGGTACCAGGGAATAGAGTTCTTTACGGCACTTCGCCGCCTTAATAAAAAAGTATGGTTGTTGCAATATAATGGTGAGGACCATAACCTGGTTGAGCGTAAGAACCGTAAAGACCTTTCGGTAAGGCTTAGCCAGTTTTTTGACTATTATTTAAAAGATGCAAAACCCGCCAAATGGATCAAAGATGGTTTGCCTGCAACAGACAAAGGAAAGGATTGGGGATTGGGGGTGGAATAAGAGATTACGAACAATATCGAACAAGGAACAAGGAATACTTAACGATGAAGTGTGTAACCATACTTCGATATTCGACATTCCTTGTTCCTTGTTCCTTGTTCCCCGCTTCGGCTAACCCATTCAGCTAAAAGCGAGTAAAAAAAATTTATTTTTTATCCCTTGTTACTAAAATACTAACTAAACTTTAGTGTATCCCCCCATTTAATTAAGTCATCAACTCATTAGGATCAATGAGCTGCTATTGTTTTACAAAAACCAAGCAATTTTTATTATTAATAAAACCATCAACATGAAAAAAGTAATGCTGTTACTGGCCATGCCAAGCCTGTTAAGTACTATGTTATTAGCTCAAAGCAGTCCCGAAAGGATTAACTACCAGGCAGTTGCCCGGAATGCTAAAGGCGAAATATTGATTAACCAGCCAATAGCGCTTAAAGTATTGTTTGTATATTTAGAGTGTTAATTTAAAACTGCAACATTCATCAATAATCAACATATATGGCCAAATTATTCTTTACCCTTGTTTTCAGTTTATTTGTTTTGTTGGGGCATACACAGTCAAACCTTTTTACTACCCGTGACAGCCTTAATATGTTTTGCGATAAAGTAATGAAGACCTTGGCGGACAAAAAATATTCAGAAGCGGTACAACTGTTCAGACAAAGATCGGTATTGGATACTTCTAACATTAACAGTATTGACAAAACATTGGTGGACCAGATGACCGGCCTGCAGCCTTATTACGGCAAGCTGGTTGAATATGAGTTCATAGAAGAAAAGGCGATCAAAAATGCAGTAGTCCGCAGAAGGTATTTGCTAAAATTTGAGAATTATTTTCTTACAGTTGATTTCATCCTGTATAATAATGGCACCGGCTGGACCGTTTCTAATTTTAATTATAAGGATGATCCCAAGGAATTATTTTAAAGTTATAATGCTCAAAACAGGCAATCATGCAACAGGACTCCACAGCTAAAAAAAATATTAAAGCAGGTAAGGTCATTTGTATGCTGAGTATTTTTGTATTGCTGTTTATTTCTTTTATTTCATTTTTTGATGTTTATCACTTTATACTGGTTGGGGTCCTGTACGAGATATTATGGTTACCGATGATTGCCATGATATTTATTTTACCTGTTCTGGCTTTTATATTCTGGCGGAAAGATGGGTTTCGGATCAAATCAGTATATCCAATAATTATACTGATTTTTATAGTAGTTATTTGCTTGTTGCTGATGGGCGGCTAAAGCATTTAAATTTGTTTTGTATATCCTATAACAATTCATGGTATTCACAATTTTTTAAATGAAAATACCCGTTGATGACAATACCAGTTTGGAATTTTTGCAGGTGATACATGCTGAGTCATTGTATAACCTCGTAAATACAAACAGGGCCCATTTAAAAACCTGGTTGCCCTGGGTTGCCCATATGCAGACCGTTTCCAACTTCCGGCACCATATCATCGAAACCAATAAAAGAGCTGCTGATAAAACTGATTATGGTTTTGCCATCATCATTAATAAGAATATTGTAGGCCGTATGGGTATACACCATATCAACCAGCAGAATAAAATAGGGGAGATCGGTTACTGGCTTGCAGATGCGATGCAGGGTAAAGGTATTATCAGCAAATGCTGCAAAGCCCTGGTAACGCATGGGTTTACCGTGCTTGATCTTAACAGGATCGAGATCAAATGTGGAGTAGGCAATGCCAAAAGCATGGCCATACCTGAAAAGCTTGGATTTAAACAGGAAGGTATATTAAGGCAGGCCGAATGGCTAAATGGAAAATTCATTGACCTGTATTTATATGCTGTGCTAAATGAGGAATGGAAAATTTAATGATTACCTGATCGCTAACCCAGTTGCTTTTTTATTTTATGGCATAGTTTTGCTTTTACCAGCTCATAGGTTAAACCGATCGTTTCGGGCCGATGTCTTAGTAGGAGGCTTAAAAAAATTAACCGCTCTTGTATGGGGATATTAATAATGTTAACCTGGCAATATTGCGGGAAAATATTCTCCATAAAAAAAAATGAAAGAGCATTCTGAGGAGAACTGAAAAAAATTGCTGCAGGGCTTAAAAGAACTGCTTTAAAATAAACTTAAGCCCGGGGGTCAGTAAAGTACGATAGGTAGCTCATGCTGGCGACTGCCATCCTTTGCGCTTGATTCAAACAGGATCAACGTAAGTGTTGAGTTCTCCCGCTTCTTTGTCACATCAATGCTGAAGGTAAAATTTCCCCATTCCGGAGCACCCGCATCAGTCATTACAAAACCTTTTTTCAATTCGTTGTGACCGTCTTCTACCACCCAACTAATATTGGCTTCAAAAACCTGCGCCTTTCCTTTTATTAAAAATTGATGCTCACCGATCTTTTTAACAGTAACATCTTTAAAACGTGTGTTGGCATATATTTTTGGCGCAGTAGGGGGGAGTGGTGGCGGAGGAGGGGTTTCAGACTTTACTTCTTCCATTCTAACCTTGCTAACGGTAGTATCGATCCGTGTTTTTACTGTATCTGCCGAACTTTGATCCTGTTGATCATTATTATTGCACGCTGAACATATAATTACAAAACAGAAAAGAACTTGTTTCATTATATAAGATTTGATTAACTAAATTATATTAATTATTTTGGTTTCACAAACCGTTACACTTGAAAGACCAGCATTTTACATTTAACCGGCCCATAAAAATACTGCAGATCTTTACCAATATTTTGCGCTATACTAAGGAAGATAGATCATTTGATAAACGCAGGGATCGTTTACAATGGCGGCCTGTGGAATCTATGAATGGCTGTATAAAGAATGGACAGTTGTTCTTACCTCCCGCCATTTTGCAGCATCCCGGGCTTGAAAAGGCTAACCTTATTACTATAAAAGATAGCCTCAATCCCCAATTCAATTACATGGAATTACTGGAAAACAATGATTGCTTTGAACTTACTGCTTCCCGTAAGCTGGGTAGTTTTAAAATAAAGCAGGCAGAAGAACTGGAGCTGCACCTGCACTATAGCCAATTTTATATTGGTACACCAAAAAGAGACAATATCAAACTTTGCAACCTGCGGGCCGGCCATTCCGTTGAAATTGCCATCAATGGCAAGACCGATTTTTCCCTAACCGGCCGCCGCGACCGGGAGTTTACCGACCAGTATTATATATTTGATCACCTGGGTGATTTTAAGACCTGCAGGGTGCTTCCTGAAAATACAAAGCCGGTGTGGAAACAAATTCCTGCAGAAAGAAAACTTGTGGATATGATCAAACCGCTTTGGTGAGGGTGAAAATTTTTTTATTAGAAAATAAAACGCCTGAAATTTTAATAACAAATCTGCATCTTGACAATTACAGAAAAGAATATACAGGACTATCCTTTACTTCAGAACAGCAGTGAAAGTGGAGAATTTATATTTAAATACGACTGGGATATAAAATGTATCGGCGATTTAGATGCATGGCCTCAGAACTGGTTAATAAAAAAAGCGCTACCCTATTTGAGTAGCGCAAATTGTATTTTCTAAATGTTGAAATATCACTGCTTTTTTACCTGCTGTAATTCTTCAACACCTTCTGACGTATATTTCAGGGTTATGAATCCTTTGCCGTCTTCTACCACCGCCTGGTAAGTCACGGTTTCGTGAGCGTTTATTTCAATTGCATTGAACAGGCTGTATGAAGCATATTTGCTTGTTATGGTTTTGCTGAACGCGGCAGGTAAATTCTCCATCGAACAATTAGTAATGATATAGTTCAGCTTGCCTTTCAGCGTAAAACTGGCTTTTGTTTTGCGGCCATTGTTTACAAATGAAACCCAGTAATTATCATCACTGGCTGTCCATTTCTGTTCAGTGGCAGTTGGGAATATAGTAGCAAACTTAGCTGATACCGCCGCATTGGCTGTAGGATCTACTTTTGTACCGGTATTTTCCTCAACATTGAGGGTATTGTGGATATAGGATGGCTGAACAGCAGCTATGGAAGTAGCTTTCTGAGCATAAGAATTAGTGAATAATGTAGCGATAAGCAGCATTGTTGATGCGATAATTTTGGCTGAATGTTTCATGTTATTTGTATTTGTAAGGTTGAAAAAATAAAATCTTTTACAGGATATAAAGCTACCTCCCAAACCACCCTTATGGCTATAAGGATCGGTTCAAAAGCTATCAAATTTGCGTCAACTTTACTTTGAAGTGTACGCTGATGGCGTAATGCCGTACTGTTCTTTAAAACACTGGCTGAAATAAGAGGGGCTGCTAAAACCCACCTGGTAAGCAACTGTGGAAATATCCAGGCCCGAAGAGAGGAGGCTGGATGCCTTTTGTAAACGATACTGCCTCACCAGGTCGTTAGTAGAAATGTCGAGGAGTGATTTTAATTTTCGGTTCAGGGTACTCCGGCTCATCGCCATGGTTTTACAGAGGTGATCAACGCCCAATTGTGGATCGTCCAGTTTTGCATCCATCTCCTGGTAAAGTGCTGAAAGGAATGGATCGGTAATTTCAGGTAGCTGATTTTTGGGAGCCGTGCTTATCAACTGTGCCTGCAACCATATTCGTAGTTTTTGCTGCAACTGCAGGAGGTTGGCAGTACGTAATTCCAGTTCCTGCAGGTTAAAGGGTTTGGTAATATAATCATCGGCCCCGGTTCCCAATCCTTTTAACCGGGCATCGTGTGCGGCCTTTGAAGTGAGTAAGATAAAGCCAATATGGGCTGTGCGGTTATCTGCTTTGCAGATCCGGCAAAGGTCAAAACCATCCTGCCCCGGCATCATTACGTCACTGATCACAATATCAGGAAGCTCTTGTAATATGAGGTCCCATGCCATTAGTCCATCTGCCGCCTCAATAACACGGTAATGATGTCGCATCGTCTCTACCAAAAAAGACCGTAGTTCATCATTGTCTTCCACCACCAGTAGTAAAGGCGCATCCTGTTCGTGGGTAACAGCATTTTGTTTTACTAGTTGAAAGGTACCAACCGGCTGCCCCGTTTCAACAGCAACAGCTTTTTTCATAGGTATCGAAACCACAAAACGGGTAGGCCCGCCCGGTTTACTGTCAAGTTCAATTGTACCCTGCATTAATTCAGTCAATTCTTTCACCAGGGAGAGCCCTATACCTGTACCCTCATAAGTGCGTATGGCAGAATCATCCACCTGGTAAAAGCGATCGAATATTTTTTGTTGCTGATCAGCGGGTATGCCCGGGCCGTTATCTTTTACTTCCAGGTTTATGAGGTCATCGGTGGAAGCAAAAAGCGAAACGGAAACCAACCCGCCAGCGGGTGTAAATTTTAATGCATTGCTCAGCAGGTTAAAAATTATTTTACCCCATTTCTCTTCATCAAATACATAATACCCCTCAACAGCACTGGATGAAAAGCTGAGTGTTATATTTTTTTCTTTTGCACTTGCGTCAAATGATCGTACGCAATCGGCTGTAAACAGATACGGTTCACCCGCAGCTAATTTTAGTTTGAGTTGCCCGTCGTTTAGTTTGGAAAAATCAAGAAATTCATTAATTAACTTTAATAACTGCTTTGAGTTCCGTTGTGCCGTTTTTACGGTACTGATCGCGGCAGCAGAAAGGGAAGGATCCTGCTCCAGTTTTTCCAAAGGAGTAATGATCAATGTGAGCGGTGTTCTAAATTCATGGGTGATATTGCTGAAAAAGCGGTCTTTCAATTCATCTGTCTCTCTTAAACGGATCGCTTCTCTTTTTTCGAAAGCGAGATTTTGTTCTGTTTTTAACCTCCTTTCCCGGAAAACAAAATACCATCTTATTAAGCCAATTGCAATTAATGCATAAATAAGATATGCCCACCAGGTAGCCCAAAAAGGCGGTTGAATAATTACACGAATCTCTTTTATAGTCTCGCTCCATAATCCATTTTTGTCTGAAGCATTGATACGAAACGTATAATTGCCCGGCCTCAGTGCTGCATAAGATGCAATATTTGATGTGCCGTTCTCTATCCAATCGTCATCGGCGCCTTTTAATTGATAGCGGTATTTAATTTTTTTCGGTTGGTTAAAAAGTAAAGCAGCAAATTCAAAACGAAGGTTATTTTTATTGTAGGGTAAATCAATACCAGTTATGATACTTAGCGGTTCTTTTACAAGGCTATTGGTAAGATTAAAATCCTGTGCTTCGTTATTAATTTGCAGGCCGGTAAGTTGGATCGGCACGTCACCTGTTTTGTTTTTAATATTAAAATCGGCAGGGTTAAAAATGGTATATCCATCCAATCCTCCAAAACAAAGCCGGCCATCGGCGAATGCGAATTTATGGGCTCTGTTGAATTCATAGTCTGATAAGCCGTCCGATTTTTCAAATGGAGTAATCTGCCTGGTCTTTACATTAAGACTGAAAATACCCTTGTTGGTACTGCACCAAATATTACCCAATTTGTCGGGCAATATGCAATAAATAGTATTATTAGGTAACCCATTGTCGGTGCTGTACACCTGTTGTAAGCCTTTTTTTACATCCCATAAAATCAATCCGCCTCCACGAGACCCTACCCAAAATTGGTTGCTATCCAACTGGTTGGCACAAATTTCGGTGAGCGTAGCCGGCATAAAACCATTTGAAACTTTGCCAGTGAAATGGCTGATGCGTTTATTGCCCGAGTATTGCAACAGGCCATGGGCATAGGTAGATATCCACGTATAGCCGCCTATGTAAGCAGCATCCGCAATTTCCACATCTTTCATGGAAGCTGCATCTAAAGGTAATTTAGTTGGAAGCGATCCGGCATTTTTCCAGCTGTACCAGGTAGCTTCTTTTGGGTTGAATGCAGTAATGATATTACCGGGCATATTTACCAATGCCGAATACCCTGAACTGCCCGTTAGTGCTGGTAGAGCAACGAAACCCTGTTGGTTAAGCAAAAAAACCTCATTCCGGAGGCCCAAGTTTGAAGCAACATATAATTGACCTTTAATATCACGTATCTGGCGGATATTATAGGATGACGGGTTCCAATTTTTTGGAAAGCTGAGCGTTTTCCCTGCTTCCAGTTGCAGAATATCTTTTATGAAAATGGTTTCGTAAGTGTAAAATTGAAAAGGACGGGGCTGCAAGTCAATTTTGAAAAGCCCCAGAGCATCAGCGCTCACCCATAGTACGTTGGACCGGTCGATAAACATGGCTGTTATAGATAATTTTGGGTTGCTTGTATTTTCCCACAATAATTTTGCCTGCCCGTCTTTTTCCAGCCGAAAAATGCGACCTTTTAAACCAAAGTAAACCTGGCCGTGTATATCTATCTGTAACTTTAAATTATCGAAAGTTTCAAGGTCTTTAGATTGTGGTATATACGGTATTTCGGCGGTTTTTTTATTGATGTCGAGCAACACTATATTGTTTTCGGTTAGCACCGCCAGTTTGTTGGGAGCAATGTAAATGGAAGGATAGCTTTCACGATAGTACATTAAGCCATTGGATTTAGTGGTATACTTTACGTGTGTATCAAAACGGATGCAGGTGAAGGTTTTACGGGAAGCATCGCTTACCTGCACGCCATCTTCACTCACCAGGAAGAGCCTGCCATCAGGAGATTGTATCATGGCGTTAACGGTATCTTGTTGAAGCAATCCATTGCCCCGGTTGGCATACATTATTTTGCCGCTTGCAGGTTCTATCCAGCCCACACCTTTGTGATTGTTCATTATAAAATTGAAACCGGCCGGAACTTCATTTCTGCCCCAATATGTCCAGGTAATATTGGGTATGTTGGCCAGGCCTGCAAGTGCGGTATTGCGACTAGCTTTAAAAGTCTTCATATTGAAATTATCTGCCTGAAACGGACTGCTGTAATATAAACGCAGGGTATTATTTTCACCAAGGCTAAGCAAATTAATTGAATTAGCCGCCAGTCCCATTGTATCATTAGGTCGGGAGTTAAATGTTTTAAAAGTCCGCCCATCAAAGCGGCACAATCCATCGAGGGTGCTAAACCAAATAAAACCATCCTGGTCCTGCGTAATGCCTGTGATAAAACTCTGTGGCAGGCCTTCCTCTACACCAAAATGTTGTTGGTTGGTAAGCAGCTGTTGTTGTGGAAAGCCGGTTTGTGCCGTAATTAAAGAAAAGAGTAGCAGGAATGATCTTATAACATGGAACATAAAAGTAGGACCGGTTTTGTAACTCACGGGTAATAATCAATATAATAAAAAGTGAAATAATAGAACTTAATTACGGCAGTTATGCATAGGAGAAGGCAGTTAAATATACAAACCTTTTTCATCGGTCCGAAAATAAAACTTATTGACTGAAAATAATGTTAGTGTCTGTGGCCCTTTGATTGAAATCCAGACGAGACAAATACCTTGGCTGCAGGTTTATTGAACAATAATGGTATGCGTAAGAAAAGTATTATCCGATTGAAAAAAATTAAGATCAAAAGTCCCTGGTTGTGACCTTTTAAATTTGTATATAGCCTGTCTGATCGGAAGATCCTGTGTGCAAATACAGCCTACGTATTTTGCATTAACCGTTATTGTTGTTGTGTTACCTGAAATTACTTCATCAAAATTTTCAAACTGTCCACACCCATTGTTGCAGCTAAAAGAAACTGTCAAAATTATTTCCTGGTTAACCAATGCAGTATTAGCTCCATCTATTCCAGTCACTGGTGCTTTAGCAAATGAAACACATTTACCATCAGGTATTTTGTTACAACCCAATAATGAAATAAATAAAAAGAAAAAGAATACGCGGTATAGATATTTGCTATTCATGAGGAATGTTTATTTGTCAGACACGTCATTGTCCTTTTTTGCTGCTTCAAAAGATCAAAACTGATCAGGTTCCTGCAAGAGTTGCCTGCTTTTAGAACTAAATAGTAATGATTGGCTAACCCATTTTATTTTTTCTGCAGAAGCCCATAGTAACCAGGACCAATAAAACGGCATCAAATTAGTAGTAGAAAGGAAGAAAAACTAAGTTTTAATGCAACCACAGAAAAATGAAACAAAAGCCCTGGCCGGAATGGATTCGTTGGCTAAACTAATGGATTCTCAATTTAAAATTCCGGGTACAAATATTAAGTTTGGATTGGATGCCCTGGTTGGCCTCATCCCCGGAGCCGGGGATTTTGCTACTTTTTTAGTTTCAGGATATATGATGCTGACCCTTGCAAAGAACGGGGCAAGCGGGTTTGTATTGGCACGAATGGCTTTAAATGTTTTGATAGATTCCCTGATCGGCGCTATACCCATTTTGGGTGACCTATTCGATATTGCATTTAAAGCCAATTCACGTAATATGAAACTGATGCATGAACATTACGTTGAAGGCCGCCACAGGGGAAGTGGGTGGAAGATAATTATACCGGTGCTAATTGTACTGTTGGTTATTGTTTGTGGAATTGCGTATTTGGCTTATCTGATATTTATGTGGTTGTTTAATTTATTGGGCCTGTAATAGTGGCAGGCATAATGCCAGGCCCAATATATGAGTCCCTATAATTTTTCTTGAGTTTTTACATCCAGTTTCAATTCGTAAACGTAATGCTGTTAATTTTTTTTATCTGACGCTGTTGGCGTTAATTTAATTCCCATTTGCATAACCAGGTCAAGATGGTCAGCCACATGTTGGTGATTTACACATTTTCCGTCTTTAAATGTAAAAATGTCCAGCCCGGGAACTTTTATGGCTTTTCCCAAAGGTTCCTGTTTAAACATGGTTCTACCGGTATGGGTTCCAGTATAGGTTACTTCGGTTATAACCTTGTCGCCCGTAGCAAAAATATCATTTACAGTAACTTTAAAGTTCGGGAAAGCTTCACGAAAAGAAGCAACATCTTTTTGAAATCCCTGAATAGTAAAATTCTCGCCGTGTTTTGCATTGGGGTGATAAAAATCTGCAACACCCTGTAGATTACCTTTCCCCCAAACTTCCTCCCAATATGTTTGAACCATTTTAATATTTTTCCCTTTACCCTTTGGAGAAGAAGATAAAATTGTAAATGAAAGAATTATTAAAGATGTGAGTGCTAACTGTGAAAACAATCTTTGTTTCATAACATAAGTTTTATTGATGATTAATTTGTTGTACTCTTTTAATAAAAGATCTTAGGCAAGTTTCTATTATCTACATTTTTTCAATCACTATTGTGCGTTATTATAGTACTTAAACATTTGAATTATAACTGCTGATTGTTACTACGTCCGCCAGCCTTGCGGCAAACCTTTTGTTGGTGGCTGGGCTTCTCATTAATTGTTATTGAACCTTTCAAATGATTGCCAATATTTGTCCTTATAAATGTCATACTCTATTTCAAAGCTGTCTGAATACTTTTGTTGTATTGCGTAAAAAACTTTTGAAGACTTACGAAAATCTTTGCATGCAAAATAAATATCACGTTCATTTTTTGCGGTTTGTCTGCCGATATTTAAGTAGCCGTCAAAATCTTTAAATTCTTGGATTATTTCTTTTTCAATTATGTCCAAATGTTTGTAATCCTTGTCATTTGGCATTCCATTGTTATTTTTACCGTCGTATTTAAATGTTAATACAGCAATCCAAGGGTGAGATGCTTTGCTATCCCAATTTAGTAACTCTGTATTTATAACAGCGAATAATTTATTGCCGCTTTCCAATTCAGCTTCTAGCATTGAGTGAGTATCATTTTCCGTGTCGTAACGAACTCCTTCATATTTTTCATTAAATTCTTTTTGCCGCCAAGTCAAAAAATCCTTAAGTTTTTCAATTGGAACAAGGTCTTTTTGAGCTTCGCTTTTACCAACTATTGTTAGATTGTCAATGTTATTTAAAAAGTCAAGCTCTCCTAAATAATTGTCTAAGAAAATGTAAGTTCCGTTTGATATTTGCTCTTTATTTTCCTCGGTTAAATCGTTGTGAACTAATGTAACGTCAATTTCATCAGGGTAGTTTGTCAATTCGGTTGCGTAAAAATTTAAGTTGTCACTATTAAATTTATAGCCACCCATTTCAATACTTACATCTTTTATGTCAAGTGCTGGTTTTAAACAAGTGAATTTCCAGCCTAATATTTTTGGAGCAGCTTCAACAAGTTCTTCGACAAATACAATATTTTTTGTGTTTCCGTCTGCTGTCAAAACTAATTCTACTGTATTGTCATCATACATTCCTGTCAAATAGAAGTAGCCGTCTTTAAGTTTTCCAAGTTTCTCAGAGAGCTTATTAAAAAAACCTTTTTCAATGTCTTTGCGATTTTTCACTACGTTGAAAAAATCTTTTTCATTCTTTTGAAACCAAGTCCAAAAGTTTGCATATGATTTTATTGGTTCGTCTTTTGTCTTAAATATATTTTTTAGAAAACTCATAAGTCGGTCTACTGTTTTTTGAAATTTTGGGGTGTGTCGCTTAGCCTTGCCACCAACGAGAGTTTGTGAAGAAACTCCCATCTTTCCATAAATATACACACAATGTAATAGCTTCAAAGCCGTATGATTTTTGCATGAAGAAGATATGCAATTTATACAAGGACAACAGCGCCAACAAACCTACTTTGCCACTTTAGAAGATCAGGTGGCCGCCGATAATCCGGTAAGACTGATGGATGCTTTTATAGATAAGCTTGATCTTCAAAAATTAGGGTTCAATAAAACGGTACCTCACAGCGAAGGCCGACCACCGTATGCACCGGGCGTACTTTTAAAACTTTACCTGTACGGTTATTTAAATAAGGTACGCAGCAGCCGCAAGTTGGAAAAAGAGTGCAGCCGT
>JBKJMZ010000079.1:0-32257 GCA_046596255.1 Ferruginibacter sp. | reverse complement strand
TATCATAAATGAGATTGGCCACATCACTGATGTTCTGGTTATTCAGGAATTCCTGGATGGCCAATTTGTCTTCCGAAGCGATCACTTCTTCAAATTCCTGTTGTATTGATATTTCGTCCAGTTCTGGAGTCATGCCGGTTTGTTATTAAATTGCATAATTATAGTTTGCAATTTAGCCATTCTTATTAATCAACAGTTATGCTAAAGTCTTATTTATATGTAGGCAATACAGCACAAAAAGGCAGGGGCGTTTTTACACATGAACGTATACCGGCAAATACAGTTATTGAAATTGCACCGGTGATCGTTATGGAAATGAAGGATAGGGAGCATCTTGATAAAACATTGTTGCATGATTATATTTTTGAATGGGGTAAAAATAAAGATACACCTGCCTGTCCGGCAGGCAGGTGTGCAATGGCACTTGGTTTAATACCTATTTACAATCACAGCTATAAAAGCAACTGCGAATATTTTATGGATTTGGAGGATGATACCATTATGGTTAAAACCGTGAGGGTAATAGAAAATGGGGAAGAGCTTACCATTAACTATAATGGTGATTGGAATGATTCAAAAAAAATTTGGTTTGATGTAAAATAAAAAGCTGTTGGTATTGGCAACAGTTTTGGGCTTCACCCGCAAGGGCAGCCAGTAACGTTATATTAGTAATATGTTAAGAGTTTTTAAAAGTATGTTACTAAAAACCCTTTTAACAAATATTTCCCCTTTTCCAATCTTATTTTTGAATTTCACAATCAATACAAACTGTATTTATGAAAAAAATATTACTCCTCACTTTATCAGGTTTATTCGTTGTTGAAATTATGCTGGCGCAAACGGTTGTATTGCTGCCCTCTGCCGGATTGCAAACAACGGTATCAACAGTTGAAGGCTCCAACCCTGTTTTAAGTACAAACCGTCAATACCAGACTAATTTTTCCGCCAGCCTGCGGGCATATATTGACAACAAGAAGGGGCATGGATTATTTATTGGTATATCAACTGCTAATCATGGTATATCAATAAAAACATACGATAATCTTAATTCCTTTGGAAAAATGTCTTCATCCAGTACTTCTCCGAGAATAGAATTAGGTTATCAACTCCTAACCAAACCAATTTACTTTAATTCAATCCTCAATAACAAAATTGAAAATAATAGCGTTAAGTTTAATAAAGGATTATTTTTTCAATTACAACCATTGGTTGGATTGGGATATAATATTTTAAGTAATTATAACGGAAATGGAAGTATTGGCGGCGGAACTTCCACTTTAAAAGAAATTTATTCGGGTGGTAGAAATTTTTCATTACTAACAGGTGGAAATTTATATTTTGGTAAAAACGGGAGGCAATGGTTTTTTATATCTGGTATGAAAAACTGGAATTTTGGTAACTATACTTCCCAGGCCACATTCAGCTCACAATACAATGGAAATTTTTATCAAAATAATATCAAATCGTATGGTTCCGGCACTTCATTTTCAATTGGAGTGCCAATACGAATAGGTGGTAAAAGAAGGTGAGGGTTATTGAAAGCGGAGTAGAACATACCATCAAATACAATGGCAACAGGAATAATGTAAGAAAATTTGGTTTGTAAAATGAAAAAAAGCTGTTGTGAGAACAACAGCTTTTTATACTAAAATTTAAAAGTAATTTAATCTACGTACCGACGACCTGCAGCAATCCAGTCTAATATTCTTTGTTTTTGCGCTGCCGTTAATTGCGGATTGGGTGGGGGCGGCATAAATGATGGATTACCATCAACTGCCCTTGCTTTTATGCGGTCCCAGGCGCCAACAATAGTACAGTCCTGCGTAAAGTTCAATCCGCCCGCTGGGCTTGCTCCGCTATGGCACCCGCTTGTAGCACAATTGTTCTGTATTATTAACCTCACGGCTGCAAAGTTAATGCCTGCAGGAGCTTCAGTTACTGTAGCTGATCCTGTTTTAATGCAACCATCAACATCCTTTGCTGCAATGGTATAAGTGGCGGCAGCAAGGCCTGTAAATATATTTGAAGCCTGGAAAGTTCCGCCATTTAAACTATAGGTAAATCCTGTACTGCCGCTGGCATTGATGGTTATAGTTCCTGTTGGAGTAAAGGAGCATTTGTCGTTGCCGGTAATGACAGGATTGATGGTGATCGTTTTTCCAAAACAGGGGTCCAGGGTAATGGTAAAGCTCTGTGATTTTAAGCATCCGTCAAGGTCCTTCGCTGTTACAGTGTACGCACCTGCGGCTAATCCTGTAAAGGTACCTGTAGCCTGAAACACTCCGCCATTGAGCTGGTATGTGAAACCGGTACTTCCGCTGGCAGTAGCAGTAATGGATCCATTGGTGGAGCCTGCTCCCGGCCCGGCATTTACAACAGTGCCCGAAACAGTGATATTCTTCGCTGTACAGATATCTACAATATTGAAAGTTTGTGTTTTAAGGCAACCTTCAAAATCCTTTGCGGTAACAATATAACTGCCAACACCAAGTCCTGTAAATGTACCGGAAGCCTGGAAGGCACCGCCATTAAGGCTATACGTAAAACCTGTACTGCCTGTAGCGGTAGCTGTTATGGAGCCATTGGTTGCAGTAGGAGTAGTAGTATTTACAACAGTACCGGTAATGGTAATGTTTTTTAAGGTACAGGGGTCATTTACCACAAAAGTATTTGTACCGGTACAGCCCGAAGCATTTTTAGCAATGATCACATAGGTTCCGGCGGCAAGGCCCGTAAAATTACCGGAAGCCTGGAAAGCGCCACCATTGATATTATAAGTAAAACTGCTGCTGCCGCCAGTTGCTGAAGCATTAATGGCACCCACCGATGCTCCCGTAGTTGTATTGGTAACTGTGCCGGTGACGGTGATGGTGACACCTGCGCATGGATTTGGCGGCGGAGGAGGGGGAGTAGTTCCGCCACCACCTTTACTGCAACTGTTTATTGCAGATAAGGAGAGCAGGAAAAATGCAAGCAACAGAATACCTGTTTGTGAATTTAGTTTCATAAAAAGATCGTTTAAGCTGTTAAGTTTCAAAAATAGAACTATCCTGTTAAATAGAATATAATATACTTATAAATATGGGTTTCTTATCATAAACGAAGTTTTATCTGATCTGGTTGCTTTGGCAGCTTTTTTTTAATAAGGATTACCGGAGAGTGGCTGCTTAGGATTCTCCAAAAAAAATGCGAAACCCAGGGTTCCGCATTACCTATGAATTGATTTAAGGTATTATAATTGCTCAATCAATTGGATCTCGCAGGCGATCTTAACCTCATCACTTACCACTACGCCACCAGCTTCAGTTACAGCATTCCAGGTAAGGCCAAAATCCTTACGGTTTATTTTACCATTGATGGTGAAGCCCGCCTTGGTATTGCCATATGGGTCTTTGACTACGCCCCCGAACGCTACTGATAATTTTACATTCCGGGTTACATCACGGATAGTGAGGTCGCCATATAGGTCATATGAGCCATCGCTATCCACGTTCTCCGTTTTGGTAGCTGTGAATTTGATCTGTGCGAATTTATCCGCATCAAAAAAATCAGCACTTTGGAGGTGCCCATCCCTTTGCTCATTGTTGGTAGATATGGAGTTTACATCAGCCGTAAAACTCAGTTTTGCTTTTGTAAAGTCTTCGTCTTCGGTTTGTGCTGTAACATTAAAATTGTCAAAACTTCCTGAAACATTGGTGATCATCAGGTGCTTTATCTTGAAATGTACTTCACTGTGTGTGGGGTCTAATGCCCAGTTTTTGGTAGCCATAATTTTTAAGTTTGATGCAAGTTAAAAATTAATGTTTAAACACTGAAATTTATTTTTTAAAATAATGTTAGCAAAAGTCCCGTTTCATAAACTGGATCCAATTTATATAGGGTTTACAAGAGATGGTAGTTTGAGAGAGAGGAAGTTTAGGGAGCTTTAGAAGTTGAGAAGTTTAGAAGGTTTAGGGGTTTAGGGGTTTAGGGGTTTAGGAAGTTTACGAGAGTTAGAGAAAAGCATTCAGCATGCACAACTAACCCTTCTAAACTTTCTTTTTTGTTCTATCAATTACCGGCTTCAAATTCCCTGCGGATGATATTCAATGCAGCACCGGCTTTAAACCATTCGATCTGCTGCTCATTATAGGTATGGTTTACCGAAATAATTTCGGAGCTTCCATCAGTATGGTTCAATATCAATTGTAACTGCTTACCTGGGGCAAAGCTGGTAAGTCCGATGATATCAATACTGTCATCTTCCTGTATCTTATTGTAATCTTCTTTATCCGCAAAGGTCACACCCAGCATGCCCTGCTTTTTGAGGTTGGTCTCATGTATCCTGGCAAAAGATTTTACAAGCACAACACGTACACCCAGGAACCTGGGTTCCATGGCAGCGTGCTCTCTTGAAGAACCCTCACCATAATTCTCATCACCAACCACCACAGTGCCTATACCTGCGGCTTTATAAGCCCTTTGTGTGCCAGGCACCGTTCCATATTCCCCGGTAAGTTGGTTCTTTACCGTATCTGTTTTTTCATTAAAGAAATTAACAGCTCCTATCAGCATGTTATTGCTGATATTATCCAGGTGGCCACGGAACTTTAACCAGGGACCCGCCATAGAGATATGATCGGTAGTACATTTTCCTTTGGCCTTGATCAAAAGCTTTAATTCTTTCAGGTCAGTTCCTTCCCATGCATGGAATGGTTCCAGTAATTGTAACCGGTGGGATGTTGGTGAAACGATCACGATCACATGGCTGCCATCGGCTGCCGGCGCCTGAAATCCTGCATCTTCAACTGCAAAACCTTTCAGCGGCATTTCAATACCTAAAGGTTCTTCCAGCTTGAATTTTTCTCCTTTATCATTGGTAAGATAATCGGTAAGGGGATTAAATGTAAGTGAACCTGCAATGGCTAATGCAGTTGTTATTTCGGGCGAAGCCACAAAAGCATGTGTATTGGGATTACCGTCATTTCTTTTTGAAAAGTTACGGTTATAAGAAGTTAAGATCGAGTTCCTCCGATTGGGATCAGTTGAATGCCTTGCCCACTGGCCAATACAGGGCCCACAGGCATTTGCTAAAACAACACCGCCCATTTTTTCAAAGGTATCTAAATATCCATCTCTTTCTACGGTATACCTCACCTGCTCAGAGCCGGGGGTAATGGTAAATTCAGCCTTGGCTTTAAAACCATTATCAGTGGCCTGTTTGGCAATGGAAGCCGAGCGTGTAATGTCTTCATAAGAGGAGTTAGTGCACGAGCCGATCAGGCCAACTTCCAAAACTTCAGGCCATTGATTTACCCTTACTGCATCAGCAAATTTAGAAATAGGCCATGCAAGGTCTGGTGTAAAAGGCCCATTGATATGTGGTTCCAGTTCCGATAAATTAATTTCAATAACCTGGTCAAAATAGGTTTCGGGGTTTGCGTAAACTTCTGCATCGCCTGTTAAGTGTTCGGCAATGGCATTTGCTGCATCTGCAACATCAGCCCTTCCTGTACCTCTTAAATAATCAGCCATTTTTTCATCATAACCAAAGATGGAAGTGGTAGCCCCGATCTCGGCTCCCATATTACAGATCGTTCCTTTACCTGTGCAGGATAAAGAAGTTGCACCATCTCCAAAGTATTCCAGTATTGCACCAGTTCCACCTTTTACAGTAAGGATACCTGCTACTTTTAAAATGATATCTTTTGAGGCGGTCCAGCCACTCAATTTACCGGTAAGTTTTACACCGATCAGTTTTGGAAATTTAAGTTCCCATGGCAATCCAGCCATTACATCACAGGCATCGGCACCGCCTACACCAATAGCTATAATACCCAGTCCGCCCGCATTTACGGTATGACTATCTGTACCGATCATCATGCCACCGGGGAAAGCATATTGCTCCAGCACCACCTGGTGAATGATACCTGCACCGGGCTTCCAAAAGCCTATTCCATATTTGTTGGATACAGAAGCCAGGAAATCGTATACTTCTTTATTTTGAATTTTTGCTTTAGAAAGATCTTCTACAGCACCCACTTCTGCCTGTATCAGGTGATCGCAATGTACGGTGGAAGGAACAGCTACTTTTGTACGGCCTGCCTGCATGAATTGAAGTAGTGCCATTTGTGCTGTAGCATCCTGCATGGCTACGCGGTCGGGGGCAAATTCCACGTAATCCTTACCCCTTTCATAAGCGATGGTAGCATCGCCCTGCCAAAGATGGGCATATAGTATCTTTTCTGTTAAAGTGAGTGGTTTGCCGGTTGCTTTACGGGCAGCATCAATACGGGTGCTGAAGTTGCTGTACAACTTTTTGATCATTTCAATGTCGAAGGCCATGGGGAAAAATTTAATATGCCAATGTGCTAATATGCTGATGTGCTAATGAGGGTAAAAGAAAACTGGTTGCAGCAGAATCATTAGCACATTAGATAATTATGGAATTAGCTAATTTATAATTTGCAAATTTATGAAAACCGAAGCATTTTATAAAGCCTTTGTTTTTGGTACGAAATCTGTTTAATTTAGCAATATGAACAGGTTCAAAGATTTTATTGAGTGGCATGTATTTGGTGTTTGCTCCGCCATTGGCGAAAAAATGGGCATCGCCACATCTACTATCCGCAAATATTTTATCTACATGTCGTTCATGACATTCGGCTCGCCTGTGATCATATATCTTTTTGTAGCTTTCTGGATGAATATTAAGCGGTATATACTTAATGCAAGGAGGAATCCGCTGAGGTATTTGTAACCTCACCCCAACCCCTCTCCTTGAGGAGAGGGAACTTGAAGATCTAAGCGAAGATCACGTTTTTCGAAATTTATTTCTGTTTATTGAATTGTTGATAAGGAGATGATGATGATGTGGAAGATATGAAGCTCGGCCATGCGTAATGTACCGCCTCCTCTCCTTGAGGAGAGGGAACTTGAAGATCTAAAGCGAAGATCACGTTTTTCGAAATTAATTTTGTTTACTGAATTGTTGATAAGGGGATGATGATGGTGTGGAAGATATGAGGGTAGGCCATGCGTAATGTACCGCCTCCTCTCCTTGAGAAGAGGAGGAAGGGTGGTGAGGTTATATTGCTTTTTTTATTTTGACTAATTTTTCCAGCAATCTTTCCAAAAGATCCAGTCTTAACATATTTGCACCATCACTTTTTGCCTCAGCAGGGTTGGGGTGTGTTTCAATAAACAAGCCATCGGCACCGGTAGCAATGGCCGCCTTAGCAATAGTTTCAATCAACTCCGGATTTCCGCCGGTAACCCCGCCTGCCTGGTTGGGTTGTTGTAAGGCATGAGTACAATCCATAATCACGGGTACATTTATTTCCTTCATCCAGGTAATGTTGCGGTAATCAACCACCATATCGGTATAGCCAAAACTATTTCCTCTTTCGATCAATCCTACTTTATCATTGCCAGCCGCATTAATTTTTTCAACAGCAAACTTCATGGATGGGCCGCTTAAGAACTGCCCTTTTTTTACATTAACGATCTTACCTGTCTTTGCTGCAGCGATCAATAGGTCTGTTTGCCGGCAGAGAAAAGCAGGTATCTGTAAAATGTCAACATATTCCGCGGCCATGGCTGCTTCTTCTGCGGTATGAATATCAGTTGTAGTAGGGAGCGAAAATTTTTCTCCAACTTTTTTTATCAGCTTCAAAGCATGCTCATCGCCAATGCCGGTGAAAGAATTGGCAGAAGTACGGTTTGCCTTGCGATAAGATGCTTTAAATATATATGGGATCTCCAGCCTTGCACAGATAGCAGCAACTTTTTCAGCAATGCCCATCACTATATCTTCTCCTTCAACCACACATGGGCCGGCAATGAGGAAGAAATTATCCTGGTTATATTTTTGATTGATGAACAGATCTTTTAAATATTTTTCCATATTGTAAAGTTAAGGAGTAAAATAGTTACACTAATTAACCGAATTACACGAATATTACCCCTTTAAAATTATATCCAAAAAAATTCGTGTAATTCGTGTAATTCGTTGAAATTCGTGAACTGAAGATAAAATTCGTGTAATACAAAAAAGCTATGGTAAAAGACAAGATATTAGTGATTGGTGCTTCGGGACAAATAGGAGTTGAACTAACCCTCGCCCTGCGCAAGATATACGGCAATGCCAATGTAATTGCATCAGACCTGCGGGAAGAGAACGAGCTTTTAAAAGGTACGGGGCCCTATGTTAGCATGGATGTAATGAACAAGGAAATGCTTCATGTACAGGTGATCAGGCAGGGCATAACGCAGATCTATTTACTGGCTGCGATCCTGTCTGCCACAGGCGAAAAAAATCCTAACCTGGCCTGGAACCTGAATATGCAGAGCCTGCTGAATGTATTGGATATAGCCCGGGAAGAAAAACTGCACAAGGTTTACTGGCCCTCATCCATAGCTGTGTTTGGTCCTACTTCTCCTAAAAAAGATTGTCCCCAACAAACCGTTATTGAACCGGTAACCGTGTATGGCATCAGCAAATACGCCGGCGAGTTCTGGTGCAATTATTATCAGCAGCGTTACGGCATTGATGTAAGGAGTTTGCGCTATCCCGGCCTCATCAGTTATAAGAGTGCACCCGGTGGCGGTACTACAGACTATGCCATAGAGATCTTTCACGAAGCGCTGGAAGAAAAAAAATACAAATGCTTTTTAAGGGAAGATACCTACCTGCCCATGATGTATATGCCTGATGCCATAAGAGCTACCATTGAACTAATGGAAGCTGATGCTTCAAAAATTTCTATCCGTACCTCTTATAATATTTCCGGTATGAGCTTTTCTCCAAAGGAGATCGCTGCAGAAATTAAAAAACATATCCCCGAATTTTCCATCAGCTACGAACCCGACTACCGCCAGCAAATAGCCGATAGCTGGCCGCAGAGTATTGATGACAAGGTTGCCAGGAATGATTGGGGATGGAAAGAAGAATATACTTTGGAAGGCATGACGAAGGATATGCTGGAGAATCTGAAAGTTTAAAAATATTGAACAAGGAACAAGGAATACTGAATTCCGAACGGAATGATCATTTCAAAATTCGTCATTCCTTGTTCGATATTCAAATGAGTTTATGTTCATAAGCATATTTCACCAAACCAATAACACTACTTGTATTTGTTTTGCGAAAGATATTTTTGCGATGCGTTTCAATAGTGCGTTCACTGAGGAATAATTTTTCTGCTATCTGCCTGTTGCTTAATTCCTTTTCAATTAAACAGATGATCTCAATTTCCCGGACTGTAAGGCGTGCCTCTATATTTTCTTTTTTCATTTCACTGGCCCTCATCATATCCTCCAAAACCTCCTCGCTAAAATAGATTCCGCCTGCAGATATTTTTTCCAATGCAAGGATAAGATCTTTTTTACCAATATTCTTCAGCACATAACCCGATATATCAGCATCATCTATCATCTGGTTCACCAGGTTACCCTGGCCACTCATGGACAGTGCCAATATTTTTGTATGGGGGAACCTGTTATGCACCAGCTTTGATAATTCGGCACCATTCAATCCGGGCATCATTATGTCGGTCAATAAAATGTCGATAGGTGTGCCGTCCATAAGGCTGATCATCTCCTGCGGTTGCGTACATTCAATGCTTACTTCAAATTGGTGGTGCCCGTGAAGTAATGCCTTTAAGCCATCGATCACGATCTGATGGTCATCAACAATGCCTAAGCTTATTATTTTATTTTTCATGATGTTTTATTAAACCTCACTGACTGGTTAATACTTCTATCCTGCAATGGGTACATGAATGGCAACCAAAGTGCCTTTTCCCGGCGAACTGTCAAAATCAACAGTGCCTTTTAAAAAAGCCACCCTTGAGCTGATATTCTTCAAACCAATACCCTCAAATTTTTCTTTATCAGTGGTATCAAATCCCCTACCATTATCTTCTATTGTAGCAGCTATTCCATCCATATCTTTTATCAAAGATATATCCAGATCGTTAGCGCCCGAATGTTTTATAACGTTATTTACACATTCCTGTATCACCCTGTACAATAATGTTTCCGTATTACTGTCCAGCCGTTCCTGTAAGCCTTCAGTGTGCAGGTTTATTTTAATGATGCGGTTGTCTATCTTATCCAGAAATTCCCTAACCGCACTGGCCAGCCCGCTTTTTAATAATGCATTGGGCATCATCTGGTGGCTTACGCTCCTGATCTCTTTACAGCTCTCATCCACCAACCCGATCAGTTTTTCGAACTTGATCTTTTGCGCAGCATCCTTAAACGGTATCTCATTTTCAAAAGCCGATAAATTCATCTTTGCGGCGCTCATCATCTGTCCTACGCCGTCATGCAGGTCGGCAGCTATCCGCCTGCGTTCATTCTCCTCGGCATTGATGATCGCTTTGGTAGAAAGGTCCTGCTGTTTTATCACTTCTTCCTGCAGGTTCATCTTATGTTCAACCTGGCGCTTGCGGTAAAAATTATGGCCTGCCAATATAATAAGTGCTATGGCCACCGCCAATCCTCCAAGCAGGTAATTCTTTTTGATGAGCTCTGCTTTTTGCAATTGAAGCTCCTGTTCTTTTTTTTCTGCCTGGTATTTTGCATTCAGGTGTTCGATCTGTTTGAGTTTATCACCGTCAAAGATCGAATCTTTTAATGCGGAATGCTTTTTATAAAAGATTAGTGATAAAGCATTGTCACCTTTCTTTTCGTGAATGATAGCCAGTTCCTTATAATTGGATAACAATAATTCAGCATAATGCATCTTGCTGGCAATGTCGTTGCTTAAATTATACTGCTCAATTGCTGCGGGGTATTTACCTTCTTCTTTGTACATGTAACCCAGGTCGCTGTGACTAAGCGCAATGGCAAAACTGTCTTTTAGTTTTTTACGAAGCTCCAGTGATTTTAATAAAAAACTTTCGGCTTCTTTAAAATTCTTTTGCAAGGTATATACACCACCTAAAAAATTATAGCTGTAGGAGCGGCCTAAATCGTCATTTAGTTTTTCACGAATCGCCAGCGAAGCTTTATATCTTCTGATAGCTTCAGGATAATTTTCCTTATATTCAAATACTACCCCTGATTCATTCAAAATAGTGGCCATTCCATCTTCATCATTCAGCTCTTTATAAATCGCAAATGCATCATTATACATTTGTAAGGCACGGTTGAGATCCCTTGTCTTTCGGTATAGTTTACCAAGTTCATTCAGTACCCCCGCTTTTTTTACAAGATCTTTTTTTTTGTGCAGCATAACCAGCGCTTTATAATAATATACTGCGGCGCTGTCGTACGAACCTTTAAAATACCAGGCAATTCCTTTAAACAGGTTAAGCTCCCCCATAGCACTGGAGTCTCTTAATTTTTCTGCCAGTACAATTCCCCTTACTGCTACCGACTGACTTTCTTCAAAGTCTTTTGATATCAGTTCTTTTGCAAGTACTTTATAGGCATTTAACTTTTTGGTATTGTCGGTATTAAATTTAATAACAAACTGCAGGCTGTCGATATTTGCCTGTTGAGCATAAATATTAATGCAGGTTACTATAAAAAGTAAAGAGAGTAATACTTTTTTTAATTTGAACATGAGTAGGGTATTAAGCAATGCCAAGGATATCTTTCATATTGAATATCCCTTTTTTATTATGAATGTATTCGGCTGCTAAAACTGCTCCCAGCGCAAATCCCTGGCGACTGTGTGCCGTATGAATGATCTCGATATCATCAACTGCAGAGCTGTATTTGATACAGTGTGTACCCGGCGCCGGGTCTTCACGCTTGCTGATGATCACCAGTTCTTCGGGGTTTGCTGATGGCTCATTTACCCAGTTTTTTTTACGGGGGATCTCCTGAAGTACCTGCTCTGCCAATGTAATGGCCGTGCCGCTGGGTGCATCTTTTTTCTGCGTGTGATGAATTTCTTCCATGCTTATTTCATAATCAGCATTACCCTTCATCAATTGTGCAAGTTTTTTATTCAGCTCGAAGAAAATATTTACACCTACGCTGAAATTGCTGGCATATAAAAAACTCCCGTTCATTTCTTTGCAGTATTTTTCTACCTCATCCCAATCTTCCAGCCACCCGGTGCTGCCGCTTACAACAGGAATGCCTGCAGCGAGGCAGGTAAGTATATTTTCTTTGGCACTATGAGGTCCCGTAAATTCTATGGCCACGTCGCATTGCTGCAGATTAGCCGCACTAAACTCAGCTTTACTATCTATATCAATTTTAAGAGCTACAATATGGCCTCTTTCTAAAGCGATACCTTCAATAGTTTTGCCCATTTTGCCATAGCCTATCAACGCAATTTTGATACCCCCTGATTTACTTTTAGATGAATTTATATCAATATCCATTTCTTAAAAGGTATAATGGTGTGTAAAAAACAAATATAATCAAATATGCTTCTTTTATAGTGTGTCCGGGATTCATTTTCCAGTATTGTTTACTCACACTGCGAACCACATAGAATCATAGATACATAGGCTTACACATAGTTTTTTTAATCTTCAGGTAATAAAGTGAACAGTTTATTTACAAGAGTTTTCTGTCCTCCATTAAATATATTAATACAATGAAAATTGATAAGAATGCCTTTAGGCTTTTGCAACATTTGCATATAAGAAAGTAAGATTGCATCATGTATAGGTAAAAGACCTTCTTGTGCTTTTAATTCAACACAAAGTATTTCTTCAACAAGTACATCTAACCTTAATTCTGTATTAAGTTCTAAACCTTTATATTGTAAGGGTACCCAAATCTGATTTTTGTATGCTATACCCTGTAATGTTAATTCCTTTAAAAAACATTTTTCATATACACTTTCTAATAAGCCAGGGCCAAGATGTTTATGGACTTCAATAGCACAACCAATAACTTTGTAAGTAAGTTCATTTAAATATTTCTTTGTTATTTCCATTAGGAGTACTTTATCTATGTACCTATGATTCTATGTGGTTCAAATAATCTGCTAGCGGATTTTAAGCACAATACTTATCCCGTTGGTATTGGAAAGTTCACTATACCCCGGTCTTATCTGAAGGCTCAGATCGTCGCTTACATCAAAAGTTTTCAAATGTGCATCAACCGTTGCATCCACCACATTCAATCCCCAGAAAGCAATAAAGAACAGCACGGTGTAATCAACATTCTGCCGCACCTGGTTCCGGAATGTTCTGATCCTTTCAGGCTGATCCTTTACGGTGTAATAGGGCTGAGGGATCTCAATATCATTGGATGGGTTTCCATCAATTGCATTCGCGTAAGCATTCTTGGCTTCCTTATACTGGTTCACATTCCTGAAAAATATATAAGCAGTAGTACCGAGGGCTGCATATACAATGGGGATCTTCCAGTATTTTTTGTTAGTAGCCTGTCCCCAGCCAGGTAAAATAGCAGAACGAATGGTTGCTACCCTTGGACTGTAAGGCATTGAAGTATCAGCTTTGGAAAAGATCTTGTTATTCCGTTTTTTAGTTTCCGCAGGACGCTTTGCGCTGCCTCCCGATCTTACCGTGTCAATCTTTTGCGCCAGCAGGAGTGTGCAAAAAAATAAACTGAAAAAAATAAAAGTGAAAGCTTTCAACATTAAGATACTTTGATATTAAGTTTATCAAGCAGCGCATTCAGTTCATCTACCGAATAGTATTCAAATAAAATACTGCCTTTACCTTTATTACCATGTTTCAATCTTACCCTGGTATTAAAGTTCGAGGCTAAATTATCTTCTATCTTTTTAAGATTGGAGGGCAGTGTTTCTTTTACAGCAACTTTAACAGCGGGTTTGTATTGCCTGCGTACCAGTTCTTCTGTTTGGCGGACAGATAATCCCTCTTTTTTTATTTCGTTGTAGATGAACAGTTGCTTATCTACCTCATCTACATTCACCAATGCACGTGCATGGCCCATCGTGATTACACCGCTACGTACTGCTACCTGTATATCGGGAGGTAATTTTAAAAGCCGGATATAATTGGTAACTGTGCTTCTTTCCTTACCCATTCTTTCGGCTACCTGTTCCTGTGTGTATTCCAGTTCATCCATCAGGCGCTTATAGCTTAAAGCGATCTCCATTGCATTCAGGTCCTTGCGCTGCAGGTTCTCTAAAAGTGAGAGTTCTAAAAGCTGGGTATCGTTGGCCTGCCTGATATAAACGGGCACATCTTTCAGGCCTGCGATTTTAGCGGCACGGTAACGCCTTTCCCCTGCTATCAACCTGTACTTCCCGTTTGGTAATTTAGAAACGGTCAAAGGCTGAATAATATCATGCATTTTAATGGAAGCTGCGAGTTCACTCAAGGCCTCCTGGTCAAAATCGTGGCGGGGCTGCCGCGGGTTCATCTCTATCCGGTCTAATGCAATACGCAGTGATACAGCATTCTGTTCCACCAATTCAGGTCGTAAATTACCGGCCGTGGTCTTCAGGTCTGCATCAATGTTCTGTAATAAACTCCTGATCCCTTTTCCTAATGCATCTTTTTTATTTGGCTGTGTCATAATAAATATGCAAATATGCAAATGTGCAAAAATTGCGAATGAATGAATTTGTTTAAAAATGAGCTTTAAGTGTTGACAATTTGCATATTTGCAAATTGTCACATTTGCCCATTATTGTATTATCCTGTCCTTCTCTTTTATTTTCGTCATATTATTTTTCTGCAGGATCTCTTTGGCAAGGTTCAGGTAATTTACGGCACCCTTGCTGTCGGAATCATAGAGGATCACGGGCTTACCAAAACTGGGAGCTTCACTCAGGCGGGTATTGCGGTGAATGATACTGTTGAAGACGAGGTCCTCGAAATGGCGTCTCACTTCACTTACTACCTGGTTGCAAAGCCTCAGGCGGCCATCATACATGGTCATCAATATGCCTTCTATTTCGAGGTCGGTATTCAGGCGGCTTTGTACGATCTTAATGGTATTTAATAATTTGCCCAGGCCTTCAAGTGCAAAGAATTCGGTTTGTACAGGAACTACCACGCTGTCTGCCGCAGTTAATGCATTCACGGTGATCAAACCCAGTGAAGGGGAGCAGTCAATAATAATAAATTCATATTCGTCCCTGATGGGGTCAAGTATCTTTTTTAAAACCATTTCCCGGTTGGGATAATTGATCATTTCAATTTCGGCGCCTACCAGGTCAATATGTGATGGCAATATATCGAGGAACGGAATATCAGATTTCAATATGATATCTTTTGCCGATACTTCATTTACCATACAATCGTACAGGCTTTGGGTAATATTATGCAGGTCGAAACCCGTACCCGTGGTACTGTTGGCCTGCGGGTCGGCATCAACCAGCAATGTTTTAAATTCCAGCACTGCCAGGCTTGCCGCCAGGTTAATGGCAGTAGTTGTTTTACCTACACCACCCTTTTGATTTGCTACTCCTATTATTTTCGCCATAGAACTGTTAATCGTTAATTGTTAATTGGTTAAAGATCGTAAAGCTTTGCCTGCATGAGGGGTTCTTCCCGATAACCTTTAACAATTAACCTTTTTCTGAACGCCAAAGGTATTGTAAAATATCCTCCATCCTCATCCGTCTTACTAAAAGCAGGTAATTTTGTAAGCAACTTGCTAACAGGTGGACAAATTTAACCATTCACCTTAAAAACAGCCAACAAAGCAGCATCTTAATTGTAATATTGATACAATAAGGTAAAACGCAACCAATGATCACCATCATATCAGGAACTAACAGGAAATACAGTAATACGTACAAGATAGCGCTGGAATATCAACTCCTCTTGCGGGATAAAGGCCTGGAAGCAGGAATTTTATCATTGGAAAATACAGATGTTTTTAAATATAATGCAGATTTTGAAAAATTGGAGAACGAGGTATTGATACCAACAACCAATTTTATCATTATATCTCCCGAATATAATGGCAGTTTCCCCGGTGTTTTAAAATTGCTTTTCGATAACAGCCGTTCCCACGAAATGTGGTACCATAAAAAAGCATTGCTTACCGGGGTAGCAACAGGCAGGGCAGGTAATTTAAGAGGGATGGATCACCTGGCAGATGTGTTGAATTATTTAAAGATAACCGTGCATCCTAACAAGCTTCCTATCTCCGCAATTAATAATATCGTTGGTGCCGATGGAAAAATAAAAGACATTCTTACGCTGAATGCCATTAACCAGCAACTTGACGAATTTATTTTTTGGAGTGATCTGACTCCTAAACCTCAAACCCTAAACCCCTAAACTTTTTCAATGCGTACCCCCTTAGGAGCTTTCCTTTTTTTAGCTTTTGCACTTTTAATGGACACTTATATTTTCCAGGCCATTAAAACCGTAAGCCAGTCGGCTTCGCCAAAAACCAGGACGATCATTTATGCTATTTACTGGACGATCTCGGCCATTGCTGTCATCAGCTTTTTATTATTTCTTTTTACTGATCATACATTTTTGGGTAAAAGATTCAGAACATACTTATTTGCTGTCTCAATAGGTTTGTTTTTATCAAAGATCATTGTAGTAGCATTTGTTTTTATTGATGATCTGAGAAGGCTGATAGAATGGATCGTTTCTAAATTCTCAAAACCTGAAACAGTTGTTGCTGTTGAAAGCGGGGAAGGTATCACCCGTTCTGCATTTTTAAGCTGGTTTGCACTTGCAGCAGGCGGCACTTTATTCGGCAGCTTTATATATGGCTTCAGCAATAAATACAACTACAATGTAAAGAAATTGCAGCTTGCTTATGATAATTTACCGGCAGCATTCAAAGGCCTGAAAATTATTCATATCAGCGATATACATAGCGGCAGCTTTACTGATAAAAAAGCGGTTGAACATGGTGTGCAGAAGATCATGAAAGAGAATGCAGATATCATTTTATTTACCGGCGACCTGGTGAATGACCGTGCCCATGAAATGGATGATTACCTGGATGTTTTCAGCCAGTTGAAAGCACCGCTGGGTGTGTACAGTACTTTTGGCAACCATGATTATGGTGATTATGTAAGCTGGCCTTACAATGGGATAAGCAAAGAAGCGAACCTGGAGAATCTTAAAAAAGTGCATGCCGGTATGGGTTGGAAATTATTGATGAACGAGCACGTGGTTCTGGAAAAAGGAGGAGAAGAAATTGCTTTGCTGGGTATTGAGAACTGGAGCAATAAAGCACGCTTTCCAAAACATGGCCGGATGGACCTGGCACATGCCGGAACAGAAAAATATCCTTTTAAAATATTGCTGAGCCACGATCCCAGCCATTGGGACGGCGAAGTAAAACATAAATATGCCGATGTTGACCTGATGCTGAGTGGCCATACTCACGGTATGCAGTTTGGAGTTGAGATACCCGGCTTTAAATGGAGCCCTGTACAATACATGTATAAGCAATGGGCAGGACTTTATGAAGACGGCAGGCAAAAACTGCACGTGAACCCTGGTTTTGGTTTTATTGGGTATCCCGGGAGGGTGGGGATACTGCCGGAGATCACGGTGATAGAGTTGGTATAATGAAAACAGACAATTTAAAAAAATAAAGAACAAGGAACAAGGAATTTTGAATCATGAAGTATATTTCACTTATCGGTTGCTGTCTCTACCCACCGAAATGTTTCTATGTTCAGTAAATGTTCCGGTCTTTGAGGACACAAACCGGTAAGGAAATCAAAAAAAAGAACAAGGAACAAGGAATTTTGAATCATGAAGTATATATAACTTCGACATTCGAAATTCCTTGTTCCTTGTTCAATATTCCTTAGTTTTTTATTTAAAACTCCTTCTTTCCTTTGGAGCATAAATCCGCTTTCTTCCTTCGGCCATCCTGTCGCTTCTGCCGCCTTCATCGGTTGGCCTTTTAAAACCACCATCGGCTTCATTCATACGCACTGTGCGGTTGTTGTAGCGCTTGCCATCAATGGCTTTTATCATTTGCGGTGCTGATGCCTGGTCTATCTCTACCCAGGTATTCATATCACGCATATCGATCTTACCAAGCACTTCTTTTTTAAGATCACTCTCATCTAAAATGAACTGTAAGAAACTGGCTTTGTAAAAACCATCCTTGGTTCCAAGGTTGATGAATAAACGGGTGTATCCACTATTACCGCGGTTAAAGCTGGTACGCTCTTTACGGCTGCCACTGCTGTCACCTGTTCTTTCAACCTGCCTGCTGGCACCCCTGATATCATTCCTGTTGAGGTCATCGGCATGTTCGTAATACTTTAAAAAATGATCGAACTCCAATGCTGCAACTCTTTGTAAAACTTCTTCTTTGCTTACGTTAGCAAATTTTTCCATCAGGTCGGGCATATAAGTTTCATAATCACCATGGCTAACATCGGCCAGCATTAATTTATCCATGAAATGGAAGAACTGCTTGCGGCAAACATCTTTGCCCGATGGCACATCCACTTTATGGAACTGTGCATTGATCATTCTTTCTAAAGATTTGATCTTGTAGCTTTCCCTGCTGTGACAGATAGATAAACAAATACCTGTTTTACCTGCCCGGCCTGTACGCCCGCTACGGTGTGTGTACACTTCCATATCATCAGGCAGTTCAAAATTGATAACATGGGTAATGCCATCAACGTCAATACCTCTTGCGGCAACATCTGTTGCGATCAGTAACTGTAAATTTTTGCTGCGGAAACGGCCCATAACTTTATCGCGTTGCTGCTGCGACAGGTCGCCATGCAATGCTTCAATTTCGTAACCCGATTTTGCAAGACGCTCTGAAACTTCCTGAGCATCTGCCTTGGTACGGGTGAAGATGATACCGTACATGCCGGGGTTAAAATCGATCAGTCGCTTTAATGCTTCGAAGCGCTGACTTGCAGGCACCACAAAGTATTGATGATCAATATTCACATTTCCGCTGTTCTTTTTACCAACAGTAACTTCTTTAGGATTCTCCATGTAATTCTTACTGATAGCCCTTACTTCGGGTGGCATAGTAGCACTGAATAACCAGGTGCTTTCGCGGTTGATGGTGTTCTTTAAAACAAAATCAATATCATCTCGGAAACCCATGTTAAGCATTTCATCAGCCTCATCAAGTACTACATATTTTACTTTTTGCAGGTCGATGGCTTTTCTTTCTATCAGGTCGATCAAACGGCCCGGTGTAGCCACAACAATATGAACACCTCTCTTGAGGTTACGTATCTGCATCATGATAGATGCACCGCCATACACTGCTTCGGTATACAGATTTTTACTGTGTTTTTTATAAGTCTCCAGGTCGTTAGTGATCTGCAAACACAGTTCACGTGTTGGGCAAACGATCAATGCCTGTGGATGACGTTGTGCGCCATCAATTAATTGTAATAAGGGTAAACCAAATGCTGCCGTTTTACCGGTACCCGTTTGTGCCAGCCCGATAAAATCGGTAGTGCCGGATAATAGAACCGGAATGGCTTTTACCTGTATTTCTGTTGGTATTTCAAATCCAAGGTCGGTAACAGATTGTACCAACTGTTCGTTCAGGCCTAAGGCCTCAAATGCATTCATGTAAATTGTTTTGCGATAGCCACATGTAATTTCGGTTCCCATCAATGGGGTTACCGTGTCATGCCTTGGCCGTTGGGATAAGTAAGGGTTCTCTATAACCCTGTCGGCGGGTACAACCCCCGACAGCGGTTAAAACCCTGCAGCGGTTATTTCAGATCTTGCCGATAATAACTAATGTTCAACAGCAACTGAGCATGTCATGTAATTCTCAGTTTTTAAATAATGGGCGCAAAGGTATGGTATTTATTTCCTTTTTTGGCATAATACGGAATATATTACTGGTATAGTTTGTTCGGTTGATCTATTTTTAACCTGCCAGTGATGGGAGCGGGGAAGATGATTTTAAGATCCAGTCACTTGGGTTTTCAACCACGGTAACTTATTATATCGGGAAGTTTTACCTGCAGCCCAAAATTTACCTGGATTATTATTTGCCTTCAACAACCGAAGACCGCTTAACATCACTGTTCTCGGTAGTTACAGGATTTACGCGCTATTGATCTCCTGATTTTTAATCCGTAATTTTGAATTATTACTTAACAAAAAATTGTAAGATCATATAAACCATTGGTATATAATTTGCAAGGTATTCAGGCAAATAAATTATATTTTATGAAGACAAAACTCTTAATCCTGGCAATTTTCAGTATCCTTTCCACAGCAGCATTTTCTCAAAAACTCAACATCGGTTTTAAAGGTGGTGCAAACATCAACAAGATCACCGGTAAATCATTCAGCGATGAATTTTCTTATGGCTACCACCTTGGTGGTTTTGTTTCAATAGGCCTTGGTAATAAATTCGCCATCCAGCCCGAAGTATTATTTAACCAGGTTAATGTAGATACATCAAGCCAATTCAGCACGGTGTATAAATTTAACCAGGTGGATAAAGTGAAACTTAAATATTTAAGCATTCCAATCTTGTTGAATTTTAAACCCATTAAATTCCTTACCCTGCAGGCAGGGCCTCAGTTCGGCGTGTTAATGAACAAGAGTAGCTCGTTGGTAGAAAATGGCCGTAATGCTTTCAAAGGCGGCGATTTAAGTATGCTTGCCGGTGTACAGGTTAACATATCGCACCTTCAGGTATACGGGCGTTATGCTGTAGGCTTAAGTAACCTGAATGATATTGATAACAAAGAGCAATGGAAGAGCCAGAGTATCCAGGTTGGTATAGGCTTTAGGTTGTAATAAATTTCAGGAACGTATGATGGTGAGAGAGCCGTCGTCCTCCCATTTAACAATAGCAGAAGGCGCAGCCTCTGTAAGGTCATCCTGGCGGTGTTGTACAATATAGTCAACACCGCTTTTTATTTCAATATCTATATCACGAAATATCCTGGCAGGTGGATAGCCCGAAATATTTGCTGATGTGGATACGATAGGTTTACCAAAACGTTTTATCATTTCCCGGCAAAACTTATCTTTTACGATCCGTATCGCAATGCTGCCATTTTTATTCACCAGGTTTTTAGACAGTCCCGTAGCAGATTCATAAATCACGGTTGTTGGTTTATGTATGCCTTTAATGTAATCAATTATCACTGGATTCAATTCCCCTACATATTTAGGTATATCTTTTTCATCTGCCAGCAATACGATCATACTCTTGTCATCATTACGGCGTTTTAAATGGTAGATCTTCAACACGGCTTCATCATTGGTAGCATCGCAGCCGATACCCCACACGGTATCTGTAGGGTACAGGATTAGTCCACCACTATGCAAAACTTTAAGTGATTCTTCAATGTCTGATTCAAAGTTCATATCGAGATATTTTGATTACTGGTGATCGCTTTTTTTACTGCAGTTACAATTAAATTTTCATCAAGCCTGGCAAGGCATTGCGGTATACCGTAAAGTTTACAGGTATTGCTTACGCAAGGCTCACAAGCAAGTTGGCCTAATCTTATGATTGCGCTGTGGCCCGCATTGTACGGCGCAGTATTGTGCTCATTACCTGCACCAAATAAAACAACGGTATGCACGCTAAGGGCATTGGCCACATGTGCAGGGCCGCTGTCGGTTGTGAGCATTGCTACACTTCCTCCAAACAATTGTACAAGTTCGGATAAACGGGTTTTACCGGCCAGGTTAGTAATATTGGTCTTATCATGAAGCTCATTAAAAACAGTTTCAACATGCTCAGCTTCTTTTGGACTGCCAACTAAAATGATATCATTGTTCAATGATCGGCGCACAGCATCAATGATACTTACCGCTTTTTCTTTTGGCAGCCGCCGGGACGGGGCTTCTGAATTGATGTTGATCACCAATACCGGCTTTTTTTCAGCAGCAGGGGTATATAATTTTACAGCGGGGATGGTGATCTCTTTTTTTGTGACCTGCTGTAATAGGTCAACATATTCGGCTACACGGTGCAGGTTCTTTTTTTTATTATAGCTGGCTGTTAAAAATATAGACCGTAATTCTTTTTTAAAACCGATCCTTTGTTTTGCTCCAACTGCATATCCCATTATAGCCGATGAAAAAGAATCCGGCAGGCAGAAGAAAAGATCGTATTGCTTATATGCCCTGATCATTTTCCCGAACTTCCATGCCCCGCCAAGTCCTTTATATTTATCTTTTGAAAAAATAAATCGCTGTCCATGTGCAGGAAAATGATCAAGCAGGAAGTCAATATCCTTTTTGGCAACCAGGTCAATGGCGGCATGCGGGTATTCATTTTTAACGGCCTGTACAAAAGCAGTACTCATAACCATATCTCCCAGCCAGTTGGGCAGGCGAATAAGAATATTCATGAGTGTAAAATACATTCAATTTTAAATATAGACATCAGCTGTCTAAAAACTGCTGTCAGCCTTTACGATAGTTGAGCCTCACAATCTTTAGTATTAATGAAGTGTACAGCCGTACAAATTAATTAAGTTTGCAAAAAAAATACACGCATGGAGTTAAAAGATCAAATATTGGCAGCATGGGCAAACCGTGAGCTGTTAAAGGAAGAAAAATATGCAGATGCTGTAAGAACTGTAGTGGAAGAAGTGGATAAAGGCCGGTTAAGAACGGCAGAGCCTATTGCTAACCCTTCGACTCAGGCTCAGGACTGGCAGGTTAACGAATGGGTGAAGCAGGCCATACTTATGTATTTTGCCATACAGCAAATGGAGACCTTTACCTTACCGCCGTTTGAATTCTATGATAAGATGAAATTGAAATCTGATTATGCTTCGCTGGGTGTAAGAGCAGTGCCGCATGCAGTAGCCAGGTATGGAGCCTACTTAGGCCGAAA
Organism: Ferruginibacter sp.; assembly: GCA_046596255.1. Classification (GTDB taxonomy): domain Bacteria; phylum Bacteroidota; class Bacteroidia; order Chitinophagales; family Chitinophagaceae; genus Ferruginibacter. The sequence goes on along the minus strand of JBKJMZ010000079.1, from coordinate 9,559 downwards.
TGTAGTATTGATGCCCAGCTATGTAAATATTGGCGCTTATGTGGATGAAGGAACGATGGTTGATACCTGGGCAACGGTAGGGAGTTGTGCGCAGATAGGAAAGGGCGTTCACCTGAGTGGCGGCGTAGGAATTGGCGGTGTGCTGGAGCCATTGCAGGCAAGTCCTGTAATTATTGAAGATGGCTGTTTTATTGGCAGCCGCTGTATTGTGGTAGAAGGGGTAAAAGTGCAAAAAGAAGCCGTGCTTGGTGCCAACGTGGTATTAACACAATCAACAAAGATCATTGATGTGAGCGGATCAAAACCTATAGAGATGAAAGGTATTGTACCGGCAAGAAGCGTGGTAATTCCCGGGAGCTATACAAAAAAATTCCCGGCAGGAGAGTTTGGGGTGGGCTGTGCGCTCATCATTGGCCAGCGTAAACCCAGTACCGATCTTAAGACAAGTTTGAATGATGCATTGAGGGATTTTAATGTTTCGGTGTAAAGCAGTTAAAAGATATTGGTTAATAGTTCAAAGTTGGGGAGTTCAATTATATTTGCGGCTTGTTCTAAATAACGTTTAAACGTTTAAAACGTTTAATGGTTATAAAGGTGGTAAAAACCTTTAAACCTTGCAACCGTTCAACCTTTAAACGGTTAACTGCCCAGATGGCGAAATTGGTAGACGCACTGCCTTCAGGTGGCAGCGTTCGCAAGGATGTGCAGGTTCGAATCCTGTTCTGGGCACAAATGCCTTTCACGAAGTGGAGGGCATTTGTATTTGGAAGCGTTGAGAATGTAATTCTCAAAAGATTACAAATACAAATGACAGCTCCGGTGTAACCGGAGTAAAGGCATGTGTAAGCCCACTCGAGAACGTATTGGATCATTGGAAATAATCCTGTTCTGGGCACTTGATTGGATGAGGCAGTCTTAAAACCAATGAACCGGATAATAGCCGGGAAGGCGGTAAGACGCAAAGTTTTGATTTTCAACTTACGTTTTTTTCGCCTTCCCGCCTTCCCGGCGAAATTTGACTTTTGAGACAGCCTCATCTTGTTTTTGATCTTCCGGAACCGTTACACTTAGTGTAAATCCAGTCTATGACATCATTTAAGCGGAGGGTTCCGATATTGATTTTCTTCAAAAATTAAAAACTTTATTAATATGTTAGTAATTATCAAATGTTAGAAAATCAACAATACGACATAAAAACGCTCAGTTTTTTAAAAAGTAAGAATACCAATTGGGATGAATTGGCAAAGCATAATTGAGTATTGTTTTATAAATTAGCTTAAATGACAGAGCAAGACCTAAATAAATTTTGGGCGATTTATGCAGCCAGCCTCATTGGGATAGTGCAATATATCATCCCACCGGAATATTAGCATTTCAGATTAATAATTACTCTCCCAAAGAATGGAAAGATGGGAAATTTCCTATTGAAGATCAATTGTCAAAAATAATTGCCCAACTGGAACTTACCGGAAAAAAAAAGAATGGCGGATACAATCCAACAAAGAAAGTGAACTGCGTAAAGAGCGGGAACGGATTGAGAAGGAATTTCAGATGCAGAAGGAAAAAGACTTAGCAGCCTTTATAGAAACATTACAAAAAGCATCCCGATGGCATAAGGCAGTAAATCTCCGCAGCTATATTGATTCAGTTGAACAAAAGGCAATAGAAACCAAGGGAATTTCAGAAGACCTCAAAAACTGGCTCGAATGGCCCCGCAAAAAAGCTGCATGGTATGATCCATTTATTGAATGTCATGATGAGCTTTTAAACGAAGTTGACAGGGAGACACTTATCCTTAAACAAAACCCGCCCTATTACGGCTGGTAATTAACTTATTTGATACGGCTGACTATAGATTTAGAATGTTTTTGAGCTTGTATATAAGTTTCAAATCTTCTATAAAGCGGTTCGAGAATTCCCCCATTGAGGGGCACAAATTCTCCCCAACAGTACTGCTGTTGGAGTTTTTGTTTCTATGAAGTATGAATAATGCAACTAATATAGGCAATTGTATAACAGTTATTGACCTATTTGTACGCATCTTTATTTAAGATTTATAACTATCTGTTAATACCTAAACATTTACAAATGAATTCGCTGAAGATCAACTCCCGGCCAGTTAAGGGTGCATCACGTTTTGCAAAGAGTTTATTGAAGCCTGTTTCAACTAATATAGAAGCAGAAGCGCCGGATAGGTATATTACTGCATTGGCTCACGAAATCAGGAACCCCTTGACAAATATCAACCTGGCTGTAGAAATATTAAGATCCCCATTGAGTGCAGAAGAGCATGCCATGTACCTGGAGATCCTGGTTAGAAGTACTACAAGGATAAATACTGCTGTAACTGAACTGCTCAATTACAAACAGGTAGGCGAAGTTCAGATAAAAGAGCATTCCCTGCACCAGTTATTGGACGAAGCAATAGCAACTGCACAAGACAGGATATTACTGAAGAAGATCACTGTTATAAAAACCTACTCTACATTAGGGTCAATGGTATTCATCAATAAGCAGGTAATAAAAATCGCTCTAACAAATATTATCATCAATGCCATTGAAGCCATGACTTCGGGTAAAGGCCGGTTAACAGTAAGCACACGCCAGGTTAATAATACAGCAGTTATTGCTATCGAAGACAATGGTACCGGTATCAGTGCGGAAAATTTAAAACTGATATTCGAGCCATACTTTACCAAAAAGGCCGGTGGTATGGGATTGGGCCTTTCTACCTCATTGAAAATACTTCGTGCCAATAAGGCTAAAATAGCTGTAAAATCAACAGTAGGCAAAGGCACAAGGTTTACCATTACATTCATCAACTGACCAATTCAGTAAATAGCTGCGTGCCGAAACAGCCTGCAAAGTTGCTTACAATGCAACTTATTTGAGCTAATTTTGTTGTTACACCAACAACATTTTTCCGCATGAAAAAATATTTTTTACTCTTTGGCTTCGCCATTGTTTTTTGCCTTCACGCAAATGCACAAACTTACCGTATAGATACCAGCACCATAATTTTTGAAAATAAAGAGCAACCCAGTCTTTACGTAAAATATGATGCTTCTCCTAAAAACGTGAAGAAGGCATGGGATGACTTCTTTAAAAAATACGACGTTAAGGTAAAAGGTATCGGCTTTATGACCAATAAAGAGGTACTTACAGCTACGGATGTAAGCCTTACTGCCATTTCAAACAGCAAAATGAATATGTACGCCAGTGTTATAGATGCAGCGGGCGAAAAGTCTGAGTTGAAATATTATATCTCTCTGGGTATAGATACATTTATTGGCCCTGTTAATTACCCAACAGAATTTGCTGCCATGAAAAAGATACTGAATGATTTCAGTATGGAGTTCCTGACGGATTATTATGGCTCGGAAGCATCAAGGGTTACAAGGGAAATAAGCAGCCTGGAAAGGGATATCAAAAAAAATACCAGGGACATCAAACAGAATTCCCGTAAAGCCCGTAAAAAATCCAGCGAGGTGGCCAGTGGCATGCAGGCAAAAAATACATCGCTGCAAATGGAGAATGAGCAGAAGCGGATCAGGATCGCTGAATTGAGTAAGGAAATAGAAGCTATTAAACTTAAGCAGGCAGGGCTAAAGCGGAGTTAACGCCCTGTCTGTACATCTAAGTGGAAATTATTATACCCAATAACAGCTTCTTATTACGGGTCCGTCGCTTATACTATATCGGCATGGTTTTTTACGGAACTTCGTTTGAAATTTAAAAGCTGTCAGCCTGAGCCTGTCGAAGGCGGATATTAAATGCGCTTTTAAAAATAGCATTGCCTTCGACAAGCTCAGGCTGACATTGAAATTCAGCATTAACATCCTAATTGGTATTATGGAAAAAATGAAAAGGGTATTGATCATAGGGGCAGGCTTTGCAGGCTTTAAGCTTGCGCAAAATCTCAACAGCAAAGGTTTTGAAGTTTATTTGATCGATAAGAATAATTACCACCAGTTTCAACCTTTATTTTACCAGGTGGCTACAGCAGGGCTTGAGCCGGGAAGTATCATCTTTCCTTTGCGGAAAGCTTTTCAGCATTACCAAAATTTTCATATCCGCATGGCAGCGCTTGTGGAAATAATGCCGGCCCACAATAAGATCATCACTACCGAAAGAGAATTTATATACGATTACCTGGTGATCGCCACAGGCGTTACCACCAATTATTTTGGCAATAAAGCCATTGAAGAACATTGTATACCCATGAAATCGGTGAGTGAGGCTTTATACATGCGCAATCGTTTTTTGCAGAACCTGGAAGATGCTTATTATGCGGATGAGGAAGAAAGAAAAAGATTAAAGAATATAGTGGTAGTAGGTGGCGGTGCTACAGGCGTGGAAGTAAGCGGGGCCCTTGCAGATATGCGTAAATACGTGCTGGCAAAGGATTACCCGGAAATAGATTTTTCGGGTATGAAGATCTACCTCATAGAAGGCTCGCCCAATTTATTAAGTGCCATGTCGGACGAGGCTCAACAAAAATCAAAAGAATTCTTAATTGAAATGGGAGTGGAAGTAATTACTGAAACCTTTGTAAAAGAATTTGATGGCAAAACAGCCTTGCTCAGCAATGGTAAGATGATTGAAACAAATACGCTGGTGTGGGCAGCCGGGGTTACTGGTAATAAAATAAAAGGAATTCCTGATACTGTTTTACAAAAGGGGAACCGCATAAAAGTGAATCACTATAACCAGGTAGCAGGTTTTGAAAATATTTTTGCCATTGGGGATATTGCTTTTATGTCAACAGAAAAATATCCCAACGGACATCCGCAGGTAGCCAGTGTGGCGATTGACCAGGGAACTTTACTGGCAAAGAACCTTGTTGCGCTTGACAGGAATGGATCACTCACCGAATTTGAATATAAGGACAAGGGAAGCATGGCAACTGTTGGCCGCAAGAAAGCGGTGGTTGACCTGCCTAATTGGAAATTCCAGGGCGTTTTTGCCTGGCATACCTGGAACCTGGTTCACCTTTTTTCAATTCTTGGTGTGAAGAATAAACTTATCATCTTCATCAATTGGGCCTGGAATTATTTTTCACCGGATCCAAATTTGCGGGTTCTGATCAAGCCTTTTATAAAAAAGGATAAGGTATTGTTGGATAAAAAATGATAAGATTTTTCATCATTTTATCCTGATGTATTTTTTAAAACATCAATAATGAGTTTATGTGTTGGTTAGTGATGTATTGAAAGGAATAGTGTCTTCATATACAATTTGAGTTTTGGATTGCTTATTTCACAAGCAGATTTATTTAAATACAATCTTATCCTTTAGCCTTAAAAAATGCTTCTCGAATAAATGATAACTGGCATAACTTATTATCATGGTCAACAAAAACAATCCTGAATGGAACAGAAGCTTTTGATTTCCCGATAGCCGATTGCCGCCTGCCCAATTACCAAAATGAAAAAGGATAGAATTGAAAATATACATAGCGTAAGAATACTTCCCGAAAAATATCAATATCTTATTTGAAAAAAACTCTCCTAACCGTTGACTCTTTAGGGAATAGATCAACAGCCCCCCAAAAAACAATGAAACAAGAGTAAATGTAAAAGGAAGTTTTATAAACGAGCCTTGCTCTCTATAGCCTCCATTATTTATCAAGTATCCTGCGGTGTAGAGGAAAAGCAACACAGCAGTACAGATCAGAATCAGTTCACTGTTTTTGAATAATATTTTCTTATGCTCCCTTATTAATATAGCCATAACGCTACCAATTAGCAAACCGTCTAGGTGTGCTAAAGGAAGGCCGTAAACCAAGTAGATATTCTCAACGGTGGCCCGTAAGTAAATGCCCAATATAAGTAATAGAATAGAAACAAAAACTAACCATTTACGACTACACATGGCTACAATGAGTGGCCAAAACAAGTAAAATTGTTCTTCAATAGCAAGGCTCCAAAAATGACCTAATGGATTAAAAAACCCCTTTTGAAGTATTAAGTAATTCGATCCATGGAACCAATAAAAGTATTGGTATTCCTTAAACCATTCAAGAGGACTTATGTACAAGGATAAAACAGCTATTCCGATCAAAACAGCATAATACAAAGGAAGTATTCGTAGTGCACGTCGTGAAATAAATACCCGGAAATACCCTTTTTTATGTTTAGTATCTAAGAGGATACCTGTTATTAAAAATCCGGATAGAACAAAGAACAAATCTACTCCAGCCCAGCCAAAGTATAAATATGGATATAGAAATTCAAAATTAAAAAAATGAACAAGTAGAATAAGGATAATGGCGATGCCACGCAAACCGTCTAATTGTTTTATATGTTTTGGAAGCGAATTCAAAGTCACAATGGTAATATACAATTATTAATAAATCCCGCGTCCAGTAAAGTGCTAATTAAAAGGTTGATAAAGCGGATCACGCACCCCAATTTAAGTATAAGGGAAGGTAGCAAACGATTCCAAGCCCAGTGTTTTGATCAAGCCTTTTATAAAAAGGGATAAGGTATTGTTGGATAAAAAATGATCACCCCCTTATATTTAATTGATCACATATAAATACCGATCACCAGTGCTATCATGCAAATTATGGTGAGCATTATCAGCAACGGCATTATAAATTTAAACCAGGTCTTGAAGCTTAAATTAACCATGGCCAGGGAGGGCAGAATTAGGCCGGTAGGCGCCAGGAACGACATCAGGCACATGCCATACATATATGAATTCACAATTTCCCTGCCCGGTACATTTACCAAAATGGCCAATGCTCCAATGATGGGCATGGTTAATACCGCCATGCCCGATGTGGATTGTATGAAAAGAGAAAAGATGACATAAAATGCAAGCAGTAAAAGAATAAAGAATGCCGGTTGAATGCCCTGTACCATATTGGCAGTATAATACAATATGGAATCACTTACATGCCCCTCATTTAAAACAACAGTAACGCCCCTGGCCACACCAATGATAAAAGCAACCGACAGCAAACTTTCTGCACCTTTAATAAATTCACGGATAAATATTTTTTCATTCAATTGCGTTATAACAGCGATCAGGATGGAGGAACCCAGGAACAGTGCAGACATCTCCGTTGTCCACCATTTTAAAAATACCACACCGGCGATCATCGTTAAAAAAGTTACGATATAGATCAGCAACAGCAATTTTGTTTTGAGCTCCAGTTTGGGTGTAAGGGTTTCGTTACTGACGTTTACTTCATACAACGGTTTTACTTCACCGTCAATTTTGTACACCAATGAAGCAGTTGGATCTTTTTTTACTTTGGCAGCGTACCTTAAAATATACCAAACCATTAATGCTGTAACAATTACCCAAAGTATTAACCGTTCTGTCAATCCGTCCATCCAGTTGATGCCTGCGGCATTGGATGCAATGATGGTGGAGAAGGGATTGGAGAAAGCTGCAATGCCACCAACTGATGTGCCTCCGAAAATGATGGCCAAAGGAACCAGCAGATCGTAGCCAGCAGCCAGGAACAGTGGTACCAGTATAGGATAAAATACAAGTGCTTCTTCCGCCATGCCGTAAGAAGCGGCAAAGAAAGATAATACAGATGTAAGAATAGCGATCAACCAGTGCTCACGTCCCTTCATGGTATGCGCAAGCCAGGTAATACCTTTTACCATGGCACCGGTTTCGTTAAAAACAAACATGAAACCACCCATGATGAGTACGAATAAAATTATATCAATACTATCAATAACACCTTTGATGGGGGCCTGTAAAACAGCGATGAACCCCTGCGGATTTCTTTTTTGTTTGGTAAAAGATCCCGGCACCGATACAGGCTTGCGGATATCACCGGCAATAAATTTTTCTACCTTGATCTGGATGCCCAGGCTGTCTAATGTTTGCTGTGTAAGCGGCAACGCAACTTCATTGCTATCGGTAACCATGGTAAATGTTTTACCAGTTACAGATAGTTTATTGTACTGGCCCGCAGGTAAAAGCCAGGTACCCATTGCAGCAAGGATAATAACCATCATCAGAATAGGGATAGGCCCGGGGAATGATCTTTTTGTTGCCATGTGTTTATTTTTCTTTTTCTAATAGTTCAATTGTTTTTTTAGCAGCCGCCAGCCTTATCTTCTTGTTCTTCTCTACAAGTTTAGCTGTTGCCCATTTTTCTACTTTATGATGTAGTGGAACAAGTAATGCCGCTATGCAAACCAACGCAAGTAACATTAACAATGGATTATGATGAGTAATTCTCTCTAAAAAAGGATGCAGCAATAAATTTAGAAATTCAAATACAATTAATAAAGCAATAACACCAAAAAATTCAATCAGTTTTGTATTGGTAATAAAACTTCGGCTAAGAAGTAAATAAAGAGAGAGTAAAGTAATAATGCCAAGAGCAATTAAAGCATATTGGATGTTTTGCTTTCTTTCCAGCTGCTTTACAACTAACTGCTCTTTTAATTCCCGTTGCCTTAGTTCTTCATCAAACAGCAAAGAATAAGATTCCTGCTCTTTGTTTGCATTAGCTAAGCTATCAGTAACATTAATGTATAAGTTGGCATATTGCAAAGCCAGATCGTTATTCTTGCTGCTATAATAGTTCATTAAAAATTTAGCCGGGTCTTTAGTCAGCCTGGAAAATGCTGTATTTTTTACGATATCAATGGCGTTTTGGGCAAAAAAAACGGCAGAGTCCTGCTTGTTTAATGTGCGAAAATATTCTGACAAATAGTTATAGGCATAATATTTAAGTCTTGGAGAGTTGGTTTTGTTAGCTGCATCTAATGATAATGCAAAATAGGTGTTTGCCAATGCGGGGTTATTCATTTTGCCATACAGCCGGGCAAGCTGCATCAGGTTTATCGGATTGACTTTATTGGTATTTAATTGCAGGTTTAATCTTTCGGCCAATTGCAAATACGCTAATGCCGAATCTAACTTATTTTGTGATATAAACCTGTCACCCAGGTTGAAGGCAAGGGTTGTGAAAATAGTAGATTGTTTTGCTTTGGGCTGTAGTGCTAAGCCTTGCTTAAATATTTCTATTTCCTTGTCTTTATCTACTGCTCCATAAGCAAGTGCAAGCCTGTTATATACAATAGCCATTAAGGTCGCATTATTTAAGGGCTCAGCCATTTTTAAGGCTTTCAATGCAAATTCTAATGTTTTAGCTTTGTTGCCGAGTATATAATTTATTATACTTAATTGTGAAATGGCATAAGTTTCAGCAAGTTTGTCTTCATTCTTTTCAGATAGTGTCAATAATTTTTTAGTAATGGTTTGAGTAAGAGCAGGGTCAATATTGGCAATTAAATAAAAATAGTTATACAGGCTATCCATCCTCGTTTCCTCATTTTTTTCAGCAAGGATAGTTTGCAGTTTTGTATCAATGCTGTCAGCTTGTGCAAAAGCAGTTTGCATACTTGCAACAAAACATAAGAGAATTATTATTATTTTCATCATTCAGTTTTATTTATCTTTTATTTAACCGCTGACGGGGTTTGCAACCGCCGTCAGGGTTGCGCAAAATCCTGACAGCGGCTAACTACTGATAGCTATCGGTACTTTCGGCAGTTGGTTATAAACTTTCACCATC
>JBKJMZ010000158.1:0-59605 GCA_046596255.1 Ferruginibacter sp. | reverse complement strand
TTTTTTTAATTCATTCTTTTTAAATAGGTATTAAAAAAACCGCTACATGGTGAGTATACCACTTTCTCAGGCGAGTCTCTGATAAAAGCAATAAGCGGGGACATGACTCGCTGCCATTGACATAACCCGGCAACGAGTCCTGGAAGCCAACGCACAAATCCTGTCAGAGACTCGCCTGGAAAGAAGAATTGTAGTTTAGAGCCCCGACTTATAATTACAGATTTCTCCCGTTGGTCGAAATGACAGAAAAAAAGCCCGAAGCTTTTAACTCCGGGCTTTTAAAACTATTAAAAAATATTTATCCTTTTTTAGGCTTTTTCATTTTAGGCTTTGGTAATGCTTCCGCTTTATTTTCGCCAGTTAATGTTGCCGCCAGCTTTACCGCTTCGTAGGCATTTACAATTCCGCCGGTCTTAGAGATCTCACTCATGTCAACTTTTTTATCAGTACCAGGTTTGCTTACTTTTTCTGTTGGCTTTTGTGACGACTTTTCAATTACGTATTTTAACTGCTTTGCAGAAAGGGTAGGGAAGTGCGACAATGTTAATGCTGCAATACCCGCTACCACAGGGCATGCCATGCTGGTGCCGCTTAAGTTGCCATAATTATTCCCGCCTGGTAATGTTGAATAGATATTTGTGCCGGGTGCAAATACGTCCACTTCTTTTTTACCATAATTACTGAAAGAAGCGGTATAACTGCCAGACTTGGGTTCAGCACTTGCACCCACAGTAATATGGGTACTGGCCCTGCCTCCATTTACATAAACAGGGTTAGGAAAATTAGCAGCTACATCAACATCTTTGGCATCATTACCTGCTGCATGTACTAGTAAAACATTTTTATTTTCTGCATAAGCAAAAGCTTCATCAACCCATTGCTTTTGCGGTGAGTAACCTTTACCAAAGCTCATGCTGATGATCTGGGCACCATGATCCACTGCATAACGAATGGCCAGTGCAATATCTTTATCATGCTCATCGCCATTGGGCACAACCCGCAATACCATGATGCGTACATTATCTGCAATACCATCCATGCCCTTACCATTGTTGCGCACCGCACCTATTATGCCGGCACAGTGTGTGCCATGCATACTGAAATCTGACATGATATCATTATTGCCGTAATTACGGTCATTTAAATTATTCTCGTCATCACCTACAATATCCTTGCGGTAATTTTTAGGCGCTTGCACCTTTGCCTGTGCTTTGCGTTGCTCACCTTCGATGTACTCTATATATTCAACCAAACCACCAATGAATTCCCTGTTGGTCTGGTCAAGCATATTATTTGTCTTCATTAAACCAAGGAGTTCGCTTTTTGCCCTGCGCTCTGCAAAGGATTTGGTGGTGTACAGGTCAAGTTCCCTACCGGTATAAATATTTTTACCCAATGCAATCTTCAGGATACTGTCACTGTTGACCAGGTTCTCCTGTAATAATTTTAAAGCAGGCACATCCACATCGGTGAATTCAGCTTCCTTGGTATCAGGCCCCCTTATTTCGGCCTTTGCTCTCAGGAACATTTCATATTCGTATAGCTCTGCTTTTGACAATTTAGTTTTATCAACTTCTTTATTATCCCATTTATTTTTAAGACCATAATAAACCCTTCCTCTTTCATCACTGTCGATGGTCACATTTCTGCCGTCCTTTCCACCCAGGAAATTCCAGCCATGCACATCATCAATATAGCCATTGCCATCATCATCTTTACCATTACCCGGCATTTCTCCGGGGTTTTTCCAGAGAATGGGTTTCAGGTCTTCGTGCAGGGTATCAATGCCCGTATCTATTACCGCTACAAGAACCGTTTTACTTTTTAGATTTTTACTTTTCAGAAACTGGTAAGCTTTATTTGCGCTTATGCCTGAATACCCATCAGCCTCCTTATCCATCATATGCCAGCTATTGGGTACTGCGCTGGTTTGTGCCAGGGAGGTAAGGCCGGCAAACAGGAGGCCTAAAAACAAATTAGAAATCTTTATCATTGATATTAAATTTTAGTAAAAGTAAATGGTATGACAGCAACTGCCATACCATTCACATTAATTTGCAAAATTTTATAAATTAGCATGTTGTGTTTGAGAATGGATTTTATTTTAAACACCTCTTTCTTTCTATGCTTCGACAGTTCAACATATCAGAAAGCTGTCAGTCTTAGCTTGTCGAAGACGGCTTCCAGAACAGATTTTTAATACTAAATAGCACAATACTTTATAAATTAAATTTAATGCCCTGTGCCAGTGGCAGTTTATCGGTGTAATTGATGGTATTGGTTTGCCGGCGCATATACACTTTCCAGGCATCGCTGCCGCTTTCACGCCCGCCGCCCGTTTCTTTTTCTCCACCAAAAGCCCCACCAATTTCAGCCCCTGAAGTGCCGATATTAACATTTGCAATACCGCAATCGCTTCCTGCCTGTGATAAGAACTGTTCTGCCTGCCGCATATTATTGGTCATGATGGCCGATGATAATCCCTGTGGCACGCCATTCTGCAGGGCAATGGCTTCATCAAGCGTTTTATATTTCATGAGGTAGAGAATGGGAGCGAAAGTTTCATGCTGCACAATTGCGAAACTATTCTTTGCTTCGGCAATGCATGGCTTTACATAGCAACCACTTTCATATCCTTTTCCTTTTAATACACCGCCTTCCACCACAAATTTTCCACCTTCAGCCTTACATTTTTCAATAGAATCCAGGTAAATTTTAACTGCATCTTTATCAATTACAGGACCAACATGGTTCTTTTCATTTAATGGATCTCCGATCTTTAATTGTCCATAAGCATGAACCAGTTTCTCTTTGAATTTGTTATAGATCTTTTCATGAATGATGAGCCTGCGGGTGGATGTGCATCGCTGGCCTGCCGTGCCCACGGCTCCAAAAGCTGCGCCTATCAATGCCATGTCGAGGTCGGCATTTTCGGTGATGATGATGGCATTGTTGCCACCAAGTTCCAGTAAACTTCTTCCCAAACGCTGTCCCACAGCCGCAGCAACTGCCTTACCCATTCTTGTGCTGCCGGTGGCAGAAACAAGTGCTGTTCTTGTATCATTGCTCATCCATTCACCCACATCCCTGCCGCCCACAATTATATTTGAAACGCCTTCGGGCACATTATTTTTTTTGAAAACAGATTGAATGATGTTCTGGCAGGCGATGGCACATAGCGGTGTTTTTTCGCTCGGCTTCCATACGCACACATCCCCACATACCCATGCAAGTGCAGCATTCCAACTCCATACGGCTACAGGAAAATTAAAGGCAGATATGATCGCTACGATCCCGAGTGGGTGATACTGTTCATACATCCGGTGTCCCGGCCTTTCACTGTGCATGGTGAGACCATGTAACTGGCGGCTAAGACCCACTGCAAAATCGCAGATATCGATCATCTCCTGCACTTCGCCATAACCTTCCTGGAGGCTTTTTCCCATTTCATAACTTACTAATTGTCCCAATGGCTCTTTGTTCTTTCTTAATTCTTCACCAACCTGCCTTACAATTTCGCCACGTTTTGGAGCAGGCCAGCCACGCCACTCAGCAAAAGCGGCTTGTGCTTTTTGCATAACGGCTTCATATGCCTTTTTATCAGCACCGGTTGCAGTGCCAATTAATTTTCCATCAACAGGACTATAGGATGCTATTTTTTCTCCCTTGCTTTTTAACCAGTTTACACCGGTAGAAACACCATTGTTATTGGCGGCTATTTTTAAGGTCTTTAGAAATTTCATGTTGTATGATTAATGAAGGGTGCAAGTTACCACAAACAGGGGATACGAGATAATGGATAATGGGAAAATGGATAATGGATAATGGATGCCGGATATCAGCGTTCATGTTTATTAAACCAGTATCCAGTATCCAGGATCTAGTATGAAGTATCCAGAATCAAGTATCGGCATTTTAGTATTGCTCCTGTTCATTGGGAAAATCTTTGCTCTTTACATCGCTGATGTATTGCTTTACAGCGCCATCTATCTGTTCGTATAAATTTAGGTACTGTCTAAGGAACCTGGGCTTAAATTCTACATTAATGCCCAGCATATCATGCATCACCAGTACCTGTCCGTCGCAGTTACCACCGGCACCAATGCCAATGGTAGGTATGTGCAGGCTTTCGCTTACTTCTTTGGCCAGTGCTGCCGGGATCTTTTCAAGCACGATGGCAAATGCACCTGCATCTTGTAATAACAAGGCATCTTTTTTTAACTTGGTTGCTTCATCTGTTTCTTTTGCCCTTACCGTGTAGGTACCAAATTTATAAATGCTTTGTGGCGTTAAGCCAAGGTGTCCCATTACCGGAATACCTGCACTCACGATCTTATTTACAGAATCAACTGCTTCAGAGCCGCCTTCCAGTTTTACGGAATGGCCACCTGTTTCTTTCATTATTTTGATGGCAGATGCGAGGGCAATGTCTGAATTGGACTGGTAAGAGCCGAAGGGCATATCTACAACAACGAGGCAGCGGTCGATACCCCTTACCACGCTTTGAGCATGGTAGATCATCTGGTCAAGGGTAATAGGGAGGGTGGTCTCATGGCCGGCCATCACATTGCTTGCGCTGTCTCCCACGAGGATGATATCAATACCGGCCGCATCGAAGATCTTTGCAAAGGAAAAATCGTAGGCCGTTATCATGGAGATCTTTTCCCCCGCGGCTTTCATTTTTTGCAGGGTATGAGTAGTTATTTTCTTAGCTTCTTTGTTAACTGACATACTGTTTGTTTTAATTAACTGATGCTGGTGGAGTTGGCTCTGCGTTAGAATAAAACAAATCCGGGGAGCAATTGAGAGTGTAAATGTATAAAGAAATTTATTTGAAAATGATTTTAGTAATGAATTGAGAGGCAAAAATTATGATAAGTTCGTCGGTAACCGGTGATATAGCATGTTGCAACCTGCTGGTTTATTTTATAATTTCAGTTTTAAGCCTAACCCAAGTTGTAAATATTGATGATTTAATTTCGGATGTTTATTGGAGTATTCCTCTTCTCTAACTGTATTTACCAGCGAATAAGCAATAGCACTGGTCAGTTTAATTTTCTTGGTTAAAGTATAATCAATGCCTATGTTTGGATTAACCGAAAAACCCTGCCAATAATTTTTCTTAAAAGCAGGATAATTATTTAGTGTGCCATATTTTGCATTTAAAAGAAAGTTGGGAACAAATGTGAGGCCTGCATATACATTTGTCTTATTGGTTTTAACGAAGTAGTATCCCATACCCACTGGGATTTGTAATACCCGATATGAAAGTGTTTTTGTAGTGTAAAGAATTTTAGTGCTATCGTAATAAGGCTCAGGTAAAAGTGATTGATCTACATCAATTTTTGTATTTAGTTTCCTCGAAATAAAACCCAAACCCAGCGTTGCAAATAAACGATCTGTTATTTGGTATTGGCCATAAAGGCTAAAGCCTATATTGAAAGAAGATTTTGAATAAGCCGTTGGATATACAGCAATATAACTTGATTTATAAAATGTTAACTCAGGCTGCAATTGGAAGCCTATATAGAGTTCGTTTTTTTCTTGTGCATTTGCCAAAAAAGGAATTGCGGAGAAAACTAAAATAATAAATAGTTTCATGTGCAGGTTTGGTTTAAGGTATTTGATAAACACAAAATATAAATATTTCTTGTATTTATCCTGTTTGTTTATCGGTCTTTTCAGATCTATTAGTTTCATTCTTAAATTTTTCATCAAGAATATTTTCACCGTCAATATCCGGAGTAGCAAGCAACCTGCCAAAAAAACTATCCAGTCCATATTTTTTTCTTACGAGTTCTGCCAGAACAATTCCTATAATAATTCCAAATATTGTTATCAAAATAGAATAGGGGAGATTATCAGTTGTTTTTATATACAGCCAAAATCCTACAAGGCCCATTACCCCGGCTGGTACAATAAAAACCCAAAACCAAAAAATTGCATTAATGAAAAACATGAATACCCTCATGGTCAGATCTATTTAAAAACCAGTTTAAAAACAGGGGATGCATTTTTATCATCTTCCTTTAAATACACATACATATCCCTGATGTAAGAAAATACAATATTCTTTTTATGATCGTAGTACCAGTCCTGCACCAATTGTACCGCTGTAAACTGTGCAGGTGTTATTGTTTGATAGATTACACTGTATTTATAAATAGTGCCTGCCGAATCATAATGTGGTACCAGTAATGGTTGTTTATAACCAGTGGTAATATCAATTTCCTGTGGGTTGATCTTTTTATTACTATCGACAGCATAAAACTCCGTTCCATTTTGCAGGAGCTGTGGCCACAGTGTTTCCAACAAATTGCGCCCATACATTTCTTTAAGTTTATCTGCAGGCGCATCAAACTTCAGCATTTTTTTTGTTTGTCCCAGAAAGTCAGGCGTATGCCGTTTGCGTGGTTTGTAATCGTATTTATAGTTGTAGGCAGTATTAAAATAAAAGCGCTCACCAACATATGTGCCTGTGGATATGTAGGTAGGGACTGTAGGGGTTACCCAGGGAACATAGCTTTTTAATTTCCCATCTTCTATATACAATATTTGCATTACTTCGGTTATTTTGAATTCGGCACTGTCTATTTTTTTACGCGGCTTAGTAACCCTGATCACATTACCTAATGAATCCATTGCATAATCATCTTCTTCATAAAAAAATACTTTATCAATGGAGTCTATTAACGCATATTCAATTTTGTTTGCCAGTGGGGTGCGGCTATCCACAGGTAAGGAAGCCTTTATTTGTTTTTTATGAAGCCGGTTAAGCAGGAGGTTATTGAAACCTGCAAAATTAAAAGTATCACTTGCATAAGCCGCCCATTCTATTTTTGGTTTATTTACAAACTTGTCAAACTGTGTAGGTAGCGGCTTGAATTGTGCAAAAGAACTGTTGCCAATAAAAAGAAAAATAACAATAAGCTTTGTGTTCATGCAGTGTTGCGTTAATGGCTAAAGTTATTTTAAAATCATGTTAAGGAAAACTTATTTCAGCCAGCTTCATTCTCAACTTCGCTCGAATTATACTCAACCCTTCTACACTTTGACTTTGCTCAGTGCAAGCTGCTCAGGGTTTAAGTTCTTCCCACATATGCTGTATCAACCCATCCACCAGGCCGATCTTGGGTACATACATTTCCGTGGCGCCTGCCCAGCGCATGGCATTGGTGTAAATCTGAAGTGCCGGTACGATCACGTCGGCCCGGTCTTCTTTAAGGTTGTAAATTTTTATCCGGTCCTCCAGACTTACCTTACTTAATTCATTGTAATAATCTCTCAGCAGTTCAAACGGAATGGGTTTGCCTTCTTTTCTTTTACTCAGTGAGAAAACCTTGTTGATATTTCCGCCGCTGCCAATGGCCATCACTTCTTTTTGGCCCTTGGTAACTGTTTTAATGATCTCCTTCATCACTTCCCAGGTCTTTTCATGTACCAATCCCTGCAGCAACCGTATAGTGCCAATATTAAAAGATTCTTTAAAAATGAGTTTACCATTGCTGAAGAAAGATATCTCGGTACTTCCACCACCAACGTCCATATACATATAGCTATGGTCCTTGTCAAGCGTTTCTGCAATATGGTTCTCAAAAATGAAACCCGCTTCCATATCGCCGGATATCACTTCGATCTTGATATCAGTTTCCAGTTTTACTTTCCTGATGATGTCATCTGCATTCTTTGCATCCCGCATGGCGCTGGTGGCACAGGCTTTTATATGTTTTACTTCGTATGCATTGGTAAGATGCTTAAAAGCTTTCATGGTCTGCAGGAACATTCCTGTCTTCTGTTTGGAAATTACTCCCGTCTCAAACACGTCAAAGCCGAGCCGCAAAGGCACGCGGAATAAATTGAGCTTATTAAATGTGGGAACATTATTTTCGTCGGTGGTAACTTCTGAAATCAATAACCGGGCTGCGTTACTTCCTATATCTATGGCTGCGAGTCTCAAGTTTGTAAATCCGTTAATTTGTTAATTAGTTAATCCGTAGATCCTTTGGTCACCTGTTACTTATATTTATAGAAAACAAAATTACGGATTAACTAATTAACCAATTAACAAATTAACCAATTAACACTTATACGGATTTACGATAGAGATAATTATATGTCTCCACCTGGCTGCGGATCTTTTTGGTATTGCGTGGATTCACATATTGGTTGCTGAGTTCATTGTCCAATATCCTTGCCTTGATATTATCTTTTAACTGTATCTGCAGGATATCTTTGATCTCATTCTGGATATCCTTTTCAAAAATGGGACAGGCAACTTCTACCCGGTGATCGATATTGCGAACCATCCAGTCGGCAGAAGAAATAAATGTTCTTTCTTTTCCACCATTATGGAAGATCATGATCCGCGAATGTTCCAGGTATTCATCAACAATACTGATGGCCTGTATGGAGATTTTGAATTTTTTATTTTCGGTGAGTAAACAAAATATGCCTCTTATTACCAGCTTTATTTCTACTCCGGCTTTTGCGGCTTCTGTTAATTTATCGATCAACAGTTCATCACTGAGCGAATTGAGCTTAAGTGTAATGGCCGCAGGTTTTTTTGATTTGGCCGTTTTAATTTCTTTGTTGATCAGTTGCAGTAATTGTTTGCGCATGCCTGTAGGGCTCACAAGAAGTGTTCTGCAATTCTTTAATAACAGGATACGGGTATTGGGCTGCTCCAGGTAATTAAATATGCGGTTAACATCGGCCATGATATTGCGGTCGGAGGTAAGCAGGCAGGTATCAGCATATACTTTAGCTGTTTTTTCATTAAGGTTACCCGTGCTTACAAAGCCGTAATGAATGGTACGGTTGTTAACTCTTTTTTTAATGAGGCATATTTTGGCATGCACTTTCATATTGGGCGCCCCTAATAAAACTTTTACACCAGCCTCTTCCAGTTCTACTTTCCATTCGAGGTTTGCTTCCTCATCAAAACGGGCCCGCAGTTCCAGCACAACAGTAACCTGTTTGCCATTACGAACGGCATTGGTTAATGCGTTTATTATTTTAGAACGGTCGGCCAGCCGGTAACAGGTAAATTTAATGCTTACCACTTCGGGGTCAATAGCCGCTTCACGAAGCAGGTCAATGATGGTATCAAAAGCGTGGTATGGAAAATGTAAAAGCACATCTTTTTCTAAAACCACATTTGTAACGCTGTTCACATTTTTTAATAAGGGATGAATGAACGGCTTTTTGCGGAGGCTTTTTTTAGTGAATACCGATTCGGGAAAATTCATGAAGTCCACAAAATTGTGAATCCGCCCGCCGGGGATCAGGTTATCCTTCTGTAATAAGCCCAACCGCCGTACCAGGTAGGTAAGGAGGGAGGGATCAATGGTTTTATCAAAAACAAAACGAACCGGTTTTCCTTTTTTGCGGTTCTTTAAACCTTTCTCAATTTTCTGGATAAAGGAAGTGGAGATATCGTTATCAATATCGATCTCTGCATCACGGGTCACTTTAATGATGTGGGAAGAGAATGTATCATATCCAAAAAAGGAAAAAATATGGGGCAGGCAAAAGCGGATCACATCTTCCAGCAGGATGATATGCCTGTCCGCATTTTTAGATGGCAGGATAAGAAACCGCGGTAAGCGCCGCGTTGGTACTGATAGCAGCGCAAATTTCTGTGGGATGGAGCGGTCTTTTTTGGAAAGCTTACAGGCCAGGTAGATGGACCGGTCATTCAACACCGGGAAGCTGTGAATGCTTTCGATCATCAGGGGAATAATATTGCTGCGTATCTCTTCATTAAAATAATCCAATATAAAAAGCTGCTGTGTTTTGTTCAACTGCTTTTCATTGATCAAATGGATCCTTTCTTTTTTAAGCTCCCTTAATATCTCGTTCCAGATGCGTTCAAATTCTTTTTGCTGTGTTACCACGATCTCCTGTATCTCTTCTAAAATGGCATCCGGGTTTAGCTCTGAATGCATTTTAGCTTTTTTTCCAAATGCTACCATTCTTTTTAATGCGGCTACACGTACCCTGAAGAACTCGTCGAGGTTATTGGAGAATATACCCAGGAAACGTATGCGTTCCCTTAAAGGCACGGATTCATCCGCAGCTTCCTGTAAAACGCGGTCGTTAAAGGAGAGCCAGCTAATATCTCTGAATATGATCTTTCTTTTGTGCAAGTGTTTTTTTTAGAAATGAATGCGGTGAATTTAGATACTTAGCAGCAAAACGGCATATTAAGTTTTTATGAAATAGTGAACGGTAATTTGCTTAGCCCTTCATTTTTTCTATTATGGCGGTGGTAGAAAATCCTTCTACAATAGGTACGATCTTTACTTCGCCGCCATTTGCCATTACTTCTTTAGCCCCCACGATCCCGTCCAGAGTGTAATCACCGCCTTTTACAAGTACATCGGGCAGGAGGGCTGTAATTAAATTCAACGGGGTGTCTTCTTCAAATAAAATGACCCCATCCGTCATGACCAGTGATGCCATAAGCAATGCCCTTGAATTTTCATTGTTAACAGGGCGGCTTTCACCTTTCAATCTTTTTACTGAAGCATCTGCATTTATTCCAACGATCAAAATATGCCCGTACTGTGCTGCTTCACTTAACGAGGCAATATGGCCTTCGTGTAAAATGTCAAACACACCGTTGGTGAAAACTATTTTTTTATTAAGCAGGCGCCAGCGGTTGAGCTGGTGTAATAGCCCGTCAAGCGTAAATATTTTATTGGGTATCGATTGGGTGCTTCGCATGTTTTGTTTTTTTATTGTATACCGGTAGGGCCAAAAGGCAAATGAAACCAACCAGGAGAATGATCATAAACTGTCCGGCCCATTGTATTGTTCCGTTTGCAAACCCATAGGCCTCCGGGATATTGTATAATAACATCACCTCCATAATAAAAAGGGGATAAGCTCCGATACCGCCGGGCGTAAGGATCATACCAATGCTTGCAAATGCCAATACGGGGAAAGTTGCAGCAAAAGGTAGCGCGGACGTTTCATTGATCGCAAAAAAACCTATGTAGGTTCCGGCAACATAACAACCCCAGATCAAAACACTATGAAAGATAAATGCCCATTTATTCTTTAACAGCTTTATGGTACTTAAGCCAATGCCAATGCCGGTAACAATATTCCTGATCTTGTTGATCACCCTCGTATGGGCAAATCTCCTGAAAATATATTTCATTCCGTAAATAATACCTATGATCACTGCAATGATGATGACGGATTTCAGGATCAGGGATTGTGTGCTGCCGGAAAGGAATTTTTCATTGATGGTTTTAATGGCATAGCTGCCTATAATATCAAACTGGGTGATGAGCGCTATCATAAAAATGATCAGCAGTGAAACCATATCTACTGCTCTTTCCACAAGGATGGTGCCCACCAGTTTATCAGGTGGTACTTTTTCATATTTGCCCAGTATAGTGCATTTCAATATCTCTCCTAATCGTGGAAAAGCCAGATTAGCCAGGTAACCCACCATCACTGCACAAAATGTATTGATGAAGCTTGGGTAATGGCCCATGGGTGCCATTAATATCTTCCAGCGGATGGCACGGCTTATATGGCTCAGTATAATTACCAGGAATACGGGTACCAGCAGCAGGTAATTTGCAGACCTCATGGCCGTTTTACAATCTCCCCAGCTTTTATCATCCATTTTGCTGATGCTCCACCACACAAGGAAGATACCCAACCCAAAGAAAAACAGGTATTGTAATATGGCTAAAAAACGTTTACGCATAATATTTTACAAATTACGAAGGGAAAACAGGATGGCAAAAAAAGGGATGCTGGATATTTGATACTGGATGAGGGCATAATGATCTAAAAGCTTTTTAAAATCTCCGGGAGTTTTCCAGTATCCAGTATCCAGTATCTAGCATCAGTTCCCCATCACCATATTATCTATTAACCTTACATCACCTAAAAAAGCAGCGGCCAGGGCAACCAGTTTTGTCTTGCCATCCCAGTGCTGAAGTATCTCCAGCGTGTTAGCATTTGCAATTTCAACATAATCAACTTTAAAACCGGCATCGGTTAACCTCTTCACCGCAGTTTGCTTTAGGACTGTCAGGTCGCCGGGTTCCATACTGTTTTTTAAAAAGGAGAGGGTCTCAAAAATTTTTAATGCCAACTTCCTGTCTGCGGCAGGTAACCTCATGTTTCTGCTGCTCATGGCCAGCCCGTCGGCTTCCCTGAGGGTTGGGCAGATATTAATATTGGTATCCAGTCCGGTAAGTTCAACCAGTTTTTTGATCACCATGCATTGCTGGTAATCTTTCTGTCCCAGGTATAACTTATCAGCCGGTATGGCCTGGAGCAGCCGGTGAACTATCATGCATACCCCCTGGAAATGGCCGGGCCGGTATTTGCCCTCAAGTACGGTTTGGAGATAGCCAAGCTCGTATTGGGGGGTATCAGCAGTTCCATTAGGATACATTTCTGTTACTGCGGGCATAAATAAAATATCACAACCTCCTTTCTCGAGGGCATCAATATCCTGCTCAATAGTGGTAGGATAATTTTCAAAATCTTTGACATCGTTGAACTGGGCAGGGTTTACAAAAATACTGCTGACTGAAAGGGAGTCTCTTTTTTTAGAAGTTTTTAACAGGGAGATATGCCCCTGGTGTAGTGCACCCATAGTAGGGACAAAGCCAATTGTTCTGCCTTCTTCTTTAATTTTTAAGAGGTAGGCGTGTATGTCAGCAGATTTCTTAAATAGTATCATATTGTGGCAATTACACTTCAAATGCCTGTACAAGCAGGTTTTACCGAAAAAATAGCTTAGTTTTGCACTCCGTTAAAACTTCATGCAGCAACAAACATCGTGTAAATGAGTACAAAGAAAAGAATTTTATTTATTGCCAACGAGATGTCGCCTTACCTGGAACTTACAGATTTTGCCGATATCGTGAACAAACTGGCAGTTAAATCTAATGACAGCGGAATGGAAGTACGTTGTATCATGCCCCGGTTTGGTGTGATCAATGAAAGGCGGCACCGCCTGCATGAGGTAGTAAGGCTTTCGGGCATTAACGTGACTATCGACAACGATGATTACCCCCTGGTAATAAAAGTAGCTTCGCTGCCTAATGCAAGGCTACAGATCTATTTCCTGGATAATGATGATTATTTTAAGCGCAAATCCATTTTTACTGATGAAAAAGAGAAGTGGTTTGATGATAATGGCATAAGAACCGTTTTGTTTTGCAAGGGAGCCCTGGAAACGGTCAAGAAATTTGGATGGCCACCCGACATCATTCATTGCAGCGGCTGGATGACAGGCCTTATTCCTATGTTCATTAAAAATGCCTATAAAAAAGAACCTGTTTTCAGTAACAGTAAGATCATTTATACCATTGGCCAAACTACTTTTAAAGAAAAGCTGGAAAAGGATTTTCTGAAAATGGCAACCATCAATGATGCTGTAACTAAAAAAGAATTAGAACCATTCAAGGATATGAATAACGTGGCCATGTTCAATGGCGGCGCTACTTATGCAGATGCTGTTACTTTTGGAGCAGAGAAAATTGATAAAAAACTCGCAGATCAGTTTGCAAAAGTAAAAGGCAAGAAGATCCTGAAATATGATGCAGCAAGTGATTTAACAGACTATTTGCAATTGTATTCCGACCTTGCAAAGTAGGAAATCTAACAGCTTTCATAAAATCATTATTGTGCAAAAACGTATTCTACCCCTGGCAATCACTGCCATCGCTATTTTCTCTTTAATTGGCTGGAACTGTACTAAGTTAGATACTACCGATATCGGCAGCGATATATTACCGGCAGTTGATAATGTACATACATTCGATACGCTCCTCAACATCAATTCTACACAGGGATTTTTTGGCGACTCAAGTACTTTTATCAGTAAGTATGATGATCATGCTTTGGGAGCTATTAATAATGATCCGCAATTTGGTAAAACCAATGCCAATATTTTTATGCAGTTAAAGCCTGCATCCTATCCTTATTATTTTGGTAATGCCGGTGATACCATCAATGGTTTTGGTGCAGGGCTCGACTCTGTTGTTCTTTGTTTGAAATATAGTGGTTTCTGGGGCGATAGTACAATTCCCATTTCTCTTGAAGTACGGGAAGTGAATGATTTCAGATTCAGGGATTCCGTTTATAAAGAGAATCCTACTAACTACCAGCCTGCAACAGGAAACCTGATAGGGAGTGCCAATATAGATGTACGAACCCTTGGTAATTATATTAAACTAAAAAATGGCAGAGATTCTGTTCGTTTCCAGGTCAGGATAAAGCTTGCCAGTTCATTTGCTGCAGCATTGTTTGCCCGGGACAGCACCGCCTCAAACAGCGTTAATAATGCTTTTTATAATGATTCGGTCTACCGCAGGTTTTATAATGGTATAGCCGTATTGGCAAATGGTGGCGGTAATGGGTTAATGTATTTCAAAATTGCTGATACAGCTACCAAACTGGAAGTTCATTACAGGAGAAGGAATAATGGCAGAATTGATTCTGTTTATAGTTCATTACGCCTCAATCCCAGTTTTGAACCGCGGTTAGCCAATGCCCCGGCATCAAATACAAGTAATTATATTCTGCGCACCAGGGCCGGTTTTCCAATCAGTAACCCGGCACCTACAGAGCATTACCTGCAAACATCACCGGGTACATTTATTAATCTTAATATTCCTGGGCTTGGCGGGTTATCTAACCGAATTATTCACCGTGCAGAGATCATCATTGAGCAGATACCTACAGATCCCATACTTGATGTGTTGTTATCTGCGCCAGCTTTTCTTTACCTTGATCTGAAGGATACCGGGGCTACAGCTAAATGGAAGCCTGTTTATTATGACCTGAATCCGCAAATCGTGTATGATCCTGATTTTAAAACAAACCTACCTTATATTGCAGGCCAGATAGACTTTCAATACTTTGGCGGTTTTAGAAGGGATAAATTTGATGTTTTTGGTAACCCGATCAAGTATTACAATTTTAATATTTCCAGGTATGTACAACAAATTGTAACCGACCGTACCTATGCTTATGATATGCGGTTGTATGCACCTTTTAATATCAATTATCCACAGTATTCAAAGGAATACATTCCTTACAGCAATAATATTGCATATGGCAGAGTAAAGGTAGGCAGTGGATCGAACCCTAATTATAAGCTAAGATTAAGAATAGTATATTCTAAACTTTAATGACCTTCATAATAACTCAACAAAGTCCTCCCAAAAAAGCGGGAGGACTTTGTTCATTAACCCATACAACCTTATCTTTGCAATCTTAAAAAAAAATTATGCCATATTTATTTACGTCAGAATCGGTAAGTGAAGGACATCCTGATAAAGTAGCAGACCAGATCAGCGATGCTTTAATTGATAACTTCTTAGCTTTTGATCCCAGCAGTAAAGTTGCCTGCGAAACAATGGTAACAACAGGCCAGGTTATTTTAGCAGGTGAAGTTAAAAGTAAAGCATACCTGGATGTGCAGGAAATTGCACGTGGAGTGATCCGTAAAATTGGTTATACCGTAAGTGATTATATGTTTGAAGCAAATTCCTGTGGTATTCTTTCTGCTATTCACGAACAATCTGCCGATATTAACCAGGGTGTTGACCGGAAGAAAAAAGAAGAGCAGGGTGCAGGCGACCAGGGTATGATGTTTGGTTATGCAACCAATGAAACTGATAACTATATGCCCCTGGCTTTGGACCTTGCCCATTATATATTAATTGAAATGGCTGCAATACGCCGGGAGAATAAGCAGATCAAATATCTTCGCCCTGATGCCAAGAGCCAGGTAACACTTGAGTATGATGATAATAATCAACCTGTAAGGATCGAAGCTATAGTTGTATCTACCCAGCATGATGATTTTGCAGCCGATGAGAAGATGCTTGCAAAGATTAAAAAAGATATCATCAATATTGTGATACCAAGAGTAAAGGCCAAGTACCCAAAATACAATCATCTTTTCAACAACAAGATAAAGTACCATATTAACCCTACGGGTAAGTTTGTTATTGGTGGCCCGCATGGTGATACCGGCTTAACAGGCCGTAAGATCATTGTGGATACCTATGGTGGCAAAGGGGCACATGGTGGTGGGGCATTCAGTGGTAAAGACCCAAGCAAGGTTGACCGCAGCGCTGCATATGCAACACGACATATAGCCAAGAATTTAGTGGCTGCCGGCCTTTGTGATGAGGTTCTGGTACAGGTTTCTTATGCAATTGGTGTAGCTCAGCCTACCAGTATCAATGTAGTTACTTATGGCACTGCAAAAGTTAACCTGACTGATGGCCAGATAGCAGACAAGGTAATGAAAATGTCGTGCTTTGATATGCGCCCTTATTTTATTGAGCAGCGCTTAAAACTGCGTAACCCGATGTACAGCGAAACCGCTGCATACGGGCATATGGGACGTAAGAATGAAATAGTTGATAAAGTATTTGTCTCACCCGATGGAAAAACAATCAAAAAGAAAGTTGAATTGTTTACCTGGGAAAAACTGGATGCAGTTAAAGAAGTGAAAAAAGTTTTTGGATTGAAGGCCCCCTAAATCCTCCGCCAACTGGCGGAGACTTTGAAAACCATAAGTTTGCAAGAGCTTATGGTTTTTTAATTACCAAACCTATAAGGTTTTTCACAAAGTCAGTGGCAACAATAATTATCTTTAATAAAACTTATAGGTTTTTATGAAAAATTTCCGGCAACAACATCATCGCCCAAAAAAAAGTTCATTGGTAATAGGCCGTAAGGCAGTAATTGAAGCCATGCAAACCGGTAAACAACTGGAACGTATTTACCTGCAAACCACGGTACATGGCGAAGTTATTGACGAAATAAAAGCACTTGCCGAAAAAACGCAGACGCCAATCAATAAAGTGCCCGTTGAAAAGTTGAACAATTTCAACGTAAGCAATCACGAAGGGTGCCTGGCACTGATTGCTAAAGTGCAGTACCAGGATCTGCAGGATATAATTTCTTTTGTTGTGGAAAAAGGAGAAGTGCCTTTGTTTTTAATTCTTGATGGCATTACTGATATTAGAAACATCGGTGGTATTGCAAGAAGTGCCTATTGTTTTGGGGTACATGCTATCATTATACCCGATAAAGGGGTTGGGGCATTAAATGAAGATGCTGTTCTCACTTCAGCAGGTGCGCTGGAAGAGATAGCCGTTTGCCGGGTGAGCAGTCTGATGAAAACTGTTGATGACCTGCATATGAATGGCATTAAAGTTTTTGCCAGCGAAATGAAAGCTTCAAAAAAAACATACGAATTGAATTTTGCAGAACCCTGTGCCCTTGTAATGGGTGGAGAGGAGAAAGGTATCTATCCTGCATTGCTAAAGATCTGCGATGAAAAATTTCAAATACCCATGACCGGCGATTTTGATTCATTGAATGTATCGGTGGCCACGGGTATTGTTTTGTATGAGGTGGTGAAGCAGCGGGGTTAACTGTTTGAATTATCACCCGGTACATCACACGTACATATCTCTAATTTTTTTTATTGCTGCTGTCGCATTATTTGCCGACCGTTATCCTAACCAAAGGAAATAACCATGGTAACCCCCGGGATATTTTTGCCTACATTGGAAGGTACCCCAAATCCCGTCTTCTGATTATCCAGGATGAGTTTGGCATTATGCTTGTTGACACTGGCCGATATCATAAATGGGATACTTACAATTCCGGATACAACTCCTAGAAGTAGTAATACGCCAGCTGTATTTTCATTGCCATCATCGTAATAGTTATCATTGGAAGAACTGGCAACCAGTATGCCTATACCTGACAGCAATAAACCTCCACCTAATGTTGACCAGCCAACAATACGTTGGCTCCTGCTTCTTTTCATATAAAAATCATAATCCGTTGCATGTGTTGAAACGATGAACAGTATAATAAAAAATAACCAGGCTGAAATTTTTTTAACAGTATTTGTTTTGATGATGTGCATGTTTAGTTGTTTGGTTTATGCTATCAAAGAAATTGGTCTTTCAGGTAACAGCACTATTTGCGGATTTAATTCCATTGCAGTAACAGATCTTAGTGAATTCATCTGATGGCCTATTAGCATTTTTTTAATTGCAGCCGGTAAAATGCTGTTCAGTAGCAGGAAAAATTTATTCAATCGGCCTGGTATGATAACTTCTTTTCGCTTTAAAAGCCCGTCAATGGCAATAGGCGCCACCTCTTCAGGATTTAGAACAGCGTTTCGTGAAAGCCAGCCTGAGGTTTTATTTAATTGCGTTACTGAAATATTGGTATTCATGCTTCCCGGACAGATCACACTGATACTTACTTCATTGGCTTTAAGTTCCAGTCTTAAACTTTTTGAAAAACAATAGATAAAGGATTTGGTAGCACCATAAACCTGCTTTTTTGGTAAATAAAAATATGAACTCAGGCTACCCACATTCAATATATAAGCCGGGCCATTGGCTTTTAAATGGTTGAGAAAAAGATGCGTAAGCATGGTGGTTGCAATGATGTTCAATTTTATCTGTTTCTGGTAAAATGAAATATTGCCTTCGCTAAACAGCATGGTACTGCCAAGCCCTGCATTGTTGATAAGCATATTTACCGGTAATTGAAGTTGCAGTACCTGCTTATATACCATAATACAGTTTTCTTCAAGTGTAAGGTCTGCTTCAATGGCAATAACATCAACTTCATAGTTTCTTTTTATAAAAGAAGACAGGTAATATAATTCGGGGCCGGGTAATGCTACCAGCACCAGGTTCATTTTCCTGCCTGCACATTCAATGGCCAGTGATTTTCCAAATCCTTCGCTGGCGCCGGTAATAAGGGTGTATTTTTTATTTGGCATGATGTTGTGTTTTTAAAAAATGAATGGTTTGTATAAGGGCTTCTGATAGCGGAGTAGGGCAGTAATGTAAATTTTGAATTGCTTTTTTATTGTCATATTCTTTATTAATATAAATATGATGCACTCCTTTTGCCGTTACAAAAGGTTCTTTTTTAGTGATCAGGTATTTACACCAGTCTAAAAATGCGATTACTTTTACCAGCCATATAGAAACATGTACCAGTTTTGCCTTTGTACCTGATAGCCTTCTTACTTCTTTAAACAGGTCATCGTAGGATATATTCACTCCTCCGAGAATATATTTTTCTCCACCCAAACCAAATTGCATAGCCTGCATATGCCCTTTTACAATATCATTGATGAAACAGTAATTTGCGGATAAGTTTCCGGGTTTTGGAACAAATGTGAGTTTGCCTTTTATGAATTTATCTATTATGCTGTTCACAGAAATAGGATGCGTTTCTATACCCGGACCAAATACTTTTGATAAAGAAACAATAACAGTGAACAATCCCTTATGTGCATATTCCTTAACAAGGTTTTCACCCAGGTATTTGGTAAACTCATAGTCATTATCAAAGCTTTCAGTACGTGGGTCATTTTCTTTTTTAGGGTAATTAACAGTAGATCCCAATACGCCACAGGTGCTTGTATACACAAATTTCTTTACACACAGGTCCAATGCTTCGGCCAATAAATTATGAGTACCCATTGTATTCACTTTGTAAAAACTTGCTGGGTTTTTGGCAAATAATCTTACTAAAGCTGCAGTATGATATACCTGTGCACATCCCTGCATAGCTTTCCTGATGGAGCCCCTGTCGGTTATATCTCCAGTGAAAACAATTATGTTTTCGTGCCTGGGTATATTTTTTGAAAAAGGATTACGGACCAGTATGTGCACCTTGTTACCCTGTTTTGCCAGTGCTAAAACAAGTTCATGGCCAACATAACCTGTGGCGCCTGTTACCAGTATTTTCATAACCTTACCATTTTAGGTGAGTCAATATAATTGCGGTAAATATTTGATTCGTAAACAAGAGAAAAAGAAGTATGCAGGATAATAGCCGGCCAGGCAGCATTAAAAAAGATACTTAAACAACAAAGTACCAGCCCGAAAGGAATGCAGGCTATTATTTCTTTTTTACTTTTAAAAATATGAAGCAATGTGTACAGTAAAATATTCAGCGAAACCGCAGCAGGTATTCCAAGCCATTTGATAGTTTCAAACAGCAAAAAACCCCTGAACCATAATTCATAGATAGAAAGATATAAGGCCCTTATTATAAAATATCTTTTAAAAAAGGATCGGGTTAATTGTCCGTGCATTTCATGAGCTATTATTCCGGAGCCGCTTATATTTTTTCCCAGCCTGAACGCAACAGTGATTGCCAACAGGTAAACTAATCCAAAAATAAAAAGAGACGAAGCTTCTGGTATGCTGTTACCCAATAAAACATGAACAACAGAAAGTTTTAATTGAACAACAGGAACGAGGCCCAGCCAAAGTATTCCTGCTACATGAATACCAAGCAGGTTACCGGGCCTCCTGGTAATTTCTCCTTCATCGTTAAATAAGCGGTGGTTTTTATTGATCCTGCTTATCCAGCTCAGTGCAAAAACCATTGTAAAACTGATGGTAAAGACTATTATATCGGTGGTTTGCATAACGATTGAGTTTAGGAATTAAGAATTACTTCTACGGTATAAAAAGTATGGCTGATAATAACTTTGCAACATATGCCCGCTCTATAGTAATAGATGTTGCTGTTACCGTCCGGAAACTTCACCTTATATCCGCCGTCATCGGTTTTTGTTACTTTAACAAAGCTTTCAAATTTGTCGGAGTACAGTGCGTTAATTCCCACAGGCTCCTGAAAATAAAGACTTAATAAATTTGTGGTTATGTTTGTAAAAGCAAGATTTTGTTTTTCCCCGTTCTCCTCCACTTCATATTTATTAGCCTTAAGCCGGGTTAGTTTATTCAGCTTAACATCTCCATTTGTTTTTCTAAAAAGGGTTGAGTGAATGAGCCTCCCGTTTTCAAATTCAGCTGTTTCCTTTGCACAAATTTTTATCTGAAAGATTAACCTGGTTTTTATATCGGATACCAGAACCAGTCTCAACTTATTCCCTGTCATATTTTTTTCAAGCTTCATCCAGCCAACTTCATCTCCGCCCTGCACAATTTTATAATGCAGGTTCTGGCTTTGCGATCTTGATAATACCGGGATCAGTGCAAGTAGAATAATCATCAGGCTAACAAAAATTATATGAAAACGGGCACTCAAAAATTTACTAATTTGTAAATAAGTTTCTACCCGGCTTTGTTTCCTGTATTTTTTTAATAAAATATAAATTAGAAACGTGATCATGATCTTAGTATAAGATGATAAATGTTTTTTTAATGAATTCACAGGGCGGATTAAAAACGAGTATTTGCACAAATCTTATTTTCCGATCGGTATACTGATAGTAATACCGGTAATATTTTTACTTACATTCGAAGGCACACCAAAACCGGTTTTCTGGGTGCTCACCTGCATTTTAGCTTTATTTTTATAAACAGTAGCCATGATCATACAGGGAATACTGGCTATCCCGGAAGCTGCTCCTATAATAGTGATGACTCCCCCTGTAGCTGCGTCGTCAAAACTTGCACTGGTATTTGTGGCGATCAGTAACCCGATGCCTGAAAGCAACACACCTGATCCAAGTGTTACCCAACCCGCAGTAAGATT
Organism: Ferruginibacter sp.; assembly: GCA_046596255.1. Taxonomy (GTDB): domain Bacteria; phylum Bacteroidota; class Bacteroidia; order Chitinophagales; family Chitinophagaceae; genus Ferruginibacter. The sequence goes on along the minus strand of JBKJMZ010000158.1, from coordinate 38,047 downwards.
ATTTTTTCTTTTACGCATGTAATAGTCATAATCTTTATCGGGTAAATTATTGCCGGATGCATACATGGATTTTAATGTTGTGTAATTTGCAGCAGCTATAAATTGTTTTTCCTGCTGGGCTTTTGTTTCTAACTCGGTAGCGATTATTAAACCCAGAATTAATAAGATTTTTTTCATGTTTTTTTGTATTAGTTTTTAGTGTTAGTGATTTTTTTTAAGTTATTTGCCAATTGCAATTTTCAAGGTTAAGCCGGGAATAGCTTTACTTACACTTGGGGGTACAACCCCAGACCCGGTTTTTTGAATGGCAACCATTGCATTGGCTTTGCGTTTATTAACGCCAGCCATAACTGTAAAAGGTATGCTGGAGAGCATTGCTGCACTACCAACAATAATTAATGCAGTTGCTACATCTGCCTTGTTTTCTTTTTCGCTGCTGTTCCCAAGTATGATATTATAATCCTCTGGAAAAGTTAATGCACCAATACCTGCAATTACAAGCCCGCCGCCTACTAAACACAGCGAAGCAATTCTGTTATTACGGCTTTTTTTCAGGTAATAGGCTTTATCATGTGTCGGATCAGGGTCAGGGGTAGACTGTAACGCATTTTTTTCAAAAGAAAAATGGCTGCTGTTCAAATTGATTTTGCTCACCGGCATTTCTGTTGCTGCCGTTTCACTTTGCAATAAACCAATATTTGTCTGTTGTGCAGTTGTTGCCAATCTATGGCTCAGAAAGATTAAAGTAACGAGGATTAACTTTTTCATGATTTTAAATGTTTGTTTTATAATAAAAATTGATGTGCTGATTATTTGTACCCATACCTGATTAACAGGGATGTTTTAACTGAATTGTAGGTTCTGATCTCTCTCTTAATAATACCTGTACCCTTTTCCCAGTAAAATATTGTTTCCCGGTAATTTGTGTCTGTTGGTTGTAACCCATTGCTTGCAGAAAATTTAAGGATTTGTATATACGTGGTACCTTCAATGGTGATAGATGGAATTAAAGTATACCTGTTTACCCCCGAACTTGTAAACGGGTACCAAAAGGCAGGAAGGTTGTTTTGCTTATCGTTAAGATCAAAATCTGCATCAATATAATGGGCTGTATATCTATATTGGGTATCGCAGCTTGCAAAACCATCAAACCAGGGTTGGTATGCTGAGCCTGAATTTTTTTGTAGTGTTAATCCGTAAGTTTGATGTGTATATGCCGGTATGGGTGGATTTCCGGGTACAGAATCATGGAAAACCGAACTGGTATAATTTCGGGTAACTATCACAGAATCTGTAATACCAGTTGCAGAATCTTTATATATAAAATACCGGTTCCAGTGGATATAAATAAAATCAAGTGCGGTGTTATCAAAGTAGTTACCTGCAATAGGACCTCCTCCCGGTAACCCCCAGCCACCACCCCAACTCCAACCACCACCGCCACCGAGATTAAGATTATCTTTTGAACAGGATGCCAGAAAAAAAACAGATGCTGTAAGGAAACTGAGTGTGAGCTTTTTCATGATTTTTTATTTTGTGATGATGAAATTTTGATCAACAATCCAAAACTAATCAGGCAATAAGCCTGTTCCTAATTGACAAATACATGCCTTTATGATTAATCCGTAATTGCTGCGTATTATTGACCATTTAAGTGGGTTACCGTGTTTTTTTTGCAAAAAATGTAATGGAGTATTGTAGATTAGTAAATAATGCGATAAATTAGGGGATGATTTGCATTTTTTACTAAAACTATATGCATGGAATCAAACAATTCGCAACTGCTGTTTTTTCAGCATATCAAAGCCATATTGCCTGAACATATCTCCTTTGTAGATGAAATAGCAGAACTGTTAAGTATCAGCAACGACAGTGCCTATCGCCGTATCCGGGGAGAGAAGCACATTAGCCTTGATGAAATGCAAAAACTGGCCAGTCACTTCAAGATATCCATCGACCAGTTCCTTCACATACGGTCAGATTCATTTATTTTTTCCGGCGAACTTCCTGCCACTAACGAAAATGCTTTCGAAAAATGGCTGGAAAACGTGTTGAGGCAACTTACATTTGTCAGCAGTTTTACCCATAAACACATGTATTACCTGGCCAAAGATGTGCCCATCATGGACCAGTTTATGATACCGGAACTCCTGGCCTTTAAATCATTTTTGTGGCGAAGGTCAATTCTGCAATATGAAAGTATGAAGGGGATGAAGTTTTCCTTACAGGAAGCCAGTGCGGACCACATGGAAATGGGTAAGAAAATTGAAGCGGTTTACCTTAAAATACCAACCACGGAAATATGGAATGTGGAAAGTATAAACAGCACCATCAGGCAGATTGAATTTTACCGGGAAGCAAATATGTTTAAAGAGCCCGAAGATATAAAAAAAGTTTACCTGGCATTACTTAGGCTTATTAATCACCTGGAGCTTCAGTCAGAAAGCGGATTAAAGTTCGGGGTTGGGGAAAAACCGGGATCGGGATCTGCTGCTTTTAGCCTGTTTTGGAACGACCTTGTAACCGCAGATAATACCTTACTTATAGAATTGGATTTAAAAAAGATAGCTTTTTTAAATCATAGTGTACTCCATTTTATCTCCACAACCGACACTAAGTTTAACGGCTTTATACATGAGAATATGCAGAATCTTGTTAAACGCTCAACTCAACTGAGTAAGGTTGGAGAAAAAGACCGGTATCGGTTTTTTAACAGCCTGCGTGATAAAATTAAATTGGCAGGCGGCCTTTAGTTATTTTTGCAGTATGAATCAACAATCGCTGAAATTGATCGAATGCCCACGTGATGCCATGCAGGGTTGGCAGCATTTTATACCAACTAAAAGAAAGACCGAATACATTAATGCCTTATTAAAAGTTGGTTTTGATACCATTGATTTTGGGAGCTTTGTTTCTCCAAAAGCAATTCCGCAGATGGCGGATACAAAGCAGGTAATTGGGAATTTGGAATTAGGGGATAGCACAACAAAACTTTTAGCGATCATTGCCAACGAAAGAGGAGCACAGGATGCAGTTGTGTTTGATCAAATAACTTACCTCGGTTTTCCATTCTCCGTTTCAGAAACTTTTCAGAAAAGAAATACCAACTCAACTATTTTAGAATCCATAGGCAGGGTGGGAGAAATACAAAATCTTTGTGTAAAGAATAAAAAAGAGTTGGTGGTTTATATTTCGATGGGTTTTGGAAATCCTTATGGCGACGTATATGACGAAGCTATTGTTTTTGAGTGGGTGAATAGGTTGGCAGCTATGGGTATCAAAATTATTTCGCTTGCCGATACGGTTGGACTGGCTACAAAAGAACAAGTATATCTGGTAACAAAATACCTGGTAGATTCTTTACCAGGGACACAAATAGGTGTTCACTTGCATTCAACACCTGCAAACTGGAAAGAGAAAGTGGACGCAGCCTTACAAGCCGGCTGTAAGCGCTTCGACGGTTCTTTGAAAGGTATTGGTGGTTGCCCCATGGCCGATGATGAATTGGTAGGCAATATGGATACAGAACTGATGATACCTTATTTTGAAGAGCAACATTTATTGAGCGGTTTAAATAAAGATGCTTTAATGAATTGCAGCAGGATAGCCGGGGAAATATTTATTTAGCCACGAATTACACTAATCTACACTAATAAAAAACATTCGTGTTAATTCGTGTCATTAGTGGCAACAATATTAAAATAGTTTTGATGCCAGGTTTTATAAATTAGAAACAACAATATGGACTTCCATTTAGAATTTACACCCCGGCCTTTTGATGTTAAACTCAAACACAGCGATAAATTATTATTGATCGGGTCATGTTTTACGGAGCAGATAGGTACCAAGCTTTCCAATCATAAATTTTCGGTGCTTGATAATCCCAACGGCATTTTATTCAACCCGGTAAGTATTGCCAGATCCATTTCCTCTTACATCGATAATAAACAATACAGCCACACTGATCTTTTTTACCAGAATGAATGCTGGAACAGTTGGGAGCATCACAGCAGGTTTTCAAATCCTGATGCAGAAGTCTGCCTGACAAGGATCAATCAATCGCAAAACAAGGCACATGCCTTTTTACAAAATGCAGACTGGTTATTGATCACATTAGGGTCGGCATTTGTGTATGAAACCTCACCCCTAACCTCCCGAATGATCGGGACAGGCTCTCTCCAGGAGGAGAGGGGAATTGCAACGGTAGTGGCCAATTGCCATAAAGTGCCTGCCGATAAATTCAACAAAGTGCTTTTAGCTGTTGATAAAATTGTGAACGACCTGCAAAACACCATAGAAAAAACTGTTGCTTTTAATCCTGATTTAAAGATCATTTTTACCATTAGCCCCGTAAGGCACTTACGGGATGGCTTTGTAGAGAATAACCGCAGTAAAGCAAGATTGATACTGGCAGTTCAGGAACTGGTTGAAAATAATAGGAACTGTTTTTATTTCCCCGCCTATGAACTTGTTATAGATGACCTGCGGGATCACCGCTTTTTTGCAGAGGATATGGTGCATCCCAATTATGCGGCCACCAATTATGTTTGGGAAAAATTCATATCCAGCTGTATCGATGAACCGACGCAGCAATTAATGAAAGAGATAGCTGTAATTGTTGCAGCAAAGAATCATAAACCTTTCAATCCTACATCTGAACAGCACAAAAAATTCCGGCAAACTAATTTAGAGAAAATAAAAAAACTGCAAGCACAATTTCCTTATATCAGTTTTGAAGAAGAAGCAGCAATCTTTAAGCAATAGCACTCTCATTGTTTATAACGTACTTTTATGAAAAAAATAATCCTGATTTCCCTTTTATCTATTTGCATTAAAACAACAGCCCAAAAGAGAATGAGCAGGCACACACCTATTATTCAAAAAGGATTTTACCTGTCTTTTAATCCACATTCAATTTTTGAACCGGAGCAAGGTGCTGTAGGGTTGGGTATTGGTTATCGCATTAGTAAGCGTATAGAAGTATGGACAGAATTAAATTATTTATACAAAGGTATTTTTCAGGATCCGGGATACCTAGATAATCTAAAGGGATTCCGCAGTATTACCAGCTTTAAGTACTATTACTATAACAAGCATGGCATGTTTGCGGGTGCTGAATTCAGAATAAAAAATTATTCTTTCAGTAATAAAAATACTTTTGTAAATGTGCAAACAAATGATACCCTTCTAAATTTTCAGCATGAGGTAAACCATACTTTAGCAGGCGGTGCTGTTTTTTGGGGTAAACGTTTTAAACTTACAGCGAATGGTAAATTTGAACTGGAAGGTAATGTTGGCATAGGCATAAAACAAAGGAGAATTAGTCGCAAAAACATTCCTTCCGGATATTCAAAAATGGAATCGTTTAATAGTGGATTTAGGCTAAGGGATCCAAATAAAGAAGACGCAACACCTTATTTACCGGCAATTGTACGGTTTATCTATCATTTGTAAAATTAATGAATCCTGTCTCCCCGCACTTCCATTTCATTCATCAGTTCCTTTTCATAGGTAAGCCATTTGGCCCAGCGCTTTCTTACAATTTTCTTATCAATATAATGCTCGGCAAGCGTAATAAATAAAGTATAATGCCCGGCCTCACTCTCCATAAATTTTCGGTAAAAGTTACGCATGTATCTATCATCAAGACCTTCGCTTAATCTTTTAAAACGTTCACAACTTCGGGCCTCTATCAATGCCATGATAAGCATCTGGTCTAAGAATCTTTCCTGCGGACTGCCGTCTTTTTTTTGGAATTGCAACAGGTTGTTTACATAAATATCCTTACGCTGTTTACCTAATTTAAGGTTACGCTTTTTCAGTTCGGCTATCACAAGCCTGAAATGGCCCCATTCTTCAGTAACAATGGGGCTCAGTTCATCAACCAATAATTCTTTTTCTGGATTTTTTGTGATCAACGAAATACAGGTTGTTGCTGCTTTTTGTTCGCAATACGCATGATCCGTTAATATCTCATCCAATTCCAGCTCGGCTAAATTTACCCAGCGGGGATCGCTGGGTAATTGTAAGCCTAAAATATTCTTTATGTCGGCAGATAAATTTTCCATCCTGCAAAAATAATTCAACAGGGATAGAATTTTTCTTTAAACTTTAATTATTGCTTAGTTACAGTAAAGATACCCTGGCCAGTTGTTACCGGATCCAATCCAATGGTACCTGCCATCACAGTTGCACCAACAGTGTATTTTCCAGATAACTTATAGATTGCACTTGAAGAGGCATATTTATAAGTTGCTTTCACGCTGTCCGCTACCATTTGCCAGGTTCCAACGGCATTGTCAATGGCTGTACTGTTATTACCAACAATTTCTACGGTACCCCCTGCTTTAAAGTTTATTGAAAAAACATAAGTGGGGTTACCGCCACCTGTTCCATACTGTCCTGTTCCTATCCATGTTCCCTGAACGGTTTGAGGGGGTGGGTTTGTATTATTATCATCATCTTTGCTGCACGATGAAATAAATAATACCAGAACTAAGGCGGGTATTAATAAGAATAAGAACTTTTTCATAGTAATTTAATTTTAAGGTTTTGTGTTTTAAATGAATTGCTCAACATGGTTTAAACAAACATCGTACCACAGAAAAAATAAGTATGTATTATGCAATCAATCAGTAATTAATTAGTTAAAAATCAAGTGTATACCTACTCCTTATTATTATATGCACACTTTATTAACCAAATACAATTCGGTGTATTTTAGTAGTTTTTAGTATTTTACGCTAAATAACCGCATATATGAGAATTGTTTCATTCCTGATCAGTGCAGCTATTACTACGGCACTTGTTATTACATTAAATACCAGGCTTACTATTGGCGGTAAAGAAGCCCCGGCTTTTGGCAATTTTTTTAGTCCCCAGCATGGATTCTGGCAAAATGCTGAACCAGCATCGGAGAATTTTAATGCCAACCTCAAATTTCCCCAGTTAAACGGAAAGGTAAATGTGTACCTGGATGACCGCCTGGTACCCCATATTTTTGCGGAACAGGAAAACGATGCCTACTTTGTACAGGGTTACCTGCATGCAAAATTCAGGCTATGGCAAATGGAACTGCAGACCTTTGCTGCAGGTGGCAGGGCAAGCGAAATACTTGGCGTAAAAGGCCTGGAGCATGACCGGGAGTTCAGGAGACTAGGGATGGTATATGCTGCTGAAATTGCCTTGCTGGAAGTGGAGAAGGACCCAGTCATCAAAGCACAATGTGATGCATATACAGCAGGCGTGAATGCATATATAACAACGCTGACAGAAAGTTCCCTGCCTATAGAATATAAACTGATCGGCTACAAGCCTGAAAAATGGAGTAACCTTAAAACCTCGCTCTTTTTAAAATATATGAGTTACGACCTGGCAAGCCGGTCGGATGATTTTGAGATGACCAATGCAAAGAATTATTTCAGCGCTGATGATTTTGCTAAATTATTTCCTGATATACAGGATTCCTTAGATCCCATTATTCCTAAAGGAACTATTTATGATACACAAAGGGTTTTTCCAAAAGCTCCGCAATATGTAGATTCACTCTATTTCCGGGGACAAAAACTGAATGTTACAGAACCATCTAAGCCCGATCCAAATAATGGCAGCAACAACTGGGCAGTAAGTGGCAGTAAAACAAAAAGCGGTGCCCCCATTTTATGTAATGATCCGCATCTTGGTCTTAATCTTCCTTCACTTTGGTTCGAAGTGCAGATATCAACACCATCCTTTAATGCTTATGGTGTAAGTTTCCCGGGTGCACCGGGAGTTGTTATTGGTTATAACGACAGTTGTGCATTTGGCTTTACAAATGGTGGCCGTGATGTAAGGGATTATTATGAAATAACATTTAAAGACGATAACCGGAGGGAATATTCTTTTAATGGACAGTGGATGGCTACAAAATTCAGGATCGACACGATCAAAATAAAAGGCGGTCCGGATTTTATTGATTCAGTTGCTTATGTACAGTTGGGAAATGACTGGTGTCCTGTTATGTATGATAAAACTTTTTCGGGTGGCAAATCTCCTAATGATAAATACTATGCTGTGCGCTGGAAAGCACATGATCCCAGCAATGAACTTAAGATATTCAACATGCTTAACCGTGCAAAGAATTATGCTGATTATTCTGCTGCGGTGACCAACCTGCATACACCGGGACAAAACGCTGTCTTTGCATCCAAGAGCGGGGATATAGCCATACGTACACAGGGAGAGTGGCCGGCCAAATGGAAGGGCCAAGGCGATTTTGTAATGCCCGGTTCAGACAGTAGCTACCTTTGGCAGGGGATGATACCGCAGAATGAAGTGCCTTACCAGTATAATCCTGAAAGAGGATTTGTAAGCAGTGCTAATCAAAAGCCGGTTGATGATAATACTTATCCATATTACCTGGGTAGGGATTACCCGCCTTACCGCGGATATGTTATCAATAAGCGGTTAAGTGCCATGACAGCCATCACTCCTCAGGATATGATGGCTTTGCAGACTGATAACCTGGATGCAGGCGCAGCTATGGCAAAACCTTTTATCGTGGCTAACATGAAAGAAACTGAACTGAGTGCTGCTGAAAAAAAATATTTCGACATTTTAAAGCACTGGGATTGCAGGAACGAAGCTGGTTCACCCGGTCCAACGGTATTTGAACTGTTCTGGAATAATTTTGAGCATGTAGTATATGATGATGAATATGCCGATGGGCCTAAAGTAATCTTGCGGCCTTTTTTCAGTAACCTGGTAGAAGGCATATTAAAAGATTCAGCCTATAAGTTCCTGGATAATATTAGAACATCCCAAACAGAAACACTTGCAGATGATGTTACAACTGCTTTAAAAAAAGCGTCAATAGAATTGCAGAAAGCAGAAGCTGCAGGTAAATTAAACTGGGAAAAATTTAAGGGCACCCGGGTTAATCACCTGGCAAAGCTTGCACCATTCAGCCGAATCAACCTGCCTGCCGGGGGTGGGGTACGTGCCGTTAATGCAACTAAAAAAGATCATGGCCCCAGCTGGCGTATGGTGATTAGTCTCACTGCTAAAACCGAAGCCTATGGTGTATATCCCGGTGGACAAAGTGGTAACCCCGGCAGTAAATACTATGATAATTTTGTTGACCAATGGGCTGCCGGAAAATATTATTCGCTGTGGATGATGACCAAAGAAGAAGTGGGAGATAAGCGGGTACTGGCCAAGATGACCTTTAGTAAATAATAATTGAGAGGGAGGAACGCTCCAGGCGGCCTGAACTCTTAAGTCAATTAAACAATTTAGCAATTTAGCAATTCAACAAATTCATACAATGAAATTCTTAATCTCCTTTATTGTAACAGCCCTTTTAGCTTTTGCTTTTTGTTTATTCCTGCCCTGGTGGAGTATTGCCATCGCCGCTTTTCTTGTGGCTGCTTTGATACCCCAAAGGCCCGGCCGGGCTTTTCTTACTGCTTTTGTTGCCCTGTTTATTTTATGGGGTGGCTTAAGTTTGTGGATGAGCAATAACAATGATCATATCCTGGCGCATAAAATATCAAAACTTATTTTAAACATGGATAACCCTATGTTGCTTATTCTGGTTACAGCCCTGATCGCTTCACTGGTAGCTGGTTTTGCAGCATTGGCAGGAAGTTACTTGCGAAGGACAAAATAAAATTGAATCTATCAACCTCAATGATAACACTGATTTTTTTATAATAGGATTAAGTCTATATTTTCTCGTTGACTATCTGCAAAAAAGAAATGTGTCCAGGAAAAAATATAGATTGCCTGGAGAAATTAAAAGTCGCTTCAATAAAATATCAGTCGCTGCAACTGCTATTGAAATACTAAGTAATGAATATCTTGAGGAAAAGATAGAGGAGGGGTATAATAAAGTTAAGGCCATAGATGCATTATATGATAGCAATCGAAACTATGAACAGGTTCAGAAGTTTGCTTCAGTTGTTGTTTATTACTTTTTATCCATGGGTAAAAAATACAGGTTTAGGAGCGAAAGCATAGATTTACACCCGGAGGATCTCAGGCACAAACTGGATACACATGGAATGATTGATATCTATTTTGACATAAAAAAACCAGCGCATCATTATTTTGACCTTTACTTTCTGGCTGAATGACCATATATTTATTTCCTTTCACATCTTTGTAACAAATTCACCTTTAATTTCGTTGTAACGCAAATCTGTTTATGAAGAAATTCTTATTCGTAATTTTTATCTTTCTTTCATCCTGTTCATCTGCCCAAAAAATTTACGGTACCGTTTTTTCAGATAAGGGCGATCTACTGCCTTATGCATCCATCACCATTAAAGGAACATCGCTTGGCGCCAGCGCTAATAACAAAGCGAAATTCTCTTTTTCTGTTGCACCCGGCACTTATACACTTGTTTGCCAGCATATAGGTTATACCAAGCAGGAAAAACAGGTTAAGGTTAAAAATGAAGATGGAGAAGTTACTTTTATTCTTGCCAGCCAGCAACTTGATATGACTGAAGTAGTGCTGAAGAGTGGAGAAGACCCTGCGTACGATATCATCAGGCAGGCCATCAAAAAAAGATCTTATTACAACGAACAGGTACAGGCATTTGAGTGTGGATTGTATACCAAGGACCTGATCAAACTCCGCAACCTCCCTAAAAGGATACTGGGCCGTAAGATACCTGATGAGGATGTAAAGGATATGGGACTTGATTCTTCACGCAAGGGGATCATTTACCTCTCCGAATCTGTTGCAAAAGTTTATATACAGCAGCCCGATAAGTTTAAAATGGAAGTGATCAGCAGCCGGGTAAGTGGCAGCGATGGTTTTGGATTTACCTTTCCCACATTCATCAGTTTATACCAAAACAATGTGTCTGTTTTTCTCGACAGGCTGAATCCACGGGGCTTTGTATCGCCAATTGCCGATGCAGCGCTAAGCATGTACAGGTTTAAATATCTTGGCAGTTTTACGGAAGATGGTAAAGAGATAAACAGTATTAAAGTGATTCCCCGCCGCAGTTACGAGCCTGCATTTTCCGGCACCATTAATATTACCGAGGGTGATTGGCGCATTCATAGTTTTGACCTGCAGCTTACCAAAACAGCACAACTGGAGATCGTTGACACCCTGCAGATAACACAGATACATGTACCCGTTGGTAATGATGTGTGGCGGGTGAAGAACCAACTCATTCATTTTAATTTTAAGCGGTTTGGCATTGATGCCATCGGCAATTTTGTTTCTGTATATTCTGATTACAAGATCAATCCAACCTTTGCAAAAAATACATTCAGCAAGATCATCATCAATTACGATACAGGTGTAAATAAGCGGCCGGTAAGCTATTGGGATACCATCAGGCCGGTACCGCTGGAGCCCGAAGAAAAAATAGATTACCAGGTAAAGGATAGTGTATTCCTGGCCAATAAAGATTCTGCATTAAGCCAGGCTTCTGTTGATTCTCTAAATAAAAAACAGGGAAAACTTAAAGTGTATGATGTATTCTGGAAAGGACTTCGCCGCACAAAATATACCGTGCATGGCAACCATAATTGGGGTATAGAATCTTTGATACAAAACATGGAATACAATACCGTGGAGGGGCTTGTTGTAAATGTGTATCCTTATTACAACCGCTACCTCAAAAAATTAAAGACCAATTTTTCTTTTGAGCCCAACCTGCGTTATGGCTTCAATAATACCCACCTTAATGCCTGGGCCGATATTTATTTCCGAACCCGTGACTGGGAAACGGATAAGAAATTAAAGCGCCAGACCTGGACCTTTTCCGGGGGTAAAAGGGTTAACCAGTTCAATAAGGCAAATCCCATTACAGCGCTCACAAACAGTATCAATACTTTGTTCTGGGGCGATAATTTTATGAAGATCTACGAAAATTATTTTGCTGCTGTGAATTTCAGCAAGCGCTACGAAAGTGGTTTACGGTACAATGTGAATGCACTTTATGAGGACAGGATACCGCTTGAAAATACTACTGATTTTGTTTTCTTTAAAAAAGATACCATCAATATAACACCTAACTATCCTTATGAAAAGATACCAGCCCAGTTTGTGCGGCACCAGGCTTTTATTGTAAGCTTTGATATCAGCATTAAGCCGGGTCAGAAATACATCCAGTATCCAAACCGCAAAATGTCGCTGGGCTCAAATTACCCAACCTTCAGTTTTAATTATACCAGGGGCTTTAGGAATATTTTTGGCAGTGATGCAAATTTTGACAAATGGCGTTTCAGTATCAATGATGATAAGAATTTTAAACTCGCAGGCTTATTAAAGTATAAGATAGGTATCGGCGGATTTTTAAATACTAGATCTGTTTTCATCCAGGATTACCAGCACTTCAATGGTAACCGCAGTACACGGGCCAGCCAGTATGTGAACAGTTTTCAACTGGCACAATATTATGCCAACAGCACCACAAGCTCATTCTATACATTCGGCCACCTTGAGCATCATTTCAATGGTTTACTTACCAATAAAATCCCTTTGTTCAAACGCCTGAACTGGAACCTGGTTGCAGGAGGCAATGCATTTTATTTAAATGGAAAGAATAATTATGTAGAGGTCTTTGCCGGGCTGGAGAACATCGCCAAACTTTTCAGGGTTGATATTGTTACGGGTTTTATCAATGGCAGAACGGGTTTAACGGCAATCCGGATCGGTACCGGAGGTATACTTGGCGGAGGCTTACGGGTCAATAATTCCAGGAGAGGAACCACAGGAAATGCTTCACCTAATTTGTAATTCTTTTATCAATATCTTTACTGCATAAAATTTGGTTTGCCTGCAAGCATCCAATCTTTTAAAATGAGCTGACAGCCTGCCCCGATTTTTTCGGGGTCCCCGTCTGATCATTTTAAAAAATGATTTCTCTTTTTTATGGTCAGAAGAGGCCCCCGAAAAATTCACGATATTCATCGGGATACGTCGGGTCAGGCTGTCAGACCAATTGAGGAGATCAAATTTAAATCTTATGGCAGTCTTACACAATCGTATTTCCCAGGCGGAATTAAAAGAATTATTGTATGCTGAAACAGAGAAGCGTACCACCATCTCCTTTTATCAATATTTTACTGTTGATGATACTAAACTGTTTCGGGATGATATGTACAAAGCATTGAATACATTAAAAGTATTTGGCCGCATATACATTGCAACCGAAGGCATCAATGCGCAGGTAAGTGTGCCCGATAGTAATGTAGAGTCATTCAGAGCATACCTGGATACAATACCTGCTTTAAAAAATATCAGGCTGAATATTGCAGTTGATGATGATTGCAGATCTTTTTGGGTGCTAAAGATTAAAGTAAGAGAAAAGATCGTTGCAGATGGCATAGCCGATCCCGGCTTTAGTATGGAAAACAAAGGTAAATATGTAAATGCAGCGCAGATGAATGCATTGCTTGAGCATGACGATACGATTGTAATTGATATGCGTAATCATTATGAATATGAAGTAGGCCATTTTGATAAAGCTATAGAAATACCCAGCGATACTTTTAAGGAGCAACTGCCAATGGCTGTTGACATGATGAAAGATAAAAAAGATAAGAACATCATTATGTATTGCACCGGTGGTATAAGATGCGAAAAAGCAAGTGCCTATATGTTGCACTATGGTTTCAATCACGTATATCACCTGGAAGGAGGTATAATCAATTATGCCCGGGAAGCCAGATCAGCAGGATTGGAACCTAAGTTCATTGGAAAGAATTTTGTTTTTGATGGCAGGCTGGGGGAGCGCATCACCGAAGACATCATTGCCAAATGCCACCAATGCGGCAAAGCTGCCGATACCCATACCAACTGCAAAAATGACGGCTGCCATTTATTATTCATTCAATGTAATGATTGTACTGTTGCCTTTGATGGATGCTGCAGTATTGAATGTAAAACAGTTTATAACCTGCCTGCAGATGAACAGAAAGCGCTGCGAAAAGGTATTGATAAGGGTATGATGGTCTTCAATAAAAGTAAGAAGCGGCTAAGGCCTACTATTGAAGAAAATAAAAGATACCCGGAGAAACAGTAAAAGGTTGAACTGCTGATCTTAAACCCTATTGATACTTTTTAAAGATCAGTTATAGATCCACAACAATATTGGCTTATCAGAGGTCCTGATATATTTACCGATCTCAGCTAAAAATTCACGGGAAACTGCCGGGCACCCTGCGCTTTCAAAAATATGACGGGGATATCTTTCTGCCTGGGGTACGTTCACATCTGAGTGCAATACAATAGCACGGTGAAAAGCGTTGCTGTTGCTGCTGTCTAAGCCATGAAGCCTGTAAGAAAGTCCATAAGCACCTTTGTATGCCTGCCCGATCTTGTACTTCCCTAATGAGGTAGCATTGCTGTTTGGCATATTGGAAAAGATAAGCTGGTCATTACATCCCGGCTTGTAAGAGCCACTGCCATGAGAAACCAATGCCGAATACTCAACAGCTTCCTTTTTAATATTGTAAACAAAAAAACGCTTTTTACCTGAAGGGACGGACATATCAACCAGGAAACAATATTCGGGGTTAAAATTATTTGATTGCACATAACTATCAAGGCCGGCAACTTTTTCTTTTAATCTTGCGGCAGCGATCCTCAATTTTGTATTGATCTGCATGAAAGAGGTGTCGCGCTCAATAACCGGGTAATCAGTTATATAATTTATGATAGAATCTTTTGTAGAATTGGAGGTTGTATTAACAGAAGGACCTTTTGCTATAAGCTCTGGTGCTTGTTGTAATTGAGCAGTAGTATGCGTTGAAACATACAACAGGAATAATAAAGTAACCCCCCTTAAAGTTAATTTCATATACTACAGTTTTAATAGTAACGAACAGTTGTTACAAAAATTGGACTCTAAATTCAAATGTGGAGAAATATTTTCCCCAATAACTGGCATAAAGCTACCTTTTTTTCACAGAATACAGATGCCTGGACCTGAGTCAGAATTTCAATTAATAAAAAATTAACTTATAGTTCTTTAAACAATATTACCTGTAATTGATGTACCGGGATTTACTTTATTCCTGATTTATTATAAAGCGTGGTAACCAATAAAGCTATGTTTTTATAGGGAGGTACATATTCCTCAAAATAATCATAAAGCTGTTTATTTGGCTTAAATTGCTTCTCCAGGGTACCCCATATATCAACCCAATCCAGGTCCTGCTCATTTAAAAGTTTATTATTGATAAGCTTAAGCATAGGATCATTAACCTGTTTTGAACCTATCTGCTTGGATGAAATAACCTGGGCCTGCACACTTTTTCCCAATACCTCTTTGATCTCTCTATACCCCCCGCAAGATCCCAATATACCCAGCTTTATAGAAGGTGTAAAGAATTTAAAGCTGTTTATCATGTGGTAGCTATGTCCCCTGAGGATAAGGATCTTAGGCTCAATACCTTTATCCTTCAGGTGTTGTGATAAACTTTCCTGCGCTTTTAGATCAAGTCCTTCATCATTGCTTAGTGGCACATTTGCATAAATGGATATCGGGTGCTTTTTCTTAGAGCTTATCTTTACCCACTCCGGGCTCTTCTCAATAGACCATTGCGAAGCATCGCTGTATGAGGCAAGAAAGCTTGCATAAGAACTTTTGCCATCATCATCACCAAAGAATAATACCAGTTCATTTATTGTTCCGTCTTTTTCACGGAGTGAAGTATGCGGCACTTTGTAATATGCAGAAAAGAAAGCGGGAAGGCCTGCCCTGTTTCCTGCCTGGCTGCTTTTTACCACGTTAAATATTTCGCCAAGCAACTTGTATACTTTCATACCATTGCGGTTTGAAGTATTGACACTGCGGCTATAATTATTTTTAATTTCCTGTGCTGTCAGGTCAGAGAGGTATTTATCTGTTGTAATACCCGGAAAAGTTTCAGCAACATTGATGATGTCCTCGAGGTTTATATTGTCAGCGGCATCCAGGCCATCTATAAGTTTTTTTACAATGGTAAGACTGCTCTGCTGGGGCATCTGCTTTAAAAATGATGTTACTGTATTATATCTTCCTGCCATTAATAAAAATTTGCGGTATTGATCATATTTTACAAGATCAAACAGGGCATCATACCTATCTTTTTCAAATTTGCCCATCAGTTTTTTATAAGTGTATAAATAGCTGCTGGTATACAATTCAGTTTCACCGGTTGTTATAACAAAGTAAAGATCCTGTGGCCTCATCTCATCAAGTACAAAGTAGCGGGCCTTTTCAGTTGGCTCTTCATGCAAGCTGTTTATCACATCTGTATAAAACATCTTTGCATATTTTTTTAAATAGAACTTTGTAGGTATAAAATATAATGGTAACTGCCCATTAACTACGCTTTGCTGGTTAGCCATTTCAAGGTCCACGATCTGTTTGTAAAATTTACTGGGTTCTGAACGCAGGAGGTCGATCTCTGCAAGGGTGATCTTTTTATCTGTAAGTAGGGCTACAAAAGGTAAATAATTCTCCACGTTCTTTTCCGCCGAAATACCGATCAAAGTCTGGATAAGCGGGTTTCTATGCTCTCTTGCCACTTTTACAATTTCTGCATTCTTTGAATTATTTATATAGGAAATAAATTTATCCGGGAGCATATTTGCATAAATAAATATTAGGGAGTCTCTCAACTTATAGTTGCTGTTATTTCCCAGAAACTGGGGTATATTTTCTGGATTGCGCTCCAGCCCTTTTAATGTAGCAATATCCCTGATACGGGCAGCCTGTGGGTAATCCTTAAAAGCTACGGCCATTACACCGGCTGTTTTAGCCCCTGAGGAAACAAGGATATCAGCAGCCGAATTTTCTGTGGCGAGGATTTTCCACAGTGGTATAAAATTATCCCTGCTTTCACTGAGCAGGTTCACGTCAAAAGAATTATTCTTTATTTCCGTTTGCAGGGTATCATATAAATAACATTGAGAGTTTAAACACATTACTTTTTGGGCAATAGTTAAATTCTTATCATTCATTATCGCTTTTTGAAGGCTGTCTGTCTGGGATAAAAAACCATTGAGCACTATTTTCTCGTTGGCGTCAAGTGAAAGCTTGCCAAGTGTTCTTGAAATATTTTCCTGTGAATTGTTAAGCCGCCGGTTAAGTTGGCGAAGCTCTTTGTTCTGCGCTGTTGATTCAAAACTTAACATCATCAATAGACCTGCTACAATAAATCTTACAAAATGTCCCATTATTATTTTTTAAATATGGGAAAGCCAAATGCTATGCCATAAATCTGGGTATTGCATTTTTTGGCAGATTATTACCATTTTATATATTTTACAAAGAAATTAGGTGCAGGTTTGTCAGTGCCTGAATAATCTTTTGCTCCGTTTCTTCATCCGTTAATTCCACGGGAATAAATTTATCTCCTATAATCTTTTCATACAATTCTATATACCGGCTTGAAATTGTATTGGTCCATTCATCACTCATTTCAGGCACCACCTGGCCTTCTTTACCCATAAAATCATTTGCAATAAGCCATTCCCTCACAAACTCCTTACTGAGTTGTTTCTGGCGCTCGCCTTTTTCCTGCCTTTCTTCGAAATCATCGGCGTAAAAATATCTTGATGAATCGGGAGTATGGATCTCATCCATTAAAATGATCTCATCTCCCAACTTCCCAAATTCGTATTTTGTATCAACAAGGATAAGCCCTTGTTTTGCAGCGATCTCTTTTCCCCGCTCAAACAATTGCAATGCATATGTCTTAAGTGTTTCCCATTCGGCTTTGCTTGCCAGTTTTTGTGCAATGATCTCTTCAGCAGATATATCCTCATCGTGCCCTTCTGCAGCTTTGGTGCTGGGAGTAATAATGGGGCTGGGGAAGGGGTCGTTCTCCTTCATGCCCCCCGGCATTTGTACACCACATAATATCCTGTTGCCAGATGAATAGGTACGCCAGGCATGGCCGGTGAGATTACCTCTTACTACCATTTCAATCTTAAAGGGTTCGCATTTATTACCGATGCTGACATTTGGGGCTGGCACGGATAAAAGCCAGTTTTTACAAATATCTTTTGTAGCATTCAGCATATATGCAGCTATCTGGTTTAAAACCTGTCCTTTAAAAGGTATGGGCCGGGGGAGGATCACATCAAACGCTGATATCCTGTTACTGGCGATCATAATGAGGTATTTATCGGAAATTGAATAAACATCTCTTACTTTGCCCTTATAAAAACCTGTTTGCTGATTGAATTGGAAGGATTTCATTTTGCTAAATTACCATCATGTGTATTAAAAGCCTTATTTAAACCCGAACAACTTGTTAACAGGCCCTGCAAAATAAATTTTTTAGGTAAAAATAACAATGCTTAATTTGCTTATAATTTAAAACCAAAAAACGCAATATGAGAAAAGTTACGAGCTATTTGGTTACACTTTTACTGGCTAACATCATAACTCTTGTTACCATCGCACAAAATGTAACTATTAACGGCAATGTTCGGAACAGCAGTACACAGGAAGGTGCTGGTGCTGTTTCGGTAATAGTTAAAGGGGAAGATATTGGTACCTTTACTGATGATAAAGGAAATTTCAGGTTAACGGTAAAAAAATTACCGGTTACCCTGCTTATTTCATCGGTGGGATATGAATTACAGGAAGTAACTGTTTCAAGCACTACTGCCAATACACAGGTTGAGTTTAAGCCTACTAATATATTGGGACAGGAAGTAGTTGTTGCTGCCAACAGGGTTCCTCAAAAGATATTGGAGTCACCTGTTTCTATCGAAAGGGTGAGTGCGGCTAATATCCGTAATTCACCTGTTGCCAATTATTATGATGTGATATCTACCTTGAAAGGTGTGGATGTTACCACTTCATCACTCACATTCAGAACGCCAACAACAAGAGGTTTTAACGGAAGTGGAAACACCCGTTTTAATCAATTAGTTGATGGAATGGATAACATGGCGCCGGGCCTTAATTTTTCGGTTGGTGCTATTATTGGTTTAAGTGAATTGGATGTTGATAATGTGGAGCTTTTATCTGGTGCATCATCTGCATTATATGGAGCAGGTGGTATGAACGGAACATTATTAATGACCTCAAAGAATCCTTTCAAATACCAGGGCTTATCTTTTTTGATCAAAGAAGGGATTATGCATGTAGGTAGCTCAGCCCAGCGTAATGCATCTCCTTACCACAACTGGAATATGCGGTGGGGTAAAAAAGTTTCTGATAAATTTGCCTTCAAGATCAATGCAGAAATGATACAGGCCAAAGACTGGCAGGGGAGGGATTACCGCAACTATGCACGTGCTGCAACCGGTGGAAGTGTTAAGGCAGGCAACAGGGCTACAGATCCTAACTATGACGGCATAAATGTTTATGGCGATGAAACTACAGCGGAAATAAGGACTGCAGTATTAAATACCATTGGCCAGCAGGCACCTTTCCTAAAAAACTTTATTGATACTTTGAACGGCGGCGCAGCTATAAATGTATCACGTACCGGTTATACCGAAAAGGAAGTGACCAATCCAAATACGGTTAATTTTAAATTGGGAGGTTCTTTGCATTATAAAATAACTCCTTTTACAGAAGCTGTGGTAGCAGGCTATTGGGGTACGGGTAACACCGTTTATACCGGTAGTGAAAGATACTCATTGAAGGATTTTAAAATGGGCCAATACAAATTTGAATTGATAAACAGGTATTGGTCTTTCAGGGCATATACTACGCAGGAAAATGCCGGTGAATCTTATAACACCACAGTGGCAACCCGCTTATTCAACGAAAGCTGGAAACCAAGCGGCGGGGCAACGGGTTGGTATGCCCAATATTCTCAAACATATTTGGCGGCAAGATTGAACGGCGCCAGCGATGCAAATGCCCATACCACAGCAAGAGCCCAGACCGATATTGGCCGCCCTGCTCCAGGCAGTGCGCAGTTTGTAAAAGCTTACGACTCTATCCGCAAAAAACCAATTTCACAAGGGGGTGCATTGCTATTGGATAAATCAGATCTGTATAGTGTGGAAGGAAATTACAATTTGTCTCATTTAACTGGCAAATATGTTGATCTGTTGATTGGAGGAAGCTATAAGCAATATGTATTGAATTCAGAAGGAACTTTATTTGCGGATTCAACCGGTGCAATTAAAATATCGGAGTACGGCGCTTATTTACAGGCCAGCAAGAAATTAATGGATCGTATTCATTTAACATTATCGGGTCGTTATGATAAGAATGAGAATTTTAAAGGGCGTATTACCCCAAGAGCCACCATGTTGTTTAAGGTGAAAGAAAATAATAATATCCGCCTTTCTTATCAAACCGCATATCGTTTTCCATCAAACCAGCAACAATTTATTAGCCTTGTTGTGGGTAGTAATGTTCGTTTAATTGGTGGTGACCCAAGTTTCAGATCGTTTTTTAATTTTGCAGGAAGACCTATTTATGATTTTGATGCATTAAGGCAAGGCAATATAGTAGCATATACTCCACAGGATCTTAAACCCGAGTCTTTATCTTCTTTTGAAGCAGGGTACAAAGGTTTAATGCTGGAAGGAAAATTGCTGATAGATGTTTACGGTTATTATGGAACTTATAAGGATTTTCTGGGCCGTAAGGTAACTGTACAAAAAATAGGCAACGGATCGATTGCTTTATCTGATACTTTAAATGGTTACAGGTATTCTATTCCTGTAAACTCAACTGATAAAGTTAAGACCTATGGTTTTGGTTTAAGTGTTGACTACAGGCTTCCTTTGAACTTTACAGTAAGCGCCAACATGTCATCAGATATATTGAAGGATGTACCATCAAATTTTGTGGCTTACTTCAATGCACCAAAATACAAGGCCAATGCAGCATTGGGTAATTCAGGTTTTGGCCCGGGCAATAAATTAGGATTTAGTGTTGCTTATCGTTATCAGGGAGCTTTCTTATTCCAGGGTGATTTTGCAACAGGGAATTTACCTGCTGTACATACATTGGATGCACAGGTTAGTTTAAAGCTGCCTAAAGCAAATAAGTCTATCCTGAAGATCGGTGCTACCAACTTATTGAATCAATATTATTATAATGCTATCGGGAACTCGCAGATCGGTGGTTTATATTACGTGAGCTTCGGGTATAATATTTATTAATCAATAAAAATTTAAACGTATCAATCAATAAAATAAAATTTTAAGTATGAAATATATAACCAAAAGAATTAAAATCCATTTGTTGCTGGCAGTTGCTGCAATGATGTTCATTTTATCTTCTTGTAATAAAGACCTGGAGCAGATCAAAGGCCCGGTAGCCCCGGCACCAACGGGCCTTGCATTGGGTGAGAGCATTGCGGCAATACCTACGGATAGTTTGTATTATCGGCTAATCGTAAAAAGCGGCTTGTTAACAACGCTTAATAATAAGTCGGCTATCTTCACGCTGTTTGTTCCCGATAATATTGCCATGAGGAATTTTATCAACCTAATCACAGGTGGGGCATCAAGTGGTTGGACAGATGCGCAATACTCAGGTTTCATAAGTTCTCCCGCTATCACTACCAGTACCGCGGCATCAATTGTTAGTTACAATATGATCCCTCAGGCGATCAAAATGTCGAGCGTACCTACTACTTTTCCTAACTGGTTCTATCCAACAAACCTTAATCCAACAGGTGCGCCAGGATCACCGGGTTATAATCCTTTTGCCCGTTTAACAACACACCCGGCCAGGCGTAATGGTAACTGGGTAAATAATGTTCCTTTATCTGAAGTAGATGCTGTGGCTTTTAATGGCATCATCCATACCGCTACCTTAATGGTGCCAGTACCTCCTTCCAGATTTCTATGGAACAGGATAAGCGCCGATCCGGATTTTGATTACTTAGAAGCAGCTGTATTACGTGCTGACAGCGGTGCTGCTCCAACCGGCAGTGGAAATTTGCAATGGGTGTTGAGTAATTTTGGACCAAACATTAATGTGTTTGCGCCAAACAATGCTGCTTTCCAGGCTTTAATATTTGGGTTGGTTTACCAACGGGTTTTTGCAGCAACCGGGAATGCTGTCTTAGCTACAGCAATTGCGAACGGAGCTGTTGCGGCAGGCCCTGCTTTTTTATCTACAAATAATGTTACCACACAAATGGTAAAAGGAATAGTAGTTTATCATCTGATGGGAGCACGTGCTTTTACCAATAATTTTCCTACAACAGCTACTTCATATCGAACTTTATTGAACAGCGCTATACCGGCTCATCCGGGTGTTACGCTTACAGCAACTTTTACCGGGCCATTGGTGAGTGCTGCAACTGTAAAAGGATTAGGGAATGCAACAGCTTCCAATATTATCATCAATGCAATACCGTTCCTCCCGGATCCTGCCGGTACCAGCGACCAGCATTTTGTAAATGGAACTTTACATAAAATAAACCAGGTATTATTACCTCAATAGTAATATAGTAATTGATAAAATAGAAATGGGCTTCTGGTATCAGGAGCCCATTTTTATTAGGTGTCTGGCCACTACGTACAGGTTTTATTTATAAATGTATTTGTTACTTAGCCTTATTTTAATTTATTGTAGAGATTGTAGTGGCCTGACACTTACACATTAAACCTGAAATGCATTACATCCCCATCCTGCACCAGGTATTCCTTACCTTCTATCCTTAGCCTGCCATTTTCCCTGCAGGCAGCTTCTGAGCCGTACTTTAAAAAATCATCATAAGCAATTACTTCAGCTTTAATAAAACCTTTTTCAAAATCGGTATGTATCACACTGGCCGCCTGTGGGGCCTTCCAGCCCTTTCCAATTGTCCAGGCCCTTACTTCCTGCACACCGGCTGTGAAATAGGTTGACAGGTTTAAAAGTTTATAGGTAGAGTGGATCAGCCTGTCCAGTGCCGGCTCCGTCATTTTATATTCTTCCATGAACATTTCCTTATCCTCCGGGTTTTCAAACTCGGCTATCTGTGCTTCAATGGCATTGGTCATTACGATCACCTGGTTGCCTTCATTTTTTACCGCTTCGATCAATGCTGCTGAATATTTATTGCCGGTATGCATGCTTGCCTCATCAACATTGGCTACATATAAAATATGTTTGTCGGTAAGCAGGAAAAGATCTTCTATAGCAGATTTTTCTTCTTTGCTTAAACCCAGGCTGATGATATTCTTTCCTTCATCTAAATGTTTTTTACAACGAACCAGGGTTTCCAGTTCCACTTTCATTTTTGGATCGGTCCTGGCCATTTTTTCTGTTCGCTGCATTTTCTTTTCTACACTTTCCAGGTCTTTCAACTGCAATTCAGTTTCAATGATCTCTTTATCACTTACGGGGTTTATGGGTCCCTCATCCCTCAAAATATTCTCATCTTCAAAACAACGAACCACGTGGATGATGGCATCCACTTCACGGATATTGGCCAGGAACTTATTACCTAAGCCCTCGCCTTTGCTGGCACCACGTACCAGCCCGGCAATATCAACGATCTCAATTTGTGTTGGTACCGTTCTTTCGGGGTTTACCAGTTCAGCCAGTTTATCTATACGTGGATCGGGCACATTCACCAAACCGGTATTAGGCTCAATGGTGCAAAACCTATAATTACTGGCCTGTGCTTTTGCGCTATTACTTACCGCGTTAAATAAGGTTGATTTACCCACATTTGGTAACCCTACTATTCCTGCTTTTAAAGCCATGGTGTATTTTTGATTTTAGATTGACGATTTTAGATTTCTTATAAAGAAAAAATTCAAAATCGGACGCAAAGGTAAGCTTTAGCTTTAGATAAATAATTGACAATTAAATACTATTTTCATACACGATTGGGCTCTAATGAATTGAAAAAATTTACAATCTAAAATCACAAATCTAAAATCGGCTTATGGCTTTAAGCAGGATATGGTCGGCATTTATCATCATTGCTTTATTGGTGGGCAGTTATCATTTCCTGTTCAACAATAGCCGGGATGATATTTTTGGCCGGATGGTAACCGGTACCTCAAAAGATGAATCTAAATTTGTATCGATCCTCGACAGCAGTTCAACAGCCGCTCTTTCTAAGGAGATGAAGGATTACGGATATGTTCTGCAGGCAGCACCGGATAAGGAAACCAAATTTATAATTGCAAGCGGTGCTGCGAATGACAGCGCATTAAAATTACAATCAAGGTTTACAAGTGCAAGGATTGTAGGTGAGGATTATATAACCGGCAGGAAACAAAAACCAATGGACGGGGTTATTGCAACCTGTACTACAGCAGTTAATATCTGTATTGGCCTGATCGGTATCATGGCCCTGTTCATGGGGTTCATGAGTATTGCAGAGCGGGCAGGGGGGATCCGGTTCTTATCAAGAATAGTAGGACCTTTCTTTTCTAAATTGTTTCCGGAAGTTCCAAGAGACCATCCTGCACATGGGCATATGATGATGAACTTCAGTGCCAATATGCTTGGCCTTGATAATGCAGCAACGCCATTCGGTATAAAAGCCATGGAAAGCTTACAGGAACTAAATCCCAATAAAGCAACGGCCAGTAATCCGCAGATCATGTTCCTTTGCCTGCACGCTGCAGGGCTTGCTTTAATACCTACTTCAGTAATTGCTGTAAGGGCTGTTACTGTGGGCATCAATGGTACAAAAGCTGCTAACCCTACTGATATTTTTATTCCCTGCCTTATAGCAACCTTTATGGCTACGATGGCAGCATTGTTGATTGTTTCTTTCAAGCAAAAGATAAAATTATTGCAACCGGTTATCCTGGGCTGGTTATTGGGCATTTCGGCTATAATAGCTTTATTGGTTTTTTTTATAAGTACTTTAAATACGGTAGGGGTTAATATCTTCAGCGAGCAGTTAAGTACTGGTATCATATTGCTCATCTTTTTGCTCATTGTTTTAGGAGGGCTATATAAACAGATAAATGTGTTTGATGCTTTTATTGAAGGCGCCAAAGGCGGATTTGAAGTGGCAGTTAAGATCATTCCATACCTGGTGGGTATGCTGGTAGCTATTT
This sequence comes from Ferruginibacter sp., assembly GCA_046596255.1. GTDB lineage: Bacteria > Bacteroidota > Bacteroidia > Chitinophagales > Chitinophagaceae > Ferruginibacter. The sequence goes on along the minus strand of JBKJMZ010000158.1, from coordinate 13,101 downwards.
CGCTCCTGCGTACAAGCGGAACTTTTGATGTAGTTATTGAAGGTATAAAGACCATGTTCGCCGCATTTGGTGCGGATACCAGGTTTGTAGATGGCCTGCCCACTGCACTGATCAAACCCATGAGCGGCAGTGGTGCCCGGGGAATGATGGTGGATACCATGCGTACTTTTGAACCTGACTCATTTGCCGGGCGGCTTGCGTGTGTATTGCAGGGCAGCAGCGATACTACTTTTTATGTGGTTGCAATTTATTATGGCGCTGTTGCGGTTAAAAATACCAGGTATACCATTGGGGCTATGCTGCTGGCCGACCTGGTGGGCATCATTACCAGTATTGTGGTCTGTTATTTATTCTTTGGATAATAACATATATAAAAAAAGCTTCCCGGTTAGGAAAGCTTTTTTATAGTTTAAAATTTATTTACTGGCTGATATAAAAACTAAGAGTTCTTGGCCTAACAGCTACTTGAGGGTTCCCAGATAGTATTGCAGGATTGCCTCTTGCCCAAAAAGTATAAGACCGCTGATTGCCTCCTGAAAATGCAAGTGATGTGGCCATCACAGTTGTAGTTCCTGCCAATCTTATCTGGTAAGTACTGCTTGGTGTTGATGTAGGAAGTTCGATCCAATCCGATAGATTTTTATAGCTTATGCCGGGTGTAACTACAGTTGCTGAAGTAACGTTATATAATTCATAAACTTCGTTGGTAGCAACAAGATTCAGCAACCTCAATTTAAACTTACCGTAGGCAGGCATACTAACTGATTCCTGAATTACCATCAGGATGGGATTAAATGGCGTAGGATTGGGAAAGGTATCAACCAATATTACACTATGTACAACATTTGCACCCAAAATAAAATTACCTTTTGCAATAGTATCATTGGCAGTACCGGTTCCGGTGACACGATTTAAAACTGCTTTAATAGTTACATTACCACTTGGCGCGGATGCTACGCCGCTAAAGTTGGGATACAACCCTCCATACGCCAGCGCTGCAGCATTCATTTTTACATTGTTAATATAATAATCAATAGTGGGCCCATTGGCTGGTACGCCTAAAGATGGAGTTAAAGCTGTATAAGAATGTAAAAATTTGACAAGTGCATTGCTTGTGGGATTGTAATCCCATATTTTATTTTCATTTAGATCATTTTTATTACAGGCACTTAAAAAGAATGCTGCAATAAAAACTGATATGATTACTCTTTTCATAATTTTCTTTTTTAATATTTAGATTAAGGTAATGAGAACCACATTTCTTTTGTATGATAATCATTCAGGTGTCCTCCATAAACGGAGATCTCAGCTATGTTCCAAACATATTCTGAATTGTGGCGTGGTCTTACCCTGTAACTCCACTTACCCCCATTATCCGGCCAGAGATCAGCAGGCAATGGTGGCGTAAAAGAGAAGAAAACCTGTTTACCTGTTGCAGGATCCAGATCAGTGTAATGATACCGCCTGAGATCTGTCCATGCTTCTAAAACACTATGGCCCCATAGTGCTATGTATTTTTGTTGCATAATCTGACTCAATGTAAGGTTTCCGGAAACTCCGGGTACAACTGCAGGGTTAGATAGGAATGCATCCCTTGTTGCAGCAGTCATGACACGTGTTGGGCGGATATTTACATTATACCTGCTTAGCAGCATATCAAAATGTTGAGAAATTCCTTGCCTGTAAGCAGACAATGCCAACACCTTATTTCCCATCCTAAATGCGGCTTCAGCTTTCATGAACTGAATTTCAGATGAGGTCATTATTGGAAATTCTGCATTATCCCTGAAAATAAACCTGGCAGTATCAACAGCAGGTATAGTAGGAGCTCCATAAAAATTTACAGGCCGTTGCGATGTGGTTAATGTCAATTCACCTTTTGTTACCTCAAGGCCGTTCATAGTATTTACATCTACCCCTGTACCTGTACTAAGCATATACCAGCGGCGGGGATCATCAACCCCTTCAAAAGTACTGCCTGCTCCCTGGGTACCCTTCATTAATTCAACAATGTACTTTGATTGACGGAGTGTATTATTATTAGCCCTGAAGCGGCCCCAATAATTATTTTGATTGTTTACAGATCCGCCAACATACTTATAGGTAGCATCTTCAGCTGGTGTCTGCATGGCTTTATCGCAATAATAAATAACAGAATCCGGCTTGTAGATAGTTTTATTGGTAAGATGGGCATAGCTACGTGCCATGATACCATAAACAAATTTTTTCCATTTACCCTTATCGCCCCCATAAAACCATTGATCTGCCTGGGCAAAATCACCTCCTGATACAGGTTTTTCAAGATTTTCCAAAGCAAGTCCACAAAGTTTACGTACATGAGCATATACTTTATCCTGTGTATCATATTTGAACGCAAGCAGGCTTGTGTTGAATGCTTCGTCAAGGATCACTTCACCATGATAATCGGTAAGTGTAAGCCAGCTCCAGGCCTGGACAGCATAACCTGCACCAACATAATCCCATTGGTTGTCTTCAGCAGCCCATTCGATCATGCGGTTTAAATTTTGACCTATATTCCAGTAATGCATGCGCCATATGTTTCCACTATTATCTATCCCAGGAAACCAACCCATTTTTTCATGCCGGGTAATTGTCCTGTCCCGGGTTACGGCAGGTACATTCAGAAAGGTAAACCTGTTTGCAAATACCTGGGCAGTTGTGCCCATATACATAAAATCCTCCTGGAGGTTTATGGCCATTTGGTAATGTATAGGAGGAAGCAGCTCAGACGGTTTTACCCTAACCGGTGCATTTGGATTTTGATATGCCTCATCCAGTTTTTTGGTACAGGAAAAAAGGATAAACCCGCTAAACGCTATGGTAATTAAATATTTAATTGACTTCATAATTTATTTTTTTAATTATTATTAAAATCCGGCACGAATGCCAAAGTTTATACTGATCGGTTCAGGTACTGTTCCAAAATCAAATCCAAATGCTCCAACCCCACGTGTTGCGGGAGTTGATCCATTCACAGCCGGATCTGCCCCGGTATAATTGGAAATAAGGATCAGGTTGTTTCCGGTAACAAAAACACTCAGGGATTTCATTATCTTCTTCTTCTTGATAATGTCTCTGAAATTATAACTGATCGTTAGATCCCTCAACCTCATAAAACTCACATCCTTTTCAATAAAATACTCTTCATTAAATAAACCTGATGTGGGACCACCCTGGTAGTAAGCTTGATTTAAATAAGGGTATATCACAATGTTATTGGGTGTTGGGTTGGCAGTATTCTCTAAGCCATCTTTTAAGATTCCCGGTACAATTTGTGGGGTTTCCCTGTCTGCAGTTAACCTGCTTCTGCCAATGCCGGTTAAGTATAATTCGTTACCATTAAATATATCACCACCAACTTTAGTATCCCAAAGCATGTTAAGAGACCAGTTTTTATATTTTATGCTGTTATTAATACCTAAAGTAAAATCAGGGTTTCTATCGCCTCTCACCAGGAAGTTGTTATCTGTTACGGGTAAGCCTGTTGTTGGTTCTATCAAAACCTGGCCTGCGTTATTTCTAGCATACCCCACAGCTGTAATACTTGTTGTAGGTCCACCTCTTCTTAAACCAGCCCGGGCATTGCCAAAAAGCCAGGTATCTGAAATATAGAATTCGGGTAAATTATCAGGCAGGGTTAAGAGTTTATTCCAGCTCCTGGTAAAATTCAAACCCAGGTTCCAGGTAAGTGCTTTTCTTTCAAATATTTTATAATTGGTTGAAATCTCTATCCCTTCATTGCGGGTACTGCTGAGGTTTAAAGTATTTAAGATAAAACCTGTTCCATAACTGGTTCTTACCAATTCCAGTATCTGGTCTTTATTTTTTGTATTATAATAAGTAGCATCTATTGACAGCCTGCTTTTAAAGAACCTCAATTCTGTTCCTACTTCATAAGTAGATTGTTTTTCAGGTACTAACTGAAAATTAGCGTTGTTGAAATCGTATCCAAACCCACCTCCGCTGGAAGTTTGAGCTATAAAAAATGATTGATTGGAATAGGGGCTGTTTGCCTTAGCAGTACTTGCAAGTGAAGCCCTGAATTTGCCATAGGAGAGGATAGTGCTTTTCTTTAAAGGTTTTATCAGATCAGTAAATATTACACTAACACTACCTGCCGGATAATTAACTTTTCTATTCATTTTAGGCAGTGTAGATCCTTCTTCAAAACGATGGGTGTAGTTTACAAAAACAATATTATTCCAGTTTACTGCAAATTCACCAAAATAAGCCAATTGCCTTTGTTGCCTGTAATTATAATCCCTAAATGTATTATTACGATAAAGCCTGTTCCTGGTTATCAATGTAGTTATTGATGAATCGCCGATCCTTTTAGGATCAAACTGAAAGGTAGCAGGATCTGCTACCCCCGTACCAAAAACTGACCAGGCACTGGTTTTATAATCCTGCCACATGGTACCTACCATCACCCTGCCATTGAATTTACCAAGCGTATGTTTTGCAGTTGCAGTTATGGTATGGTTGTAACCTTCGTATTTCCTGTAATAATTATCCTGTGATCCGCGGGTTGCCCTGGTTAGTAAAAAAGTTTCAGGATGGTAAAAGGTCCAGCCATCATTTTTGTAAGTTTCATAACCAAATCTACCGGCAAGCGTAAGCCATTTTAGGGGGTATATATTAATACCAAGCGAAGCATTTTGCTTGTTCAATTTATCATAACTCCTGTTGTTTTGTACATTCCAAAGTGGATTATCCAATTCTTCATTGGCATCACCGGCTGGATAGAGTTCTCTCTTAGTACCATCCGGGTTATAGGCAACACCAATATCATCATTAACCGGCCAGCGTAAAAGCGTACTTAAGTATCCATTACTGCTGCGTATCGGTTTTTTATTAGTACTGTGGGTATATGTAAAAGCAGGGGTTATTTCCAATATTTTTTTAAAACGGGTTGTGTTGCTGATCCTGATGGTATATCGGGTGTATTTATTATCTGGTACGGTACCCGACTGGTCAAATGCTGAACCTGAGATCTTAAAACTCATATCCTTATTACCTACATCAACCGTTAAATTATGTGTTTGTGAAAAACCTGTTTTAAAGAAGTCTTTAACCTGATTTCTTTTTTGAGTGCCTGCAGGTAATTTTGGACCAAAGTAAGCAAAACTGCTATCCAACCTACCATTGGTACCCATATCATAATCAGTAAATATTTCAGGTAGCCTTTCCACAAATTGTACCCTAAAGCTGTTATCGTAGTTGATGCTACCCAATTTTATCTTTCTTGATGCAGAAAGTTTTGCCTTTTTTGTGGTGATAATGATTGCGCCCGAACTTGCCTGACTGCCGTATAGCGCTGTTGCTTCAGGCCCTTTTAAAACAGTTATTGATTCTATATCGTTGGGGTTCATATCAGAAACACGGTTGGTATAATCGTTACCCCTGTTAGTGGTTTGATTGATAGGCCTGCCACCACCGGTTGAGGTCTCTACCAGGCCAAGTCCACTGCCTCCATTGCTGTTTTCATCAATAACGGAGTTATCAACTATTGTTCCATCAACAACAAATAGTGGTTGGTTGCTTAAGGCTAATGAATTATATCCCCGCAAAACAATATTGGTGGATGCTCCGGCATTACCACTTGTAGGGGTTATACTTACGCCGGCTACCCGTCCTCCCAATGCATTGAGGAAATTTTCACGCTGTGTTTCCTGTACTTCGGCGCCTCCAATCTTTTGTACAGAATATCCCAGTTCCCGGGCATTTCTTTTTATATCCATAGCGGTTACCACCACTTCATCCATGGTAACATCTGTTGATACCAACCGGGCTGTAATTGTGGTATTATTACCAATTTTTACCTGCTGGCTGGAAAAGTTGACCGAGCTGATGACTAACACATCGCCCTTATTGGCAGAGATGGTGAAACTTCCGTTAGCATCGGTGTTGGTACCGGCATTTGTGCCTTTTACCATTACCGAAGCTCCTTCTATTCCTCTACCATCTTTTTCATTGACAACCCTGCCCGAAATGCGGGATTGCGCAAAGGAGGCCAATGGCATCAGGAAAAACAGAATAGCAATTAATCTGTTTGCAATTTTTCTCATATAGTCGTGTTTAGTTGGTTTAAAAAAATATTTTTATTTCTGGTTACTAAATTACAGTTATACCTGCATCCACATAAGGTTTAAGCAGGGCAACATCAGCAGGCAATTCTGTGATCAATATATCGATCTTTGAAAGATCACAAACCTTTACCGGCTGTATGGTATTTATTTTTTCAGAAATGGTAAGGCAAACAACTTTTTGCGATGATTCGATCATAGTTTGCTTTAACTGTACCACATCCCAGTCACTATCGGTAATTCCATGTTGTAAATCTATAGCGTTAATACCTAAAAAGCATAGGTCGGGTTTTAAAGTTTTTATCCTGGCAATGGCGTCAGCACCAAGGGTTATCTTTGAATTCCTTGATAATTTATCGCCTATTACGATCACTTCAATATTGGGATGATGCATATACTCAACAATAGCCGGGATACTGCCGGAAATAAAAGTTGCACATAAGGGTATGGGTAAAGTCCGTGCAAGTTCTATAATAGTTGTTCCCCCGCCAGTCAATACAAACATGCCATCCCGGATAAGCTTAGCCGCTTTTTCGGCAATTATCTGTTTATGATTTTGAGCATATACTTTCTCAAAAGAGTAACTGGTTTGACTGAAGGAATGCGATAAGGCGCCGCCATGCACCTTTATTAATTTACCCTTTTGATTCAATTCCTGGAGATCCCTGCGGATGGTATCTTCCGATACTTCTATTTCGGTACTTAAAGCTGTAGACAGCACTTTGTTGTGCAGGTTAACCTGATGCATAATGTACGCCTGTCGTTCTCTTTTAAGCATTTCGTTAAAATTATGGCTCAATTTAATAATAAAAAATGCATAAAGCTGCATCTTTAACTAAAAATATTGCACATACTGTGCAAAAACCTGCAAAAGTGAGTAATGAATTACCTTTTTTTCTTTTTTGAGGAGCGGCTTTCAACCCTGGATGGTTTGAGTATAGAGTCGGAGGTAGAGAGTTGGGCTTTTATAGATATGGCTTCTTTTGCTGAACCACTCTCATCATCTTCTGTAGGATTATAATAATCTCCAAAAATACCGGTGAGCATTTTAGCCTTATATACATTACGGGTGAATTTATTGCCCACTACAATTATCGTTGCATTTTCATTAATTAACCTTATGAAAGTTGAATTACTGCCATGCCACCAGCCATTATGATAAACGATCTTTTTATCATTTGGCAAAAGATACATGCGCCAGCCCAAACCATAATTCCTAATGCCCGGCCTTTCGTTACTGTAAGCTGTATAGGCCTGTTGCAGTGTTTCATTCGTAAAAATGATATTGGTCGATAAAACCCTGTCCCAGAGCAGCAGGTCGGCCGGCGTACTGAAAATATTCTTATCGCCATATACCTGGTCTAAAAAAGTGTAAGGCTCCAAACCACCTCTCCAATTATAGCTTGGAATCGCTTTTAATGTATCTGCAAGTGCGAACACATAACTGTTCTTCATCCCCAGCGGAATAAAAAAACTGTTCTTCATATATTCAGCATAAGTTTGACCTGAAACCTTTTCTATCACCAGCGCTAACAATGCGTAATTGGTATTGCAATAGTTAAAATGAGTGCCTGGATTAGTAACATTTTTCAGTTCTGTTTTGCGGGCCACTAAAAAATTCAGCACATCATTGTTACTCACGTATTGGGTTTTATCCCAACCCAGGTATTCCATAAAATAATTGTAATTGGGTAGTCCGCTGCGGTGGTTAAGCAGGTTACGGATAGTTACACCGGGATAATTAAACAGGGGAAAATACCTGCTGAATTCTTCTTCAATATTCAGTTTGCCTTCCTGCCACAGTTTTAAAACAGCCATAGCCGTAAAAGTTTTAGACACAGAGGCAATGTGCATAGAAGAATTTGCAGTGATGGTATCTGTGCCCGGAATATTTGCCGTTCCATTATATTCTTCAAAAATAATATTGCCGTCTTTAGCAACGAGCATACCCCCGCTAAATCCCCGTTGTTTTAAAGCAGAATCGAACCAATGCTTACTGAGGAGCCTGATCCGGTTCTTTTCGTTTTCAGAAATGGTGCCGGGTTTTGGTAGCTCCAATAAAACTATAGGATTCTCTTTTTTTATAACGGCCTTATCAGGCTTCGTTATACAGGAAGCATGAATGAATATTATAATGCTGAATAAGAAAAAAATAATAGAGATCTTGGAAAATATACTTCTGTTCAAGGACATTATAAATTTTTAAACTGTAGTTAGAATATATTTGTGCAAAATACGTCCTAAAAATCATGCCTGAAAATAAAATAACCAGTTATCCAAAAGAGAAAATAAACATTCTTTTCCTGGAAAATATCAGCGATGTAGCTGTAAAACATTTTCATGGATCCGGTTATGTAAATGTAAAAAAAATAAATGGGGCATTAAGTGAGGATGAACTAGTGGCGGCCATTAAAGATATTCACCTGCTGGGCATACGGAGTAAAACACAGGTAACAAAGAAGATACTGGATGCAGCCCCAAAATTACAGGCCATAGGTTGTTTTTGTATTGGTGTTAACCAGGTAGATTTGGAAGGAGCCACAGAAAATGGAGTAGTTGTGTTTAATGCACCATATAGTAATACAAGAAGTGTGGCAGAATTGGTAATAGGTGCATCAATCATGCTGATAAGAAGAATTGTTGACAAGAATAAAGCGGCTCATGAAGGTATATGGATGAAGGAGGCCAGCGGGAGTTATGAGTTGCGTGGTAAAACCCTGGGTATAATTGGCTATGGTAATATAGGCAAACAGGTTAGTGTGCTTGCCGAAAGCATTGGCATGAAAGTGATCTTTTATGATACAGAAACAAAACTCCCTTTAGGTAATGCCGAAGACAGGAAGAGCCTGAAGGAAGTAGTAAGTAAAGCCGATATCGTAACGCTGCATGTGCCTGAACTATCCAGCACAAAGAATCTCATCAATAAAAATATACTGAAGCATTTTAAAAAGGGGAGTATACTTATTAATTATGCAAGGGGAGAAGTGGTTGACCTGGATGACTTACGCAAATATTTACTCAATGAACATTTGAGCGGCGCAGCGGTGGATGTTTTTCCTGTTGAGCCTGAAAAGAATGGCGATGATTTTTCAACCCCTTTGCAGGGATTAAATAATGTATTGCTTACGCCGCATATTGGTGGTAGCACACAGGAGGCCCAGCATAATATTGGCGATGATGTAAGCGGTAAATTATTTAATTACCTGGAGAAGGGTATCAGCACAGGCTCTCATAGCATCCCGGAACTGTCGCTGCCCCCGCAGGAAGGTACTCACCGCATCCTGCATATTCATCATAATGTACCGGGTGTGCTTTCAGAGATCAATACGCAATTGAGCAAGCATAAGATCAATATCCTTGGACAGTATTTAAAAACCAATGACCTTATTGGTTATGTGGTGCTGGATGTAAATAAGAACCTGAGTAAAAATGCATTGACATTATTAAGACAGGTGAAAGGCACCATAAAAGTAAGAATGCTTTATTGATCTGTATTGTTGTAGATGTAAACAATTAACGCTTACTTACGTTATCTACATATGGCTTCAAAATTTTTAACGGCAGCATGGAAGAACCTCATCATGGCCAATTACACTATTGACCCGGCCATACTCAAGCCTTACCTGCCCTTCAAAACGGAGCTTGATCTTTTTAATAACAAAGCATATGTCAGCCTTGTTGGATTTATGTTTATGAATACAAAGATCCTTGGCTTCCAGATCCCTTTTCATGTAAATTTTGAAGAAGTGAACCTGCGCTTTTATGTACGGCATAATGACAATGGCCAATGGAAACGCGGCACTGTCTTTATCAAAGAGATCGTACCTAAGCCAGCCATCAGCTTAATTGCAAATACATTGTACCATGAAAAATATGTGACCAAAAGGATGAAGCATTTATTGACTGAAACCGCTAATGAAATGCATTTGAGTTATCAATGGAAACACCGCGATAAGTGGAACAGGATTGAAGCCACTGTTGAAAAGCATGCATTGCCAATGATTGCAGGATCGGATGAAGAATTCATTGCTGAACACTATTGGGGCTATTCAAAATACAATGCAACTACAACATATGAGTATAATGTACAGCATCCTGCCTGGAATAGTTACCCGCTGAAAGACTACCTGGTGGATTGTGATTTTAGAGCTTTGTATGGTAATGATTTTTCTGAACTGAATAAAAGACAACCAGATTCTATTTTTGTGGCGGAGGGTTCTGCAATATCGATAATGAAGAAGCGGCAGTTATAATTTCTCAAGTTGCTTTAATACTTTTTTAGCCCTGCTTTTAAAGCCAGCCGTCTGCTGCGGAAACTGGTCTTCTATCATTAATTTCAGCTCCTGGCTTATTTCGGGATATATTTTTGCAAGTTCGGCAAGTACCGACATAGCCGATACCTTAACCGCTAGGAATTCTGTTGGCGATTTAAGGAACCGGAAACAGGTATTCATAATGGCACCATGATATTTTACCGGGATCTCAATTTCTTCCATCAACCTCATGCTGTTGCGTCTTACCGCGTTGTGGAGATTTTGCTTTTCAAGGTTGCTAAGGAATTTTTTCCAGTGTTTACTGATCAATGCCGGGTGGGCAATAACACAATTGCTCATGGGCCAGCCGGCAATCTGGGCTACACGATGTTCTTCCTGCAGGAACAGATCGAAAAGTTCATCAAACCTTTCCTGGTTATTTCCAACCCAGTTCACAATTTTTGTGCATTGGGTTTTGGAATGCTCTTTTAATATTTCTACTTTAAGTTTCAATTGATAACACTAATTATACGAATTACACGAATTTAGCAGATATGAGGAATATTTTATTGCAATATGGTATTGATGAAAATGAGTGCATTGTAAAACCACTTGGTAATGGATTGATCAATTTAACATGGCTGGTAAAAAGCGGGGAGCAGCAGTTTGTACTGCAGAAGATCAATCATAAAATTTTTAAAAGGCCGGAAGATATTGCTTTTAATATCAGGCTAATCGCTGATTACTTAGAAAAGAATTTTTCATCTTATTTATTTGTATCTCCATGCGTAACGATAGACGGTAAGGAAACAGTAGACGGATATTACAGGATGTTTCCATTTATTCCAAATTCCCACACGGTTGATGTGGTTGAAAAGCCTGAACAGGCTTATGAAGCAGCCAGGCAGTTTGCCCGGTTCACAAAATTATCATCAGGGCTGTATGCATCAGCTTTAAAAATAACGCTGCCCGACTTTCATAATTTATCACTTCGCTATGCTCAATTTGAAGAGGCTTTGATATCGGGTAATCCAGAAAGGATAGGCCAGTCGGAAGAGCTGATCACAGTGCTTAAGCAAAACAAAGGCATTGTTAATGAATATGAAATTTGCAAAGCTGTATGCATGACCAGGGTTACACACCACGATACCAAGATCAGTAATGTTTTGTTTGATTCGGAAGGGAACGGGCTTTGTGTTATAGACCTGGATACGGTGATGCCAGGTTATTTCATAAGTGACCTGGGTGATATGATGCGGACTTATGTTTGCCCCGTTAGTGAGGAAGAGCAAGATCATTCTAAAATTAAAGTGCGCCCGGAATTTTATCAAGCTATTGTAAATGGTTACCTGTCTGAAATGGGAGAGAAACTGACTGCAACAGAAAAAAAATATATTCCCTATGCAGGTGAGTTTATGATTTATATGCAGGCCTTGCGTTTTTTAACTGATCATATCAACGATGATAAATATTATGGCGCTGCATATGATGGCCATAATTTTGTTAGGGCAGGTAATCAGATAGCCTTATTGCAACAGTTCCAGCTTTTTAATAAAAAAATGTCAGGGTGAGCTTGTCGAACCCGGAATCTTAAATAACCCGCCTTCGACTCGCCTTTGCGTAGCCGCTATGGCGGAGCAAGGCAAGCTCAGGCTTGACAGATTCGCTTGATTGACAGCAAGTCGAAGGTGGGTTAGTATTGATCTACTCTTTATTAAGTTCAATTTTTTCTGCAACAGGATGTACTGCTTTATAAGTAAAACCAAGTATGGAGGCGATTGTTTGTGCGATCTGTTTTTGGTAAAACTGTTGATCGCTTTTTACTTCACCTTTGTTTTTTATACCAGGCCCAATGGCGGCCATCCATATCTGGTAGCTATCGAGGATCTTATTGTTATGGCTTGTCCACTCTTCTTTTTTAATATCACCTCTGCCATGGTCTGTAGTTATTAAAATGGCCGTTTTGTTTTTGTAAAAAGGGTCACTCTGAACATAGTTCCAGATATCCCTTATCCATTTATCAACCATGTTGGCTGCATTTAAATAATCCCTGTATTGCCCGCTATGCGCCCATTCGTCTGTTTCACCATAAGAGATATATAGCAGTTTTGGTTTTTTTGTTTGCAGGTAATTTATGGCAGCGTAATGCGTAAATACATCCAGGCATTCGGCTTCACCAAAAGGCTTATAACTGTCTTTTGATAAAGTATTGATCAGTTTTTCTGTCGCATTGGGATTTGCAGCGCCAAATTTATCAAAGGCTGAATAAACAGGGATCTTACTTCTTCCTTCATTCAATATCCTGTCAAATGCGTCCCATGCACCAAATGCAGCAACTTTATTTTTATATTTTGGCTGTTTGTTTATAAATTCCAGCACTGTAATATTTGGGTTAGGTGGATAATCATTTTTGTTGATCAGTGTATCGGCATAACCGGTAAATATTTCGCTGTAACCGGGGTAGGAGAACCAGTAAGGATTTGCATTATCTATTTTATTACCCAGGTTCCTGTTGCCGTATAGTTGGCCATTTTTTTCAATGATGCTCCAGGTAAAAGGCATTAACTTCTTTCTTCTCTCGATAGCATTGGCAGCCCAGTATTTTTTAAAGATCGATGCACTGTCATCCTGGTTGAATTTTTTATTGTTGGCAATAGCACTGTCCATACCTCTAAATACCTCCTGCCAGCGAAGGCCATCGGTTGTAATGATGATGATGTTTTCGGCTGTTTGGGAAAAGG